>NZ_JASCOR010000047.1 GCF_029959445.1 Stenotrophomonas sp. PS02298 | reverse complement strand
GCCATGCTCGGCAGAGGCCTTACCGGTAAAGCCCCTTGCCGAGCATGGCTCGGTGCTACGTTTGGGTTTGCTTGTAGAGCCTCTGCCGAGCATGGCTCGGCACTACCGTCAGTTCTTCTTGGCAGGCGCTGCAGGTGCCGGCACGGCGGCGCCCTTGGCGACGCGGATGCCATTGGCCTTCATCCAGGCATCGAACTGATCGGCGCTCATCTTCTGCTCGCCCTGCTGCATCATGAAACGGTAGTTGCCCAGCGAGTCCTTCTCAGCCAGCGGCGCTTCCACCCGCACTTCGATCGGCTTGTCGTCGTTCTTCGCAGTCTTCTTGGCCGACGAAGCGCAACCGCCCAACACCGCAACCGAAGCCGCCACGAGAACGATGCCAGAGACGCGGGAAAGAGCTTGCATGGCAATGACCTCAAGTAATTAGAGTCGCAGTCTAATCCACCATCTCACCAAGTGCAGCTATTTATCTGAATTTATTGAACTTAGTCACTCACACTGACATGTGCTGTTTTGCTGGCAGCCTGCAGCGCATTCAGCTCTGCCTGGCTCAACTCCCGCCACTGGCCCTTGCCCAACTCGCCCAACTGCACGGGCCCTATCGCCACCCGCATCAGGCGCAGTACTTCCAGCCCCAACGCCTTGAGCAGGCGCCGGATGTGGCGATTGCGGCCTTCATCCAGCACCACCTCCAACCACGCGGTGCGTTCGCCATGCCGCAGCAGCTGCACCGAATGCGCCGCCAGGCGTTCGCCCTCGTCGTCGATACCCGCCTGCATGCGCTCGAGCACGGCTGCACCGGGCACAGCATCCACCTGTACCCGATAGGTTTTCAATGGGCCGGTACTGGGCTCGGTAAGACGCGCCGCCCACTCCGGATCATTGCTGAAGAACAGCAGGCCTTCACTGGCCTTGTCCAGGCGCCCTACCGGCGCCATCCACGGCAGGCCGGCACCTTCAAAGCACTGATAAACGGTGTCGCGGCCCTGCTCGTCCTGCACCGTGGTGACCAGACCACGCGGCTTGTTCAAGGCCAGGTAGAGACGTCGCGGTGCTGCCAGCGGCAGGCCATCCAGCAACACCTGCTGGCGACCAGTAATCACCGGGAACTCGGGGTCTCGCACCACCTTGCCATCAACGCTGACGCGGCCGTCGAGCACCCGTCGTGCAGCTTCGGTACGCGAGCACACGCCGGCCTTGGACAGCACCCGCGCCAGTCCGTGCCGAACCCCGGCGGGGGCAGCCTTGCCGGCGCGGGCGGCATTGCTGGGCGCACGCGAAAGCAAACGCCCGCCGGGCGGTGCGCGGCGGGCGTGCGGAGGATACGGCGGCTTGGACGACGACATCAGGGCTACGAGCGGCTGTTGCCGCCTTACTTGACCTCGGCAGCGGGCTGCGCCGCAGCCGGTGCTGCAGCCGGATCGGTCGCGGCCGGACGTGCCTTGACCACGCGCACACCGCGCGCCTTCATCCAGGCATCGAATTCTTCGGCGGTCATGCGCTTGCCGTTCTGGCTCATGTCAAAACGCCACGGCGTGTTGTCGAACTCGGTCTGCGGCTTGTAGGCAGCCGGATCGTTGGCGTTGATTGCCGGACGCGCCGGAATGGCGTTGGCAACGTTGTTGCAGCTCTCGACCCGCAGGCGCATCAACACGCGGTCCAGCGACTGCTCATCACCACCGGCCGAGCTCAATACACCCGATGGCATGCCCAGCTGGCCCGGACGCACATACAGCTCCGACGCCACCGGTGCGATCAACGAGGTGGCCAGCGGCGCCGGCGTCACGGAACTGGCCGAGCAATCCACGGCTGCATGGGCGGCAGGCACAAATGCCAGGGCGACAAGACCAGCCAGAGCGATACGCAGCATTGAATTTCCATTCGGCAAGTTAACGCGGCGAGTGTAGGCAGCGTCCGCAGCGCTTTCAACCGTTATGTGCGCGCAAACCGCGATTACCCGCCGACGTCACACAAATTGCGATCTGGAAAGTCGCCGATGCAGAAACAAACAAGGCCCGGCAAATGCCGGGCCTTGTTCTCAAACTGTGGTACTGAAACCGAAGCGTCCGATTAGTTCTGGACGTTCAGCTCGGTACGACGGTTCTTTGCGCGACCTTCCGGGTTGTCCGAACCATCAGCATTGGTGTTCGGAGCAATCGGACGGCTCTCGCCGTAGCCGATCGGGCCCTGCAGGCGCGACGCTGCCACACCATTGGTGGTCAGGTAGTCGTACACAGCCTTGGCGCGACGCTCGGACAGCTTCTGGTTGTAAGCGTCGGTACCCTTCGAGTCGGTGTGACCGGCAACTTCAACGCGCAGATCCGGGTAACGCTTCAGGATCTCGGAGGCTTCGCTCAGGATCGACACGGCGTCCGGACGCAGGGTGGCCTTGTCGAAATCGAAGTTGACACCCTTCAGATCGATCGAGACCGGCACCGGGCAACCGTCCGGACCGATGGTCTGGCCAGGCTGCGAGTTCGGGCACTTGTCGTCGCAGTTGTTGACGCCGTCACCGTCGTCATCCAGATCTGCGCAGCTCGGAGCAACCGGAGCCGGTGCCGGAGCAACAGCAGCGACCGGAGCCGGGCCCAGCGGGATCACGACGCCGACCGAAGCCAGCACGTCGCCGAACCAATCCTGTTCCTTGCCAGCGGCGGCCGGAGCGTAGCTCTGGTCGTCGAAGTCAGCGCGGTAAGCCAGTTCAGCACGCACAGCGACGCGCTTTTCGAAGGTGGTCTGCAGACCAACGCCGACCTTGGCGGCCAGGTTGCCGTCCTTGCGATCCTTCAGCAGGCCGCCGGACTGGTACTCTTCTTCAGCCTTCTGGTAGCCCAGACCTGCCAGCAGGTACGGGTTCCAGCCACGGCCTTCCTGGATGAAGTGGCGACGCAGGTCCAGCGAAACGCCGTACTGCGACCAGTTCTGATCCTGGTTGCTGTCGAAGTTCGGGTTCTGATAGTTCAGCTCACCATCCAGCGACCAGTTCGGGCTGATGAACTTGCCCAGACCCAGCGTGGCAAACGGGGCGTCGTTGGTGCCACGATCGTCGTCCTGGAAGTTGAAGCCGGCCGAACCGGTCAGGTACCAGCGGTCGTCAAATTCCTGAGCCGAAGCGGCCTGGGCAAAAGCCAGACCACCGAGCAGCGCGGCAGTAAGGATCTTCTTGTTCATGAAATACAGCTCCTTGTTTCGGGGGTATGAAACCGGTAGAGGCATGGTCCAGCACAGCGATATTCTTCGTCGCGTTCAGAGACGGCCGTTTCCTCACGCCATCGCGGTGCACATTATGCGCTTGGCCGTGAAGGCGATGTTAACAGGCTCGTAACATATGGAGCGACCACCAGACCTCTACGTGTCCGGCTCGGCGCAACGTATACAGCTTGGTCAAAGGACGCAAGAGCAAGCTATCGCAAGGCTTCCGGGGGGAATGCTGCGACGCAGCTGATTTCATCTGACAAACCCTTCATTAACAGGGCTTGCGCCACCTGTTACTGCCAGCTGAATCGTTTGCTCGGTATGATGAATTTGCTCCCCCGCCACGGAACTTTTCCGCATGAAAGCAATCGGCCTGACCCGCTATCTCCCCATTGATGAACCGGACGCGCTGCAGGACCTGAACCTGCCAGACCCGACGGCTCCGCAGGGCCAGGACATCCTGGTTCAGGTTCAAGCCATTTCGGTCAATCCGGTGGACACCAAACTGCGCGGCCCCAAGCCAGGCGAGGAAAACCCACCACGGATACTGGGCTTCGATGCCGCAGGCACCGTGGTGGCGGTCGGCCCGGAGGTCACCGCATTTGAAATTGGCGATGAGGTTTACTACGCCGGCGACGTCACCCGCCCGGGCTGCAACGCACAGCTGCAGCTGGTGGACGAGCGCCTGGTGGGGCGCAAGCCGACCACGCTGGATTTCGCCGAAGCCGCGGCATTGCCACTGACCACACTTACTGCCTGGGAACTGTTGTTCCAGCGCATGCCTTTCCAGTTGGACGGGCGTCGCAATACCGGCAAGACCTTGCTGGTGATCGGCGGCGCCGGCGGCGTTGGTTCAATGGCGATCCAGCTTGGTCGCCACGCCGGCTTCACCGTGGTGGCCACCGCTTCGCGCCCGCAAAGCGTCCAGTGGTGCGAGCAGATGGGCGCAGCGCACGTCATTGACCACCGCCAGCCGTTGGCACCACAGCTGCAGGCGCTGGGCATCAGCAGCGTCGAGGCGGCACTCAACCTGGCCAACACCGACCTGTACTGGCAACAGTTGGGTGAACTGCTGGCGCCACAAGGCCACGTCGGGTTGATCGTCGAGCCTGCCGGTGAACTGCGCATCGGCGATCCCTATAAAGCGAAATGCATCGGCATCCACTGGGAATTCATGTTTGCCCGCGCCCGCTTCCGCACCACCGACATGATCGAGCAGCACCGCATCCTGACCCGCGCGGCCAGCCTGATCGATGCCGGCGAACTCCGCACCACGCTCAGTGAGCGCTTGGGCACGATCAATGCCGAGCACCTGCGCCAGGCACACCGCCAACTGGAGGCCGGCAGCACCATCGGCAAGCTGGCGCTGGAAGGCTGGGACTAAGCCACACGCCACAGCACGTTGCGCCACCTACAGGTGGCGCAACGCCTCCACCCATGAGCCTGCACTGCAGGCAGCACGTTGATCTCCCGACAATGCCCTCCCTGATGTCTGTATCGCGCCTGCTGCAGCTGCTGCTGGGCCTGTTCCTGTTTGGTATTGCCTCTTCCTTGATGATACGTGCCGGTATCGGCATCGCCCCCTGGGATGTCCTGGGCCAGGGGATCTCATTGCGCAGTGGCTGGGGCTTTGGCCTGGTCACCAACCTTGTCGGCATCTGCGTACTGCTTATGTGGCTGCCGCTACGGCAGAGACCCGGGCTGGGCACGGTGCTCAACGTGTTGCTGATCGGCCCCAGCGCACAGCTGGGCCTGAATCTGTTGCCGGCCGCGCAGGGCCTGCTGTGGCAACTGCTGTTGTTCGCTGCTGGACTGGTGCTGCTGGCGATCGCCACCGGGCTTTACATCGGTGCGCGTTTCGGGCCTGGCCCGCGCGATGGCCTGATGACCGGCCTGCATGCGCGTACCGGCTGGGCGATCTGGAAGGTGCGCACCCTGATTGAGACCTGCGCACTGGCAGTGGGCTGGTGGCTGGGCGGCAATGTAGGCTGGGGCACGCTGGCGTTTGCCCTGCTGATCGGGCCACTTTGCGGCGTCACCCTGCCCTTGTTTGATCGCCAACCGCGACCCGCGGCATCCACGTCCGCGACCTGACCACCCGCGACTACGCAGTCAGCGACGACTGCGCATCACCTGCTGACGGATATGCCAGTCGCGTAATGCCACCCAAGCGGCTGCCTGCCTTGCCCGCGCCGCGCTGACCGCATCCGGTGCCTCGCCTTGTACCTGCACATGGCGGGAATCAAGCCAGCGATGCAGGCGCGGCGCTTCCAAGGGGAACAACACGCCCGCGGGAATATACATGCGCTCGAACTGTGCCAAGGCCTCCCCGCCATTGGGCGCGGGCTGCCAGAGATTGCGGCCGGTGGCGAAGTAGCGCTGGCCCGGCAACGCCAGTTCCACCAAGGTCGGCAGTAAATCCCCATGCCCGGCAAAAGCGCTGGTATCAGGCGCGCTGTCGGCCGGCGCGAACGCCGGTGGAACCCGCAACCATGCGAATACGCGATCCACGTCCACCTGCTCGGCAGGCAGGTCGTAGCGGTAATGCGAGCGCAGGTTGTGGTCGCCAGCCATCGCCACCAGGGTTCGCTCGCCCAACGGCTGCTCGCGCAGCTGCTGCAGGAAACCGCCCAGCTCATCGGCCTGGTATTGATAGGTAGCCAACATCCGTCGCAGCTCGCCGGTATCAGCCAGCGCGCGAGGACCCAAGGCCGCCGGATCCAAGGGGTATTGCCGACGTGGCGTATCCAACAGATGCGGTGGATGGTTGCTGGTGGTCAGCAACACCATGAACAGCCGCTCACCACGGGCATCAGCCTCGCTCAACAAGGTCTGCGCGAAACGGAACAGCCAGCTGTCATACAAACCCCATTCGGTCCCGGTGGCCTGGGCGAAACGCTGCTTGATATCGCGCGCGTCATACACCCGATCAAACCCTTGATTCGGAAGCGCGGTGCCAATCTCGCGCCAATCGCTGCCGCCGCCATAAATGAACACGGTGCGATAACCCGCGCGCTGGAATGGCAGCGCCGCCGAGGTATCAAACGCCAGGCGTGCGTTGCGGCCCAGCGCAAGCGGGGTGATCGGTGTCCCCAGGATCAGGTTTTCCAGTGTCGGATGGGTGCCGTTCTGGCCTGCGATGAAGTTTTCGAAACGGTGACCAGTGGGCAGCTCGGCACGCAGGCGGCCAAGCATGTCGTTGCCCGGCCCGTCGGTGTGCAGCAGGTCTTGGCCAAACGATTCCAACAAGCCCAGTACCACATGCGGTGACTGCTCCAGGCTGCGTGGCTGGCCGGGAGCAACCGGGAACAGCGCCGCCTGCAACACCTGCGGATCGGCCGAAGGCAGCCCGGCGAGCCTGGCTGCCTCTTCCAGATCCCTGAATCCATTGCTTCGCACACCAACCAACGGATCTTCGCCAAAATCGGTTTCTTTGGCGCGTGTGCGTGCGGCGCGGTAGAGCGTCAACGGCGCATTGAGCACCAGTGCGTTGACGAAGGGATCGGTCGAGACGGTCACATCACGCCTTACCAACGGAAAGTTGCCGACGCTGCCGCGTGCCAGCAGCACCAGCAACACGCACTGCAACACCAGCAGCAGCGCGCGCGTCCAGGTACCAGAAGCAGACGGCCAACGCAGTGCCAGCCAGTTCCCCGTACGCGGAATGGCCCAGTACAACAGCCCGCCGGCCAGCAACAGGCCAAGCACGCCAGGGATCACTGGATAGTCGTCCCAGACCGTGCCCAGGATCGCCCCAGTGTCGTCCTCGAACATGCCGAATACGATGGGGTCGAAGCGCGTTTTATAGAACGCGTAATAGAAGTGCTCGCACAAGAAAAGCAGGAGGAACACCAACAGCAGCGCCAGAAGCAGATGCTGTGCCAGACGCAGTGCCGCTTCGCGCCGTCCAAGCAGCCAGATCGGGACCGTCAGCAAGCCGACCACGCCAGCGGCTACCGCACCGGCCACCAGGTCATAGCGCGCGCCCTGCAACATTGCCGGCCATAGCAACGCCAAGCCGCGTTCACTGCCGGCGTAGTCCCACCACATGAACAGGCGAGCCAGCCCGCCAAGCAAAACGATGCCCGCTACCAGAACCCAGAGTTGAGGAAACAAGCGCAGAGCGCGTTTTGCGGGAACAACACTTGAAGGCATTACAGGCATGGAACGTCCACGACAGTCAGTCCGTTGCTGGGCGGGGCGGCGCATTGTAATGAAGCCGTCACCTTTTTGGTTAGGCACCCATAGCTGATTGGCGGCCCAAGGATTGAGGCCAGACCGATTGCCAGTCAGAATGGGCTATTCCATACGCAAGCGTATCCAGCATGACGCCAGCCAACGACACCGCCTATCCGCATCTGTTCGCCCCGCTGGAGCTGGGCTTCACCCAGCTGCGCAACCGCATCCTGATGGGCTCGATGCATACCGGGCTGGAGGATCACGCCCGCGACTTCCAAAAGCTGGCCGCCTACTTTGGCGAGCGCGCCGCCGGCGGCGCGGCGCTGCTGGTCACCGGTGGCTTCGCGCCGAACGTGGTTGGCTGGCTGACGCCATTCGGCAGCAAGCTGTCCTGGCCCTGGGAAGTCAGCCGCCATCGCCAGGTAACCGCAGCAGTCCACGGCCACGGTGCCAAGATCTGCCTGCAGCTGCTGCATGCCGGCCGCTACGGTTATCACCCCTTGCAGGTGGCTCCGTCCAAGCGCAAGGCGCCGATCAACCCGTTCACCCCGCGCGCGCTGTCGGCCGGCGGCGTTGAGCGGCATATCGCCGACTACGCACGCGCCGCCAAATACGCATGCGATGCCGGGTATGACGGTGTCGAGGTGATGGGCTCGGAAGGCTATCTGATCAACGAGTTCATCGCCCCGCGCACCAATGGCCGCAACGACGCCTGGGGCGGCGACCCGGCAAGGCGCATGCGCTTTGCGGTGGAGATCGTGCGCCGCATCCGCGAGGCCTGTGGCCCGGACTTCATCATCATCTACCGGCTGTCGCTGGTGGACCTGGTCGAGGACGGCAGCAACTGGCAGGAGATCGTGCAGCAGGCCAAGGCCATCGAAGCGGCCGGCGCGACCCTGCTTAATTCCGGCATCGGCTGGCACGAGGCGCGCATTCCGACCATTGCTACCTCAGTACCGCGCGCGGCGTTTGCAGGCGTCACCGCCAAGCTCAAGCCGCATGTCGGCATTCCTCTGATCGCCACCAACCGCATCAACATGCCGGACGTGGCCGAGGGCATCCTCGCCGGCGGTGGCGCCGACATGGTGTCGCTGGCGCGGCCGCTGCTGGCTGATCCGCAATGGCCAGCCAAGGCCAAGGCCGGCAAGCCCGAGGCGATCAATACCTGCATCGCCTGCAACCAGGCCTGCCTGGATCATGTGTTCCAGCAGAAGCGCGCCAGCTGCCTGGTCAACCCGCGTGCCGCGCACGAAACCGAGCTGGTCTACCTGCCGACCAGCGCGCCCAAGCGCGTCGCGGTGGTCGGCGCAGGCCCGGCCGGGCTGGCCTGCGCCACCGTCGCCGCCAGCCGCGGCCACAAGGTGACCCTGTTTGATGCGGCCGACGAGATCGGTGGCCAGTTCAACGTGGCCAAGCGCATCCCCGGCAAGGAAGAGTTCCACGAAACCCTGCGCTACTTCCGCCATCAGCTGGCCGCAACCGGGGTCGATGTGCGCTTGAACACCCGCGCCGATGCCGAGGATTTGAATGACTTCGACGAGGTGGTGGTCGCCACCGGCATCAGTCCGCGCAAAGTCGACTTCCCGGGTGCCGACCATCCAATGGTGGTCAGCTATCTCGATGTGCTGCTGGGCCGGGTCAAGGCCGCCGACAAGGTGGCCATCATCGGCGCCGGTGGCATCGGTTTCGACGTCGGTGAGTTCCTCGTGCATGAAGGCCCGTCACCGGCCCTGGACCCGGCCCGCTGGATGGCCGAATGGGGGGTGGATACCAGTTTCGAGAGCCGTGGCGCGCTGGCCAAACCGCAACCCGAAGCCCCGGCCCGCAAGGCCTGGCTGCTGCAGCGCAGCCCTGGCAAGCCCGGTGCCAAGCTCGGCAAGACCACCGGCTGGATCCACCGCGCCACGCTCAAGGCCAAGGGCGTGAAGATGCTTGGCGGCGTCGAGTACCTGGGCGTGGACGACAGCGGCCTGCGCATCCGCGTGGATGGCCAGGAGCAACTGCTCGACGTCGGCACCGTGGTGATCTGCGCCGGTCAGGAACCACGCCGCGAGCTGGCCGACGCCCTGCAGGCCACCGGCCGCAGCGTCCATGTCATCGGCGGCGCGGATGTCGCTGCAGAACTCGACGCCAAGCGGGCAATCGATCAGGGCAGTTGTCTCGCCGCGGCACTTTGAGCCCCCGTCCGATTTTGGACAGCACCGTCGTAGCCCGGGTAAGCGCAGGCGCACCCGGGACGATTCGCTCAACGCCCTCATCGATATCAACGCACCCAATCGCGGAAGCGCGGCGCTCCCCCGGCGACGCGTTCGATGCAGCAAGCAGCCTAAAGTGCGATGCGAATCCCACTTATTTCGGCGTCGAGCAGCGGACCGACGTGACCCCGAATCACCCCGCCGCTGTGCCCGCAAAAACCTGAATGCGCGTACCCGAGACAAAAACACCCCCTGCAACAAACCTGAATGTCAACAAACACCGTTCAGGATGAGTTTTGGATTCCCCCCCTACCTTGCGCCAACTTCCGCTCACCCACCAGTTCCGGTGAGCAGGCGCAGCCCTCCCCAATCTGATTGAGGGCTGCCCACGGGGCGGCCCCGATGCCACGGCCGCCTCCCCATAACGCCAAGTCGTTGCTGTCCAGTTCCCGATTGGGGGCAGGCAGGCTGCGGCCCATACGGAGCAAGGAGATTTATGAAACTGGCTTGGATTCTTTGGTTGTCGCAGATGTTGCCGCAGCCAGCAGCCGATTCGTTGTGCTTGAGCACCACCGTCTATCTGGAAGCCCGCGACCAGACCCTGCGCGGCCAGCAGGCCGTGGCCGAAGTCGCCCTGCGGCGGCTGGACAGCGGTCTGTGGGGTGACTCGATGTGCCAGGTGGTAACCGCGCGCAAGCAGTTCGCCCCGACCCTGGTCGCCCCCGGCACCCAGCTGCGCAACAACGATGCCTGGGCCGAAGCCGTGGACGTGGCCTTTGCCGCCGAGCGCAACTGGGCCCTGCCCAATGGCCAGCGCAAGGAGATCGTGCCCGGCGCCAGCCACTTCGCGGCCCACGCCATTGCCAGCCCGAGCTGGCGCAATGCCTACCAGGTGGCCACCATCGGCGGGCACACCTTCTACAAGGTGCAGTCGCTGAAGCCGCGCGCTTCCTGAGCCAACTGAACGCGTAACGCACTGTCTGTGCCAATCATGGACACACTGCGTTACGCGCTTGTGGCGATAATGCCCGGGTCTTTCAACTCCCGAGGTAGCCCTGATGAAGCTCTATACCAAGCCCGGCGCCTGTTCGCTGGCCGACCATATCGCACTGCTCTGGTCGGGCCTGCCGTTCGAGCTGCAGATCGTGGACTACGCCACGATGAAGTCGCCCGAATACCTGAAGATGAACCCGGCCGGCGCCGTGCCGATGTTGGAAGACGGCGGCTGGATCCTGACCCAGAACGCGGCCATCCTGCACTACATCTGTGACAAGGCCCCGGCTGCCGGCCTGGAAGGCGGCAGCGACCTGCGTACGCGCGCCGAGGTCAACCGCTGGCTGTCCTTCGTCAACGCCGACCTGCACCCGACCTACTACCCGATCTTCGGCTCGACCAAGTACCTGGAAGACGAGGCAGTGATCGCCCGCACCCAGGAAAACGCGCGTCAGAAGCTCACTGCCCTGTACCAGCGCATCAATGACCGTCTGGTCGAGGTCGACTGGCTCGGCGGCACCCCGCGCGCCTCGATCGCCGATGCCTACACCTACGTGACCCTGCGCTGGGCACGTGGCCTGAAGCTCGACCTGACCGGCATGGACGCACTGGACCGCTTCGAGCAGCGCATGCTGGCCGATCCGGCCGTGCAGGCCGCGCTCAAGGCCGAAGGCCTGAGCTGATCCAGCGCATACCTTCTGAACAAACACGAGCCGCCGGTTGCATGACCGGCGGCCCGTTGCGTTTGTGGCGTCCCCACAGCTATCGCGCCGACAAGGTCATCACCAGCCGCGGCCGTTCGCGGTACAGCGCCGGATACTGTTGCTTCAACGCGGCGACCTTGGGCAGATCATTGATGCGGATATAGGCCGCCTCCGGATGCAGGGTCAGGTAGTTCTGGTGATAGCCCTCGGCCGCATGAAACACCTTGCCACCATCGACCTGGGTGACCAGTGGCGCGGCGAACAGCTTGCTGCGCTGCAGTTGCGCGATATAGGCGCGCGCCGCATCACGCTGCGCGGCATCATCGGCATAGATGGCCGAACGGTACTGGCTGCCATGGTCCGGCCCCTGCCGGTTGAACTGGGTCGGATCGTGCACCACCGAGAAGAACACCTGCAGCAGCTGCCCGTAGCTGACCTGCGAGGGGTCGTAGCTGACCTGCACGGCTTCGGCATGACCACTGCCGCCACTGCTCACCCGCGTATACGTGGCATCGGCAGCACTGCCACCGATGTAGCCGGACACCGCGTTGTCCACGCCGGTGATGTGCTGGAACACGCCCTGCACACCCCAGAAGCAGCCGCCGGCAAACACCACCTTTGCCTGTTTGACGCCGGCTTGCTGCAGGTCGGCTGCGCCAGTCGGTGCTGGCAGCCTGATCGACACCGGCGCTACCGGCGCGGCCTGCACCGAACGATCCATGCTGAACACCGCAACCAGCAGCAATCCGGCAACCACCGCCGCGATGCCGCCGGCGACCAGTTTGTCCGTGGCGATTCTCATCACGTGTCTCCTCCATTCAACCGAAAGTGAAGGCATAGGCGCGCACGCCCGGATCGAGGAACTCGATCTCGAATGTGCGTTCGCGCACCTCGCCGTTCTGGCGGATCAATTGGTACAGGCGGTTCTGGTCCACCGTGCCCTCGCCCTGCGCGGATACGTCGCTTCCAGCCGCGGCTTCCGGCGCCTGACCGTCAATGCGCACGCGGAAGCGCACCGGCCGCGCCGGGTCCTGCGGCGCCAGCACCAGATGCAGGTCACGCGCATGGAAGCGGAACGCAATCCGCCCGCCCGCCTGTTCCAGCTGTGCATCTTCCTCGCCGATGCGCCACTGCCCGCCCAGCGCCCATTGATTGAGCTGCAACTGCATCGGCACGGCGTACGCGGCGACCTGCCCGGCCTGCATGCCGCCCGGCGAGGCGAAGTGCTCGGCGCGGCCATGGCCGATGTAGGTCTCCGGCGACTTCAAACTGCTCATGTCCGCCTGCCGTTCGACGCCGTTGCTTGCCATGCGCATTGCCGGCGCCATGTCACCCGGCAGACTGTTGCCAGCCTCGCGCAGCAACTGACGGATGATCTGCTCGGACTGTTCGTAATTGCCTTCGCCAAAGTGATGGGCGCGGATGCGTCCCTGCGCATCGATGAAGTAATGCGCCGGCCAGTACTGGTTGTTGAAGCCACGCCAGATCGCGAAATCATTGTCGATGGCGACCGGGTAAGTGACCTTCAGGTCCGTCACCGCGCGCTGCACGTTGCGAAGGTCGCGCTCGAAAGCGAACTCCGGCGCGTGTACGCCGATCACCACCAGACCATGATCTTTGTAGCGCTCGGCCCAATCGCGCACATAGGGCATGGCACGCAGGCAGTTGATGCAGGAATAGGTCCAGAAATCGACCAGAACCACCTTGCCGCGCAGTTGCTGTGCATCCAGCGGCGGGCTGTTCAACCAGCCAGTGGCGCCGGCCAGCGACGGCAGCTCGCCTTCCACCGGCAGGCTGGCATCGCCCTTGCCGTCACCCGCCATCATCATCATTGCCGGACCTGCTGCCGGCTGTTGCGAAGGCAGCGCATCCAGCAGCTTCTGCTCCAACCTGGCCGTGCTGACCGTGGACAACCGCGTCAGCAGGCCGGTGTCCCAACCCATCGCAATTGCCAGCACCGCCAGCAAGGCGGCAATGCCCAGACCACGACGGATCCATTCCCCCACGCCCAACCGCTGCTTCAAGGCTGTGAACACACGCCCGCCTATCCACACCGCCAAGGCCAGCGAGGTTGCCGCACCCAGCGCATAGGCCAGCAGCAGACCGCTGGTGCCGACGTTGGCCCCCTGCAGGGCCGCGCCGGTCAGGATCAGGCCAAGGATCGGCCCAGCGCAGGGTGCCCACAGCAGGCCGGTGGCAACACCGATCAGCAGCGAGCTCAGCACTCCGCCCTGCCCGGCATCGGCGGCAGCGCCAAGGCGTACGCCCAGACGCTGCAGCGGCGCCAACAGCCGGTCTGCCAACGCCGGCCACAGCAGGGCCACAGCAAACAGCGCCATCACCACCAGCGCGATCCAGCGCCCGATCTGGTTGGCCTGCGCCACCCATTGACTGCCCACCGCCGCCAGGCTGGCGACCACCGCGAACATCAACGCCATGCCGACCAGCAGTGGCAACCCACTACGCAGGAACGGCCGGTCCGCACGTGCGAACACAAACGGCAGCACCGGCAGGATGCAGGGGCTGAGCAGGGTGAGTACACCGCCGAGATAGGCCAGTACCAACAGGAACATGGAAACGTCCTTCTTGAATGAGGGAGGCGGCGCTCAGGCCGCGGCGAATTGCAGGGCCACGCCGTTCATGCAGTAACGCAGCCCGGTCGGGCGCGGGCCGTCTTCGAAGACATGGCCCAGATGGCCACCGCAGCGCCGGCAATGCACCGCCACCCGGGTCATGCCGTAGGAGGTATCGCGGTCCTCGCCTACCGCGCCATGCAGCGGTGCCCAGAAGCTGGGCCAGCCGGTACCGCTGTCGAACTTGGTGGCCGAGGAGAACAGCGGCAGCGCGCAGCCCGCACAGTTGAAGGTGCCACGTCGGTGTTCGTTGTTGAGCGGGCTGCTGAATGCCCGCTCGGTGCCCTGCTGGCGCAGCACCGTGTATTGCGCGGGGGTGAGCTGCTGACGCCATTGGGCGTCACTGCGCATCACCTCGAACACGGTGCCGCGCGCCGGTGCTGCCGGCGCCGGACCGTTGCAGGCAGTCAGGCCCAGCACGCCAGCAGCGGCGGCCATGCCACCGATACCAAGCAGCTTGCGACGGGTGAGCGACATGGGCGTTCTCCAGCCAGGGACGATGTGGCCATGCTGCGCCCGGGCAGGTCAAGGAATCCTCACGCAGAGTTAAATTCTTCGTGACACATCCGCGCGCCTGTCCAAGCACAATGCCAGCCACCCCATTCAACGGCCGCAGGCGTCGATGAGCAGCAGCAAACGCATCCTGATCGTCGAAGACGATGTCCACATCGCCAACCTGCTGCGCATGCACCTGCGTGACGAAGGCTATGACGTCACCCATGCGGCCAGCGGTGATGAAGGCGTGCGCCTGTTGGAAAGCGGGCAATGGGATGCGCTGGTGCTGGACCTGATGCTGCCCGGCGTGGACGGTCTGGAAATCTGTCGCCGCGCCCGCGCGATGACGCGCTACACGCCGATCATCATCACCAGCGCGCGCGCCAGCGAACTGCACCGCATCCTCGGCCTGGAACTGGGTGCCGACGATTACCTGGCCAAACCGTTCTCGATGCTGGAACTGGTAGCGCGGGTCAAGGCCTTGCTGCGACGGGTCGAAGCGATGGCGCAGAACGCGCGCATCGACGCCGGCGCGATCGAAGTTGCCGGCCTGCGCATCGATCCGGTCGCACGCACCGCGCAGGTTGAAGCGCGCCCGCTGGAACTCACCCCGCGCGAGTTCGACCTGCTGTATTTCTTCGCCCGCCACCCCGACCAGGTGTATTCGCGGATGGAGCTGCTCAACCAGGTCTGGGGCCATCAGCATGATGGCTACGAACACACCGTCAACACCCACATCAACCGCCTGCGCAACAAGATCGAGCACGACCCGGCAGCACCGAAGCGGATTCTCACGGTATGGGGACGTGGCTACAAACTGGCGAGCGACGACGGGAGCACGGCATGATCCGGCTGACGCTCTCGCAGCGCCTGTCGCTGGTGTTCTGCGCACTGCTGCTGGTCTGCTGCGGTGCGCTGGCGTGGATACAGATGCGCAGCAGCCGCATGCACGAACAGGAAACCGTGCAGCGCCTGTCGCGCGGCCTGGCCGAGCACATCGCCCGCAGCGGCGAGTTGATGGATGCACGCGGCATCCGCGATGGCGAAGTGCGTGCCCTGTTCGGCAAGCTGATGTCGGTCAATCCCAGCGTCGAGGTCTATCTGCTGGATGACGAAGGCCGCATCCTCGGCCATGACGCGCCGGAAGGCCACCTCAAGCGGGACCGCGTTGACCTGGCTCCGGTGCAGGCGCTGCTCAACGGCGAAAAACTGCCGATCTTCGGCGACGACCCGCGCAGCAGCAGCGGCCGCAAGGTATTCAATGCCGCACCGCTGCGGGTGCAGGGCCGCCAGGTCGGCTACATCTATGTGGTGCTGGTCGGCGAGCAACGTGAAGCACTGGCTGCTGACATCGCTGCCAATAGCAATCTGCGCACCACGCTATGGTCGCTGGCGATCGTCGCCGTGATCGGGCTGCTGGCTGGACTGATCGCGTTCCGCTGGGTAACCCGGCCGCTACGCCAGCTCACCCGTCGCATCCAATCCTTCGACGTGGACAGCGCCGACCCGCGCCTGCCCCTGCCGCCGACGCCGCTGCGTGCCGGTGAGCGCGACGAGCTGAGCATCCTGCAACACAGCTTTGCCCATCTCAGCCAACGCGTCAGCGAGCAATGGCAGCAGCTGCGGCAGCAGGACCTGCAGCGTCGCGAACTGGTCGCCAACCTGTCGCATGACCTGCGCACGCCGCTGTCGTCGTTGCATGGCTATCTGGAAACCCTGGCCCTCAAGGACGCCAGCCTCAGCGCCGAGGAGAGACAGCGCTACCTGGGCATCGCCCTGTCGCAGAGCCACAAGGTTGGTCGGCTTGCACAGGCACTGTTCGAACTGGCGCGACTGGAACATGGCGGCGTTGTACTGGAACTGCAGGCGTTCTCGCTGCCGGACCTGATCCAGGACGTCTTCCAGAAATTCGAACTCGCCGCACAGTCGCGGCGGCAGCAGCTCGATGCACTGATTCCCGCCGGCCTGCCGCCGGTTGAAGCCGACCTGGGCCTGATCGAACGGGTATTGACCAACCTGCTCGACAACGCGATCCGGCATACACCACCAGGCGGCCGCATCACGGTTGCCTTGCATGCAGTCGATGGCGACGTACAGGTCAGCGTTTCCGATACCGGCCCCGGCATTCCGCTGGCACGCCGCGAACAGTTGTTCAGCACGCTGCCGGCGCTGGGCAGCCAGCGTCCGGACAGCGGCGGCCTGGGCTCGCTGATCGTGCACCGCATCCTGCAGCTGCACCATCGCCAGATCCGCCTGCTCGACAGCAATGAAGGCGCAAGCTTCGTGTTCTCCTTGCCTGCGGCACGCCCGCGATAACGCCGCGGGATCAGCCGATCTCGCGGATCACTTTGCCCTGCCCGTCGCGCAGCAAGCTTGGGCGCACTTCGATCTGCAGCTTGCCGCCGGGCATCGGATACAGGCCTCGCTCGGCACGCACGCTGGCCAGCATCGCCTTCAGGCTGGCATCGGACAACACGCAGCGCGCGCTGTCGTCATCGCTCTGCACGTCGTCGCTCAGGCCGGGCTCGAAGCGCCATTGGCGATCCTTGCCGAGTATCACCAGCGGTTTGTCATGATGCAGGCGCAATGGCAACAGTTCGAGCACGCTGGCAACCTGCCCTGCGCCCAGCACCAGTGTGGTGGTAGCGCCGTCGGCCGACCATTCCAAGGTCTCGACGAACAACATGCCGGTGCTGGAACCCTCGCGCTGGCTGCCCGCTTCAAGCTGCGCGGCGATGCTGGGATCGGCCAACAGCGAATCGCGCTCCAGCTCGGTGATCCACAACGGCATCGCCGGCTCCAATGTCGCCAGCACACCCTGTGTTGACCAGCGTTTTACCGCTGCCATCTCCTCATCGCTCAAACCCACCAGCTGCAGGAAATGCAGGCGACCATTGGCGGTGTCGATCGCAGGCAACTGTGGGTCGGCAACAAAGGCCAGATGTCGCAATCGGGTTTCGGTATCCAATGCGATCGGACCATTTGCATCCAGATGGTGACCGGCCTCGAACACATTGCCGCTGCTGAACACATAGCGCGCAAGGTTCTGCATCAGGTTCATCGGCCACGCCGGGGGCTCGCCGCGCTTGTCATCACCTGCCTGTGCAGCCAGACGAAAGGTAAGCTCGAAACCGAAACCGCTTTCCTGCGGATCATCACTCTGCTTGTCGTACAGCTCGGAAAAGCCGTAGCTGACGTAATGCCAATGCGGACGCGGAGACGCGCTCCAATAGACACTGATGCCGTCCAAGGGATCGTTGCCGCCCAGCGTATGCGAAAGCAGCGTGCCGAAATGGCGCGGCTCCTGTCCCGGATACAGCGCCACCATTGCCGCGTTGATCGCGTCCCAGCCTGCGGTGCTGATTTCGCCGCTGTTTTCCTGCGCCATGCAGGCACTCCCATGATGAACAAGCCACCATGATAGTGCCGGTGCATGGCGACGACAGCACGCCTGCCAACCACGCCTTTGCGCAATGGTTCGCTCAGCCAACCACCAGTGCGCGCGTCTCTTCCAGCCAGCGGCTGGCGAATGCGGGGCTCTTGGCCTTGCCCAAGGCGGTGGCCAGTTCCGGCCACAACTGTTCCAGGCTGACCGCGGTCTTGCTGCGATCGATCTTCAGCTGGATCAGATAGCCCTTCAGGCCCAGGTGCTTGCGCACCGATTCGGCCATCCAGTCGCGCAGCTGCTGGTAGCGCAGCGGATCGTCGCCGAGCTGGGTGGTCACTGGCAGCACCGGTACCTTGTCGGCACTGCCGGCAACCGCGTCGATCAGCTCCAGCGCGCTCAGCTGCTGCAATACGTCTTCCGGCGCGCGCAGGCCTTGTGCCATCTGCTGCAGCTCGCGCTCATCGCGCTGCCCATCGACCAGCAACAGCACCGAACGCAATGCTGGCGCCAGCTTCAGGCCACGGTTCTCGATCTCCAGACGGCCGGCGGCCGTCTTGGCATAGATGAATGCCATTCATCCCCTCCCTCTTTTGTGCATCGCAATACGGTACGTGCGCATCTTCCAGGAGCCCCCGCTCCCGGAAATGCCCAACATCTGCCCGCGTACCGCCCCCTTGCGATCACCGCTGCACCGTGGCCTTGCGGCCTGGTTGCGCGCTATTTCCCCAGCACGCGGCGGATTTCCTCCAGTGCGCCCGGGTCGTCGAGTGTCGACAGGTCGCCCGGGTCGCGCCGTTCCGCCAATGCCTGCAATGAACGCCTCAGCAGCTTACCCGAACGGGTCTTGGGAAGCGCATTGACGATATGTACCTGCGCCGGCCGCGCCACCGCGCCCAGCGAATGGGTGACCTGTTGCACCATTTCCGCAGCCAACTGCTCGCCATCATCGCCAGGCTTGGCCTGCTTCAAGGTGACGAAGACCAGCGGCACCTGCCCCTTCAGTTCGTCATGCACGCCGATCACCGCCGCCTCGGCCACCCGCGGATGGGCGGAGATGGCTTCCTCGATCTCGCGCGTGCCCAGCCGGTGCCCGGCCACATTGATCACATCATCGGTGCGACCCAGGATGAAGGTATAGCCGTCCTCATCGCGGATGGCCCAGTCCAGCGAGCTGTACAACAGCTCCTTGAAGTGACCGAAGTAGCTTTTCAGGAAACGCTCGTCATCGTTCCAGATCGTGCTCATGCAACCCGGCGGCAACGGCGGCTGGATGACCAGCACGCCCTTCTGCCCGGGCGGCACTTCGGCACCGCTCTGCTCGTCGATGACCTTCATTTTGTAGCCCAGATTCGGCAAGCCCGGTGAGCCGAACTTGACCGGCTTCATTTCCAGTCCCGGCAACAAGGTCAATGCCGGCCAGCCGGTTTCGGTCTGCCAGTAATTATCGATGACCGGCTTATGCAGCGCGCCGGTGATCCACTTCGCGGTCGGCTCATCCAGCGGCTCACCGGCCAGGAACAGGTACTTCAGCTCGGACAGATCATGGCGGTCGATGAAATCCACGTCGTGTTTCTTCAGCACGCGGATCGCGGTCGGCGAAGAGAACATCGTGCGCACACCGTACTGTTCGCACAGCGCCCACCAGATGCCTGCATCCGGATTGATCGGCAGGCCTTCGTACAGCAACGAAGTGCAACCACCGATCAAGGGACCATAGACGTTATACGAATGCCCAACCGCCCAGCCGACATCGGAGGTGGAGAACATCACCTGGCCTGGCGCGCAATCGAATACCGTGCGCATCGACTGCGCCATTGCCACTGCATAGCCACCGACATCGCGCTGCACGCCCTTGGGCTTGCCGGTGGTGCCGGAGGTGTACAGCAGATAGCTGGGCTCGTTGGACTCCAACCATTGCACCGGCACCTCGACATCACCGACCTGTGCACGCAGCTGCGCATAGTCCTCGTCGCGGCCAGCGATGCGCGGTTCTGCTGCATCCAGACCGCGCGAGACGATCAATACCTTGGGTGGCGGTGTAGCGGCTTCGGCACAGGCGGCATCGACCATCGCCTTGTACGGGATGACCTTGCCACCGCGCATGCCGGCATCGGCAGCGATCAGCAGTTTTGGCTTTGCATCGTCGATACGCAGCGCTAGGTTGTGCGCCGCGAAACCACCGAAGACGACCGAGTGCACCGCACCGATGCGCGCGCAGGCCAGCATCGCGAACACCGCCTCGGCCATGTTCGGCATGTAGATGACGACGCGATCGCCGCGGCCGACATCGAGCTTGAGCAATACCGCGGCGAAGGCATTCACTTCGCGATGGAGGTCGCGGTAAGTGAGTTCCCGGGTGATGTTGGTTTCGGTGGAGATGGCGACCAGCGCGAGCTGATCGGCGCGTTCGGCCAGATGCCGATCTATCGCGTTGTAGCAGAGGTTGGTTTCGCCACCCACAAACCAGCGCCGAAAGGGCGGATTGGAGTAGTCCAGGATCTGCTGCGGGGGACGATGCCAGTGGATCGCCTTGGCTTCTTCAGCCCAGAAAGCTTCCGGTTCTTCAATGGAACGACGGTAGATCTGCTCGTACTGCACGACACCCTCCGGCAACTCCCTGGCTGTGTGCCGAGCATAGTCCGGAGGATGGCTTGGGCTCCTTGCGACGATGGTCTTAAGACCAAAGGCTCGGGGGCCAGATATTCGGGACTACGGGCCTTGGCTCATGAGCCAGGAGCCCCCCCTCACCCCAACCCCTCTCCCGCGCGCGGGAGAGGGGCTCGGATCGCGTCAGCTGCTAGTGCATTAGCCCCTCTCCCGTATACGGGAGAGGGGTTGGGGTGAGGGCAAGCCTTTGCTCCTAGAAAGGGCACTCAGAAACAAACTCCAACGCTGCCCCACTCAACGGGTGCACAAATCCCAAGCGTCGCGCATGCAGGCAAACCCGCGCCGCAGGCAGCGCGTCGTACATCACGTCACCCACGATCGGGTGACCAATGCTCGCCAGATGCAAGCGCAACTGATGGCTGCGCCCGGTCACCGGCTCCAGCTCTACCCGCGTGGTCTGTGCAGCGGCATCACGCGCCAGCACCTGCCAACGGGTCAACGACGGCTTGCCCAGTTCAAAGCTCACCATCTGCTTCGGCCGGTTCGGCCAATCGCAGATCAACGGCAGATCAATTTCGCCGGATTCAGCCTCGACCAGTCCCTGTACCAACGCTTCGTAGCGCTTGCTGACCTGGCGCTGTTCAAACTGCTTGGACAAGGCAACCTGCATCGCCTTGCCGCGTGCATACAGCATCAAACCCGAGGTCACCTGATCCAGCCGATGCACGGTCAACGCATCCGGATAGTCCTGCTGTAGACGCGAGACAACGCAGTCCTGGTTTTCCGGCAGACGCCCGGGCACGGACAGCAGCCCCGCCGGCTTGTCGACTACCAGCAACGCGCCATCGACACAGTGGAGCACCAACGCCCGCGAAGTACTTTTCGTCAACCTGCATCTCCTCTCACAAAAAAGCATGAACCGACTACCGATGCCACGCAATTCCTGCTGGTTCGCATGAAAACGCCGGGCAATGCCCGGCGCTTTCATCTGGCCAACCAGTACGATCACACCGCCCGATCAGCGATCAGCCGCCTCGATCAGATACATCTCCACTTCCTGCGGGTCCAACGGGCTGGAGGCTTCAGGCGGGTCAAGCGCCACGCTGGCTGCACCGGAGCTGTTGACGGCCACAGTTCGGGGTAACCAGGCTTTCCCTCGAAGCGCCTTTCGTGTCATCTGGCCGTATCGGCCAACCAGGGTCACCTTGTACTTCCCCGCGGCAACACCGCGCTGCAGCTGCGCGACCCAAGCAAACTGTTTCGGTGCTTCCATGTAGGCACCGTGCCCGGCGACGAGAACCGGCAGTCGCGAGGACTGGAGCGTTTGATAACCGAAGTCATCACCGGCCTGGTCCTTGCCCGACGAGATGGCCGCCAGCAAGCGATTGCTGCCATCCTCACGCATCGGCATCAACAACGCCCTGCAGCGATTCAGGTCGGTGGTCCATCCGCTGTGGACATCGTGGAACGGAATACCGGGAAAGCGCTCCTGCGCATCATTGCGTGCCTGGATGAAGGCCTCCTTGGCCGACGCGCTGTAGATAAGGCCCCTGTCCCGTCGCTGCTGGTAGGGTGCGCTGACCAGGTAAAGCAGCGCCACGCCGATTGCCACGGCCGGGATCCAGGCAGGCATGCGTGAACGCATCCACCGGAACAGATTCACCCCAAGATAGGCAGCAAGGATCGCCCCGGGAATGATGGAGGGCGCGTAGTAGCGCTGCTGCATCACCGGCAACAGATACGTCTTGAGCGATGCCGAGCCGAAGCTGAAGTACAGCAACGGCCACAACCAGAAGCCAACCAATGCCAGCCAGCTCAACGCTTCGATGCGCGTCATCTGCCCACGCCACCAGCGTGCGGCCAGGTGCAGCGTCGACAATCCAGCCAAGACGAACAACGCAGTCGTGTGCCCACCAAGCACGTATCTCAGTGTACGCATCCGATCAAGCACACCGTGGCCCTGCGAGTCGACGAACCCGGCCAGATCATGCGGGACCAGCAGACTCCCAACGCTGGAATACCATTGCCCCGCAACGCCCCTGAAAAGCAGTGCCTCCAGCGCCAGCAGCAGCAGGAAGCCAGTACTGGCAATGGCAACATCACGCGACAGACGGCCCATTCCGGCGCGCATGCCGGCCAGGATCATCATTGCGGCCACCACCGGCATCAGCACGATGCCACTTTCCTTGATGGTGAAAGACACCGCCATGCTCATGCCCAGCAGGAATGCATGGCCTGCGGACCCAAGCGGCTGCGCGGCCGGCGCAGATACCGCTTTCATCCACAGACACAGGTAAAGCAGCCCGACAATCAGGAAAAGCGTGGAAGAAAGATCCGGCAGCATGGCGCCGGCGTACAAAAAGAACACCGGCTGGGCCACTGCCAACACGGTACTGAGCAGCGACGCCAGTCGCCCCAGGAACTGCCTGGCCAGGCAATAGCCGGCAAGACCAAGCACCACGAAAAGTCCGGTGTAGGGAACGACCATCCATTCCAGGCTGCCGCCGGTCTGGTACATCATCGCCCCCGGCAACAGGAACACCGCCCTGCGTTCGGCCAACGACGCCACCGCGATGGGCTCACCCATCGCGACCTTGATGGCGCCGATCATGTAGCGCGTGTCATCGCTGCAGTACAGGCCAGTAAAGAAGAAATAACCGACCAATGCAAAGCAGGCCATGACCGCAGCCGCATAAGGTGCTTCGAGTTTCAGATTCCGCAATTCCCCGGCCTCCCGACCTGTTACAGGGCGTCGGCAATGCCAGCCGACTGGATCAACGTGTAAAACGGTGCAGTACCCGACGCGGGATCCTGCTGTAGTCAAAGGCAAAGAATCCCTGCAACAGCACGAAGCCAACGATGGCCGCAATGCTCACCAGCGCTACGGTGCCCGCAGGCGATTCAACCCCGCGCATCAGGTTGTGGTACCACGTCCAACCACCATGCGCGAGTGCAAAGAACATCAATGACACGCCCCCCACCAGCTGAACCGAGGCCAGGCTGAAGTCGCGCAGGAAATACTCGTAGAAGATGCGCTTGAGGAAATTGCGGGCATGCGAGCGCAGGAAACGCGGGATCTCACGCAGTGGGTTCAAGCTGGAATGTTCATCGCCATAGACCGCACGCATGGGCACATCAACCACCACCGCATCCACCAGATGCAGCCGGAACAACAAGTCACTCTCGAAGAAATAACGCTTCTCGAGCTTGTCCAGTTCGACCTCACGCAGGCAATCGGCATGGATGGCGGTGTAGCCATTGGTCGGATCAAAGATATGCCAGTAGCCGCTGGACAGCTTGCACAGGAATGAAAGCGCGGCGTTGCCCAGCAACCTGACCGGCGGCATCGAGGCGACGTCGCGGACATGGAAAAAACGGTTGCCCTTGGTGTAATCGGCTTCCTTGGCAAGAATGGGCCGCACGAAACCCTGGATCAAGGCCGGGTCCATCTGCCCATCGGCATCCAGTTTCACGCAGACCTCGGCCCCCAACCCAAGCGCTGCACGGTAGCCGGCGACCATCGCGCCGCCCACCCCCTGGTTCTGCTCGTTGAAGACAACATGCACCCGCACATCGGTGCACTCGGCCTGGACCCGGAGTCCAGTGGACTCCGGGCAGGCATCATCGACCACGATGACGAGGTCTACCCCGTCATCGATCCGGGAAATGACTCCCAGGATCGAGTCGCGGGCGCGGTACGCCGGAATGACAACGGCGATCTTCGCCTTCGCAACTCGGTCTTCCATCATGGAAAAGACTCAGCCCAGCAGATCGGCAACGCCGGCGCGCTCTTCTTCCAGCTCGCCGAGGGTGATGTCGATGTACTTCTTGGAGAAGTCGTCGATCGGCAGGTCCTTGATGATGGTGTACTCGCCGTTCTCGGTGGTTACCGGGAAGCCGAACACGACGCCTTCCGGAATGCCGTAGGAGCCGTCGGACGGCACGCCCATGGTCACCCACTTGCCGTTGCTGCCCAGCACCCAGTCATGGATATGGTCGATGGCAGCGTTGGCGGCCGACGCAGCCGAGGACAGGCCACGGGCGGCGATGATCGCTGCGCCACGCTTGCCGACGGTCGGGATGAAGGTGTTGGCGTTCCATTCCTGGTCGTTGATCAGCTCGGCAACCTTGGCGCCGCCGGTGGTGGCGAAGCGGTAGTCCGGGTACATGGTCGGGCTGTGGTTGCCCCACACGGTGAACTGCTCGAAGCTCTCCACGGTCTTGCCGGTCTTGGCAGCCAGCTGGCTCAGGGCACGGTTGTGGTCCAGGCGCAGCATGGCGGTGAAGTTGCGCGGGTTCAGGTCCGGCGCCGACTTCATCGCGATGTAGGCATTGGTGTTGGCCGGGTTGCCGACCACCAGCACCTTGACGTCACGCTTGGCGACGGCGTTCAGTGCCTTGCCCTGCACGGTGAAGATCTTGGCGTTTTCCAGCAGCAGGTCCTTGCGCTCCATGCCCGGGCCGCGCGGACGTGCGCCGACCAGCAGGGCCACGTCGACGTCCTTGAACGCCACCAGCGGGTCAGCGGTGGTCACCACGCCAGCCAGCAGCGGGAATGCGCAGTCTTCCAGTTCCATGACCACGCCCTGCAGGGCGGCCTGGGCCTTTTCGTTGTCGATTTCGAGCAGCTGCAGGATGACCGGCTGGTCCTTGCCCAGCATTTCGCCAGAAGCGATGCGGAACAGCAGTGCATAGCCAATATTGCCGGCAGCGCCGGTTACGGCAACACGAACGGGTGCTTTCATGGGGGTTTCCTCTGCTAAGAAGCGGTTGTGGGGGTAAGGCCGGGCATGCGCAGGCGCGCTGGCCAGCTGGAATCAGAAACGGCCACCTGTGCAGGTGGCCGTCGGTATCAATCAGGCGGCGAGGATCTTGTTCCACTCGGCGACGCGGTCGGCCTTGGCAGCCAGCACGGCGTCGGTATCGCCTTCCAGGGTGATCTTGTTGATCGCATCACCCTGCTTGATCGCGTCAACCACGTCCAGGCCTTCGAGCACCTTGCCAAACACGGTGTGCTTGCCATCGAGCCAGTCGGTCTTGATGTGGGTGATGAAGAACTGGCTGCCGTTGGTGTTCGGGCCGGCATTGGCCATGGACAGCACGCCGCGCTCATGGCGCACGCCATTCTTGGTTTCATCTTCAAAGCGGTAACCCGGGCCACCGCGGCCGGAGCCTTCCGGGCAGCCGCCCTGGATCATGAAGTCGGCGATCACGCGGTGGAATGCCAGGCCGTCATAGAAGCCATGCTTCACCAGGTTGACGAAGTTGGCCACGGTCAGCGGGGCCTTGTCAGCATGCAGCTCGACCTTGATCAGGCCGCGGGAGGTGTCGAAATTGGCGATCAGCGACATGGGAAATCCTTTGTAAAGAAGACGGCTCTCAATAGCCCGCTAGTTTACACCCGGCTCCGCCCGTGCTGCTGCCTCTACGCTATAGCCTGAGTCGCCGGGACCTGAATGGGCAATCAGACGAGTCTGAACGGCTGGTTTTCGCACAGCCCCTACATAGCGCTATAATGCTGGACTCATTTTCCCCATTTCACGGCACCGGCTGGCCGTCTTTCGCATGTCCATCGAAAATCTTCGCAACATCGCCATCGTCGCCCACGTCGATCATGGCAAAACCACCCTCGTCGACCAGCTGCTCAAGCAGTCCGGCACCCTGTCCGAGCGCACGGTACTTGCCGAGCGCGTGATGGACAGCAACGACCAGGAAAAGGAACGCGGCATCACCATCCTGGCCAAGAACACGGCCATTACCTGGGAAGACAAGAAGACCGGTACCAAAAACCGGATCAACATCGTCGACACCCCGGGACACGCCGACTTCGGCGGTGAGGTGGAGCGCGTGCTGTCGATGGTCGACTCGGTGCTGATCCTGGTTGACGCGATGGACGGCCCGATGCCGCAGACCCGCTTCGTCACCCAGAAGGCCTTCGCGATGGGCTTCAAGCCGATCGTCGTGGTCAACAAGGTCGACCGCCCGGGCGCCCGTCCGGAATGGGTCATCGACCAGGTGTTCGATCTGTTCGACAAGCTCGGCGCCACCAATGAGCAGCTCGACTTCCCGATCGTCTACGCCTCGGGCCTGAACGGCTACGCCGGCCTGGAAGACACCGTCCGCGACGGCGACATGACCCCGCTGTACGAAGCGATCATGAAGTACGTGCCGGTGCCGGAAGTCGAGGCCGACGGCCCGTTCCAGATGCGCATCAGCCAGCTGGACTACAACAATTTCGTCGGCGTGATCGGCATTGGCCGCATCCAGCGCGGCAAGGTCAAGAAGAACCAGGCCGTCGCCGTGATCGACCGTGAAGGCAAGAAGCGCCAGGGCAAGGTCCTGCAGGTGCTGGGCTTCATGGGCCTGGAGCGCATCGAAGTCGAGGAAGCACAGGCTGGCGACATCATCGCCATCTCCGGCATCCAGGAACTGACCATCTCCGACACCGTCTGCGCCCTGGACACCCCGGAAGCGCTGCCGCCGCTGACCGTCGACGAGCCGACCATCTCGATGACCTTTCAGGTCAACAACTCGCCGTTCGCAGGCAACAAGGACCTGTCCGGCGGCAAGTTCCTGACCAGCCGCCAGCTGAAGGAACGCCTGGAGCGCGAGACCGTGCACAACGTGGCACTGAAGGTCGAGCAGCTTGAAGACGCCGACAAGTTCCTGGTCTCCGGCCGTGGCGAGCTGCACCTGTCGGTGCTGATCGAAACCATGCGTCGCGAAGGCTACGAGCTGGCCGTGTCGCGCCCGGAAGTGATCATCAAGGAAATCGACGGCCAGATGATGGAGCCGATCGAGCAGCTGGTGGTTGATATCGAAGAGCAGCACCAGGGCGGCGTGATGGAAAAGCTGGGTACCCGCAAGGGCCTGCTTGAGAACATGGAGTCCGACGGCAAGGGCCGTGTTCGCCTTGATTTCAAGATCCCGGCGCGCGGCCTGATCGGCTTCCAGAACGAGTTCAAGACCCTGACCCAGGGTTCCGGCCTGCTGTTCCACGTGTTCGACCATTACGGCCCGAAGGAACAGGGCGCCATCGCCAAGCGCCTGAACGGCGTGATGATCGCCAACGCCCCGGGTGCAACCCCGGCCTACTCGCTGGGCCCGCTGCAGGAACGCGGCAAGCTGTTCGCCGCTGAAGGCGACAACGTGTACGAAGGCCAGCTGATCGGTATCCACTCCAAGGACAACGATCTGACCGTCAACGCGATCAAGACCAAGCCGCTGACCAACATGCGCGCTTCGGGCAAGGACGATGCGATCCAGCTGACCCCGGCCATCAAGTTCTCGCTGGAACAGGCCCTGGACTTCATCGACGACGACGAGCTGGTGGAAATCACCCCGAAGGAAATTCGTCTGCGCAAGAAGTTCCTGACCGAAAGCGACCGCAAGAAGGCGTCGCGCGGCGGCTGATTGTCTTGACTGACAACAAGCCCTACAACCCGGATCCGCATGCGCATCCGGGACTGGCAGCCATCGCGCTGCTGGAAGCGGGAAAGGCCGTACTGGCCTTTCTCGCCGCGGCTGGCCTGGAGATATCCGGGCCGGCCCCACTCCGCAACATCATCAATGCCCTGATCCACCGCGCAGGTGGTGACCCCGAGAACGGTGCGTTCTCCTCGCTGCTGGGCATGATCACCCCCGATACCGTTCACCTCGGCGCCGCTGTACTGGTCGGCTACGGGCTGCTACGCCTGCTTGAAGCCTGGGGCCTGTGGCGCGCCAAGGCCTGGGCATCGTGGCTGGGCTGCATCTCCGCTGCGCTCTACCTGCCGCTGGATTTCTACGCCATCGTCAAACACCCCGGCTGGGCCTCGTGGCTGCTGCTGGCGGTCAACCTGCTGGTCGTCTGGGTACTGGCCCGCGACCTGGGCAAACGTCGCAGCAAACGGTAGCGCCTCTCCTGTAGTGCCGAGCCATGCTCGGCATGGGGCATCACCGGTAACGCCCCTGCCGAGCATGGCTCGGC
>NZ_JASCOR010000046.1 GCF_029959445.1 Stenotrophomonas sp. PS02298 | reverse complement strand
ATGCCGCCCCCACAAACAACCCTTGCAGCCTTGTAGGCGCGGCGTACGCCGCGAAGCTCGTGCATTGTCAGATTGCACAATATTCGATGATTCGTTGCCCCCAGCTTCGCGGCTTACGCCGCTCCTACAAACGCAGAGAACCCTGCGTGGCCCGGGGAAGCACAGCGCGGCTGGGAGGTACCGTTCTTGGCGGAAAGTACCTGGGGAGCCCCAGTCGCGCTGTGCTTGCCGGGACCACGCAAGGTGGGTCCCTCAATGTTCGATTACCGCTCGCGGAATGCTTCGCGTGCCTTCAGCACTGGCTTGAGCAGGTACTCCAGTACGGTCTTCTCGCCGGTACGGATCTCCATCGAGGCGATCATGCCCGGGATGATCGGCAATTCTTTGCCACCGGCTTCCAGTGCGCTCTTGTCGGTGAGCACGGTCACCCGGTAGTAGGTGCTATCCGGGCGGCCGGCTGCGCCTTTCTCTTCGTCTTTCAAGGTGTCTGGGCTGATCAGCTCGACGGTTCCGCTCAGGCCGCCATAGATGCCGTAGTCATAGGCGGTGATCTTCACGGTTGCCGGCAAGCCAGGTCGCAGGAAGGCCACATCGGATGGACGGATCTTGCCTTCCACCAACAACTGATCCTCGAGCGGAACAATTTCCAGAATGTGTTCGCCCGGTTGGATCACACCTCCAACGGTGTTGACCCGCACGTTCTTCACCGTGCCGCGTACTGGTGCGGTGATGGTCGTGCGCTCAACCACATCGGCGCGGCCAACCAGGTTTTCGCTGGTCTGCGAGAGTTCCATCTCAAGCTTGACCAATTCGGAGTTGGCGTCCGAACGATAGCGATTGCGGCGCTCGACAATCTGCGAGCGGATATCGTTGGCCTGCCTGCGCATGCGCAACAGTTCCACATCTGATAGCAGGCCCTTGGCCGCCAGTGGTTGGGCCAGGCTGATCTCGCGCATCGACAGGGCGTAGCTCTGCTCAAGCGAGGCGACACCTTCTTCCAACGCGCGACGACGGGCGTTGAATGCACGGGTCTCGCTGGCAACCTCGTCTTCAAACTCCCGCACTTGCGCATCGAAAACCAGCGCTTCGCCATAGGCTTCGGCACGTAACCTGGCAATGGTGGCCTTGAGCGAGATGACCTTGCTCAGGGCTTCGCGGTAGCTTGCGTTGGCGCGGGTTGGGTCGATCTTGAGCAATACCTGGCCGCGCTCGACCACGGCGCCTTCCTGCGCGGACATCTCTGCGAGGATGCCGCCTTCCAGGCTCTGGATGATCTGCTCACGACTCCTGGAGACTATCTTGGCTTCACCCTTGGTGATCTCCTCCACGCGGGCGATATGTGCCCAGCTGATGCCGACAAGCAGAACCAACAGTACCAGGTAGGTGACGATGCGCGAGCCCGGCGTGGTCTGGGCGAGCAGGGATTCGGCGACATCGTCCATGAACGCGGCATCGGCAGCGCTGATCGATCCAGTGTGTTTGCTGGGTTTCCTCCAGTGCAGCATCACTGCACCTCCTGTTGCTGCGGTTTGCCATGGCGGACACGTGCCGGCGCAGGCCGGATCGAGGGTGCAGTGCCAACTGATGTCGTGGGTTGTTCCGCGCCTGGAACTGTAGTGGCGGACGTTGCAGGAGAATCAGTAGCCGTGGTCGCAGTTGCTGGTGCAGTGCCCGGCATGCGTACCCCGCTATTGGTGTTGGTGCCGAGTGCAGCGAGAACATTGGCCTTCGGTCCATCGGCAACAACGCAACCGTTTTCCATCACGATCACCCGTTCTACCAGGTTGAGCAAGGAAGGTCGGTGGGTAACCACCACCAGTGTTTGGCCCTTGGTTGCACGATGCAGGTGTTCGAGGAATTGGGCTTCGGTCTGCGCGTCCATTGCGCTGGTCGGCTCATCCATCAGCAACAGACGCGGACGAGCGAGCAGGGTCCTGGCCAGCGAAATCAGCTGGCGCTGTCCGCCGGATACGCCATCGCCATTCTCTCCGATGGGCAGGTTGACGCCGCGCGGATGCGAAGCGGCAAACTGATCGAGGCCAGTCAAGCGCAACACACGCACGAACTCATCCAGGCTGGCATCCGGGCAGCCCAGCATCACGTTTTCGCGCAGGGTGCCATGGAACAAACGTGCTTCCTGGCTGACGAAGCCGACCGCTTTGCGCCAATCGGCCGGGTCAATCTGTTCGACATCCAGGCCGTCAGTGAACATCTGCCCTTCGGTCGGGGAGTACAGGCGCGACATCACCCGCAACAAGGTCGACTTGCCACTGCCTATGCGACCTAGGATGGCAATGCGCTCACCGGGTGTAATGGAAAGATTGATATCGGTCAGTACCGGTGGGTTGGGCTGCATGGGTGGAGCGGGGTAAGAGAAGCCGATCTTCTTCAGTGCGATCTGTCCACTCAGGTTTGGCACCGGCAGATAGTCCCTGGCCGGGTCGCGATCCTGCGGCATTTCCATCAGCTTGTTCAACGATTCCAGTGCGGCCTTTGCCTGCTGGAAGCGCACGGCCAGACCGATCACCTGCCCAAGCGGTGCTGTTGCACGGCCGGCCAGCATGACGGTGCCGATCAGCGCCCCCATGCTGAGCGTACCAGCGGTGATCAGATAGACCCCGGTGATGACCAGTGCCACGGTCTGCAGCTGCTGCAGCAGGGTGACAGTGCCCGTTGCGATGCTGGACAGGCGCCTGGACTTCATTGAGGTGGCCGACTGCAGGGCACTGAAATGCTGCCAACGCCGCTGCATGTTGGCAGTACCGCCTGTGGACTTGAGTGTTTCCATGCCTTCAATGGATTCGATAAGCACACCCTGCTTGAGCGAAGACTCACGCAGGTTCTCCTTCATCACTCTCGCCAGCGGCCACTGGATGCTCAACGAAATGATGATGATCAGCGGCAGGATCATCAACGGTATCCAGCCAAGTGGGCCGCCAATGGCAAAAATGACGCCGACGAACAACAGCACGAATGGTAGGTCCGAGATCGCCGCCAGGGTTGCCGAGGTGGCAAAGTCGCGTACCGATTCGAATTCGCGCAGTTGGTTGGCGAAGCTGCCGGACGAAGCCGGTTTATGCTCCATCCTCACTGATAGAGCCTGGCGGAACAGCATGGCGCCAAGCACCAGGTCTGCCTTCTTCGCGGCCACATCCAACAGGTGCGCACGTACAAAGCGGATGACGGCCTCGAACACCATGGCGATGATCACGCCGATGCCTAGTGACCACAGTGTGACGAAGGCCTGGTTGGGCACCACACGGTCATAGACGTTCATGGTGAAGAAAATGCTGGCCAACGCCAGCACGTTCGCAAGTACCGCGGCGATGGCGGCGCTACGGTAATAACGACGGTAGCGCCACAAGGTACTGAACAGCCAGTGCCCCCTGGTCGCAGGCAGCGCGTCGCCCGCACGATTGTCCACATGGGCACGGGGCTTTACCAAGATGGCGTGGCCGGCGTAGATCGCCTGCAGGTCTTCATGCGGAAGATCAACGGGCTCCACGGACACCTCTGGAAGAATGACCGTGTAGCGCAGCTGACGCTTGTTCTCTTCGTCGCTGAACTCCGTGTACTGCAGCAGGATGCAGCCGCCTTGCTGCTTGCGCAGCAGGATGATCGGCATCACCTGTGAAGGCAGCTGTGCCAGGCCACGCTTCACCACGCCACCGGTCAGGCCGGCGTTGCTCAATGCCTGCAATGCCAGTGAGGACGACAGTGTGCCGTTCCACGGCAAGCCGGCGACCAATGCGGAAGGGCTGCGGCTCACGCCATAGTGATCACACATCCAGGAAACACTCTGCAGTAATGTGTCTTCGGTGCTTGTCTGGTCTTGTGTCGCCGCTGCTGCTATGTCAGCCGCTGTGCTTGTATTGGTCATGGCAGATCCAGAGTGGTGGCATCTGCGATGGCAGATGGATGCTATCCACGAGTGCGATCAAATTCCGCGCTCGACGAGGAGCGGAAGTCTGGGGTTGATCAGGTTGTTGGCGAATAGGAACGGTCCCAAATGCACGCTGTCAGTTTGGCGTCAAGTGCGGGTCCGATTTCCAGTTCTTGCAAAGCGCAGAAATTCCCGTGCTGTTGCGTTGGGTTTCTGCTCAGCGCTGCAAGTCGAACTCGCGTGAAGTTTGCGGGCGGCCTGGATTACAGCAGCGGGCGTGAGGGACGTTCGCGCGGAAGCGAATGATGGGCGTCGGTCAGCGCATGTTGATGTCTGTTGTCACAACGGTTGATGTGGTGCGCGCTAGTGCTTTGGTTTCGTCACCGAGACCAATGATCTACCAATTCGACGAGAAAGCTGCGGATCGATCGTTCGGCCTCCAGTGTCCAGTAGCCATTAGTGAAACCTTCACGCGGCCAACAATAATGGGCGAGCGAATATGAGGGCGATACAAGTTGTCTGTAGCCCTGCCGAGCACAGCGCACTCGGGGTGACTTTCTGCTCAATATGTTCTTTCAGCGCGAACAGTCCCGAATGCGTTGTACTTACGCTGGCTACGAGCAGGAGGGGGCGCACATCGGCCCCGGGGTCCGGATGGGATAAGGAGGCCGTCGGTTACGAAAAACGGTTTGTTTCATTTTTATCAGGCATGAAACTAAATAGTGCTCATAAGTGTCATTTGAAGTATCGCGCATCGCGCGTAGTTGATCTGTTTGACCATGCTGGGGATCGTGTGATTTCCATACTTGTCTCTGCTGTTATTAAATGTGAAGTCGATTATTTGCGGCATCAGTGCGAGTGTGCTGCTTGGCGATCTACGCCACGGCCGCTGATTAGATTGCTTGTAATGCCGATCTGTTTTGCTGCAGTGATGGATCGAGTTCGTCGGCGCGCGGTTGGTGTGGGAGTGGTCATTAAGCTGTTGTATTTTATATGAAATATTTGGGATTTTAGTTTTTTTTGTGTCCATGTGCGCCGATGGTGTGCTGATTGCATACAACATGTTGTTGAGGCGGGTTCGGATGATAAAAACTTTTGCCGCAGCGTTGTATTTCATATTTGAAACCAGAAGAAAGTATTGAGTCCGCTTTTTACTATATCGCTTAGGTTTGGGACCTGTCCTATTCAAGGCGGGAATTGCGGTGGCAATAATTTCTCCATTGATGAATCTGACCTCGAATAGTCAGTTCAAATTATATGGTGTCTGAAATTATGGGCTCCGCCAATCAAGTCATGATCATTCAGGTGATTCAGCGATGAAAGCAAGTATCTCTGTAGTCAGCGATAAAACCGTTGTTTCCAATAATCCGCTGCGCGAAGCCAAGGGGGGCGGATCTATTCGCGTGAAGGCAGTCCAGGGTGGGCGGTATCTGCTCGCCGAGGATGACACTGGTGTGGGTCCCGAGAACATTACCGTCAAGCGCGTAGGCAAGAACCTGCATGTTGCTCTGGAAGGCACTGACCCTGATCAGCCAGAGCTGATCATTGAGAGTTTTTTTGATTCCGACGGCCAGTTGGTCGGCTTGGGTGAAGACGGTGTTTACCACGAGTACATCGCCGCCGACGGCGACACCGATAGCGCAGCCCCGTTTCTGATGGATGGTGTGTCTTCGCCATTGGCGTTGGGCGCCCCGCAGCTCGCTGGCTTTGGCGAAGGTTTGATCGTTGCAGGTGCAGGCCTGTTGCCGTGGGCGCTGGCCGGGGTCGCTGGCTTGGCCGGCGGTGCCATCATCGAGCACAACAAGGGCGGAGACAGCAGGCTGGAGGACACCACTGCACCAGAGAACAAGGGCATTGGTTCGATCGTTGATGACAAGGGGCCGCTCAAGGGCAGCATCAATCCCGGCGACGTGACGGACGACAACCGCCCTACGCTGGGTGGCTCGGGCCAGGAACCCGGTGACCAGGTCGTGGTGATTGATAACGGAAAGGTCGTTGGCGAAGTGATCGTTGACGGCGATGGCAACTGGAGCTTTACCCCGGAGGAGGATCTTGGCGACGGTGAGCATTCGCTGCAGATCGTAGTCAAGGACCCATCCGGTAACAGTTCGGCTCCATCCGAGGAAATCGTGATCGTCATCGACACCAGCGCGCCAGCCAAGCCGGGCCTGGAGAGCATCATTGACGACCAAGGACCTGTCACCGGTCTGGTGGAGAATGGCGGCACTACTGACGACAAACAACCGACATTGGCGGGCAGGGGAGACGCCGGGGATATCATTACCATCATCGACAATGGCAACGTCATTGGCGAAGTGGAGGTCGGCGGAGATGGTGCCTGGAGCTTCACCCCCGAAGCGCCGCTGAGCGAAGGCGAGCATGTTTTCGAGGTTGTCGCTACTGACCCGGCCGGCAACAGTTCCGAACTGTCGGATGGTTACGTGGTGATTGTTGACACCACGCCGCCGGACAATTCAGGTATTGGCAGCATTGTCGACGATCAGGGCACAATTACCGGTCCGATCGTCAACGGTGGTCATACCGACGATACGCAGCCCATGCTTACCGGCAAGGGTGATGCCGGCGATACGGTAACCGTACTCGATAACGGCAGCGTGATCGGTGAGGTGCAGGTAGACGATGACGGCGTCTGGACCTTCACCCCGCAAGAACCCCTGGGCGAAGGCGAGCACTCCTTCGAGGTAGTGGTCACTGATCCGTCCGGAAACAGCAGTGGCCCGTCCGATGAGTTTGTGATCATCGTTGATACCACCCCGCCCGCCAAGCCGGGTATCGAAAGCATCGCCGACGATCAAGGTGCTGTCACCGGCCCTGTCAGCAATGGTGGCTATACCGACGATACCCAGCCAACGCTGTCGGGCAGGGGCGATGTTGGCGACACCGTCACTATCATCGACAATGGCAAGGCCGTTGGCGAAGTGCAGGTGGGCGACAACGGTATCTGGACGTTCACTCCGGAGGAAGTGTTGAGCGAAGGTGAGCACGTCTTTGAAGTTGTGCTCACTGACCCGGCTGGCAACAGCTCCGAGCCGTCGGACAGCTATGTGATCAACCTGGACAGTGAGGTGCCCGACAAGCCAGTGATCGAGACTGTATACGACGATCAGGGCGACAAGACCGGGTTCCTGAGCACGGGCGAGGCAACTGATGATGCCAAGCCGACCATCGAAGGATGCGCTGGTCCAGACACCATTGTCATCATCAGGAACGGCGATATCGAGATCGGTCGTGTGCCGGTGGATGCGGAAGGCCGGTGGGCGTTTGAGCCGTCGCTGCCTTTGGCGCAGGGTGCTTACAACTTGACTGCCGTAGCCATAAACAAGGCTGGGACAGCCAGCGAGCCTTCGGACGGTTTCGATCTGGTGCTGGTCGGCCAAGGCTCACCCGCAGCCCCGGCGATCACGTCGGTGGTCGATGACGTTGGTGCCATCATCGGCAGCATTCAGAAGCATGGCATTACCGATGATGCACGCCCCACCATCAACGGCACCGCACCGCCAGGCATGACTGTGTCGGTCTACATTGACGGGGTGGTGTTCGGCACGGCCGAGGTTGCAGAAAATGGGGTGTGGAGTTACACCCTGACTGTGGATCTGGCTGACGGTCTGCACAACATCACCGCGAGTGCGAGTGACGGCGTGGGCAACAACAGCCCGGAAACTGGAAAGTACCCGATCAACGTCGACACCACGTCCGCAGGCAAGCCGAGCTCAGACAATGCCGTATTGCTTGACGACGTGGGCAGTGTGACCGGCCCGATCGTCAACGGCACCGTGACCGATGATGCGACCCCTACTTTTGAGGGCAAGGGCGAGTCGAACGGTACCGTGATCATCTATGACAACGGAGAGGAAATCGGCCGCGTTCAGAGTGACGCCAATGGCGACTGTAGGTTTAGTCCTTCACCTGGTCTGGGTGATGGCCACCACAGTCTCAACTACGAAGTGGTGGATCAGGCCGGCAACGTGAGCCCGAAGTCCGATCCGATAGATTTCGTGGTCGATACCAAGAACGTAGTGATCAGTATCGATGGCGCAATCGACAATGCGGGCACCGTTACTGGCGAAATCGGCCAGAACGGCGTCACTGACGACGTAACCCCGACGCTGCATGGCAAGGGCACTGTTGGTGGTACGGTTAAAGTCTACGAAGGCGGCGAGCTGTTGGGTGAGGCGGTAGTCGATGCGGCAGGCAGGTGGAGCATCACTCCTCTTGTACCGTTGAGCGAAGGAGTACACAGCCTGACAGCAACGGTTACGACCGTTGCCAATGGTGAGAGCGGGCACGTTGGTCCGCTTGAACTGATCGTAGATCTGACCCCGCCGAACGTGCCGACGATTGAAGAGATAAACGATGATGTCGGCGTGTTGCAGGGTGCATTGAGTCACGGGCAGCATACGGATGACGCTACGCCGACGTTGTCGGGCAAGGCAGATGCAGGCGCGAAAGTGAACATCTATGACAAGGGCAGCCTTCTGGGTAGCGTTGAGGCCAATGCCAATGGCGATTGGAGCTTCACCCCGAATCCGCCGTTGCTCAATGGCGGGCATGACTTTACCGTCACCGCCCAGGACAAGGGTGGCAATGAGAGTGACGCGTCAGCGGTTTTCGCGGTTGTGGTGGACACGCTCGCGCCGGATGCGCCCGTCATCGAAACCGTATACGACGATACGGGCTCCAGGACAGGAAATATGAGTGAAGGCGAGACGACCGATGACGTCCACCCCACTGTCAGCGGGAAGGCCGAGGCAAACAGCACCGTTGTCATCAAGGATCGCGGAACCGAGATTGGGCGTGTGGTTGCGGATATGAACGGCAAGTGGGTTTTCGAGCCGGCTGAAGCACTGGCAGGTGGAGAGCACGAGTTGAGCGCCGAGGCTATTGATGCAGCAGGTAACAGCAGCCCGCCTTCCAACGAGTTCAGGTTCTCGGTGGACAACGCGACTCCCACCACGCCAAAGATCACCAACATCCGTGACGACGTTGGCGTGTACACAGGCGTCCTCCTGAATGGCGGAAGCACCGATGACGCCATGCCGATGATCAATGGCAATGGAAAGGCTGGCGACACGATCGAGATCCGGATGGATGGACTTCCGCTTGGCAGCGCTCTGGTCGGTGAAAACAACCGCTGGAGCTTCACTCCGACAGCCCCAGTGACTGATGGAGTGCATGTTTTTACTTCCGTTGCGGTAAGTGCAGGTGGTGCGGAAAGTGAGATCAGCAACAGCTATCAGATCCGCGTCGACACGGTCTCTCCCGATGCCCCTGTCATCGAGTCGGTACATGACAATGCCGGTGTTTGGACCGGAGATCTCGTGAACGGGAAGACAACCGATGACCGCACGCCGACGTTCGCTGGCAAGGCTGAAGCAAAATCGACCATCCTGGTATTCGATCGCGGTAAGGAGGTTGGTTTTACGACGGTTGATGAGAACGGAAACTGGAAGTACGCGCCTGAGCCGCTCGCGTATGGCGAGCACAGCTTCACCTTCATTTCTTTCGATGTCGCGGGTAACTTGAGTGACGCATCTAAGGCATGGACTGTGGTTATTACGTCAGCAGTCCGCTCGACGGATGACATTGCCCGGGGGGATGCAGTGCCCTCCCTGGAGGAGCTGCTGGTGGATGGCGATATGGATATGTTCGCTGCCGTTGCTGGGGGCGTTGATGTCGTGGAAGTCCCGCCAATTGTTTCATTTGAGCTTTCCAGCGAAGCCACGTTGCATGAAAGCTGGGCAATCAACTCCAGCGCTATACAAAGCGGCGTAGATTGGCTGGTCCGGGACGCGATTGCTGATGTCAATGTCCTGGAGAAGATGTTGATCGAATGATCTGACCGCCCGGGGCCTTGTTTGTTCTCTCCAGTTACCGGCGTGATGTGATCGCTGTGGACATACAAGGGCGGGTGCTGGCATGGAACAGATCAGGACTGCCGCTGCTGCAGCGAGTCCTGAACATGCGCTTCAGGCCGAACGTATCCGCATTTCGAAATTCTTGCCATCGGCATGATCGATGGCGCACTAGATATTGGAAGGCCCTGGGTGCGTTCTTCAGTAATGTGCCATTGAAACCGATCGGTCACTGCATGTACTCGATTGCCCAGCTTGCGCTGGCATTTGCGGCGGTTCTCATTATAGGAGTTTCGATGAATTCCCTATATGTCACTTGTTGGTTGAAAGTCACAATGTAAATCGTGGTGTGTGCTCCGCGTCAGGATTCTATGGCGTGGACGGAGACCTGAAACTCCATGACGAACACGCGAGCTTCAAGCTTGAAAATGTGTGGTGTCGTCCTGCGCGCGAAAGGCGCTGCGGAATGGTTCAAGAGGGAATCGATGGGTTCTTCGCCTCCGGATGAAGGCTCAGTTGTAGTTTCACAACAGAAATCAATTGCAAAGGTGGATTATCAAATGGCTGCGATCATATCTGTGTTGAATGACGGATCAGTTGTCCAGACGCTTGCGCTACAGGAGCCGGGAGCAGCTGCAGTGCCGTGCATCCTGGCTGTAGCTGACGGCCGCTATTTCCTTGAAGGAACCGATGGCAGCGGTGTGCCCGGGGACATTGTCGCCAAACGATCGGAGACGCATCTGCTGCTCGCAAGAACGCTGGGCGATTCCGAGCAGGAGCTGCTGGTCATCAAAGACTTCTATGCGAACAATGCACGGCTATTTGGATTGGATGCTGATGGAAAGCACCAGCCCTTTGCAATGATAGTAGGTGAAGCGTGGGGAGCTCTTACCGCTGATGCGGGTGTCGAGTTCGTGATGAAGATAGCCGCGACTCCAGCCGGTACCGATATGAGTTATCTATCGGTGGTTGCAGACGAGCTGGTGCTGTCGCCGTCTGCTGGAATCGAGCAGGCAGCGGCGGTGGCTGGGGCGTCTTCTGCAGAGCCTGGTGGGGCTGCAGAGACTGGATTCGGCTCAGCAAAAAAGGTGCAGGCACTCGATCACCTGCCGCATATCGGTCCCGTGCAAAATCCTGTGGAAATAGATCGTGATATGCCGATAGCGGCCGTCACGGTTGATGATCGGAACATGCAAATTGCACCCATAAGCATCAGCAATGACGCCGCCCCAAAGCAGGAGGTGATCGCAGCTGTCGCTTCAAAGGCAACATCGGAGGCAGCCATTGACGCCGTCTTGGACGACACCGGAGCGATTCAGGGAAACATAAACAATGGTGGATATACTGATGATGGCAACCCCAGAATCGTAGGCAAAGCCGAAAATGGTGCGCTGGTTTACATCTACGACGGTGTAGAACTTCTGGGCGAAGTCGTGGCTGGCGCAGACGGGGTGTGGTCCTTCGTCCCGCGCCTGCCACTGGGTGACGGCCGCCATGTGATCACCGTGATGTATGAATACCTCGATGGTGACGTCAGTGATGTTTCAGCTCCCTACGTCATTCATGTCGATACAAGTGCGCCGGACGTTCCGGTCATCGTCGGCATGATGGACGACGAGGGGCGCATCCAGGGTGAGATTGGCAATGGTGGTATCACCGATGACAGCAGGCCCGTCATTGATGGTGTCGCGGAGCCAAATGCCACCGTGATCATCTATGACAAGGGTGTGGAAGTCGGCCGTACTCCGGTTGCTGCCGACGGCAACTGGACCTACAGCCCCGACGCCGGATTTGAGGATGGCCTGCACATCCTTGAGTACGCTGTGATCGATCGCGCAGGAAATGCAAGCGAAAAGTCTGCCCCGACCGAGTTCCTGATCGATACCCGTCCTGAGCTGGTGGAAATCTACGCCGCCGAGGACGATGCCGGAATGGAGAAGGGTGTCTTCATGAGTGAAGGCGTGACCGATGATACCCAGCCGCGGTTGTTTGGTACGGCAACCGCAGGGGAAACCGTCAAGATCTATGAGGGCACGGCGTTGCTGGGGGAGGCAACTGCCGGCGTAGACGGCAAATGGGAATTCACCCCTCCCGTTGCTTTGACTGAAGGCCATCACAGCCTTACTGCGACTGTCAGCACCGCGGCGAAGGGCGAAAGCGAGCGCAGCGCGACGTTCGATTTCGTCATCGACGTTACCGCCCCGGACAGGCCGACGATCGAGCAGGTGCATGACGACAGAGGAGCAGTGCAGGGTGCGCTGAACCAAGGTCAGAGCACGGACGATACAACGCCGACCTTGTCCGGAAAGGCCGAAGCCGGCAGTACGGTTCGTGTCTATGATAGTGGCATTCTGCTGGGCCACACTGTGGCCGACTCTGCGGGCAAGTGGAGCTACACCCCAAGCCCGGCGCTGCTGGACGGCGAGCATGTATTCACCATTACCGCGCAGGACAAAGCAGGCAGCACCAGCGAGGAGTCGAACAGCTTTTCGATCAGCATCGACACGATCCCACCGGCAACGCCAGTAATTGAATTGGTTTACGACGATCAGGGCAGCCGGACCGGTTATCTGAGTTCCGGTGATTGGACCGACGACTCCAGGCCGACGATCAGCGGCAGCGCTGATCCATTCGCCAAGGTGGTCATCAGGGATCACGGTCTGGAGATCGGGTATGCCATCGCCGACGGCGAGGGGAAATGGTCGTTTGAGCCTTTCCTGCCGATGGGGCTGGGTCCGCACAAGCTGACCGCCGAAGCGACCGATGCCGCAGGCAATACCAGTGATCGAACCAATAGTTTCGATCTGACGCTGGGAAGTGCGGATCGGCCTGCTACTCCCGCCATAACGTCGGTCGTTGACGATGTCGGCGCGGTCACGGGTCATCTGCAGAAGAGCGACGTCACCGATGACGCCCGCCCGACCATAAACGGTACTGCGCAGGCAGGAACCACCGTGTCGGTCTATATCGATGGCGTGCTGGCCGGCAGTACATTGGTTGCCGCAAATGGTAAATGGAGTTTTACGCCAGCGGCTGACCTGGTCGATGGCCTGCGCAATATCACTGCCGAGGCCAGCAGTGCCGTGGGCAATGTCAGTGACATGACCGGTCTGTATCCGATCATTGTGGATACCACACCGCCAGTGCAGCCGGGTGCGACTGATGCAGCATTGTGGGACGACGTCGGGCAGATCGTTGGTCAGATCAGCAATGGAGCTGTGACTGATGACAACACGCCGACGTTCGTTGGCAAGGCAGAACCCAACGCAACGGTAGCGATCTATGATGGAGATGAGTTGATTGGGCGCGTGGCAACCAATGAAAGCGGCGACTGGAGTTTCACACCTTCTCCTGCTCTTGCTGATGGACAGCATAGCCTCAGCTACGAAGTGATGGACAAAGCTGGCAACGTTGGTCCCAAGTCCCCGACGATAGGCTTCGAAGTCAACACCGATGTCGAAATGGTCAGCATCGATGGTGCCATTGATGATACTGGCTCCATTCAGGGAGAAATCCTCATGGGCGGTGTCACCGATGACGCCATGCCATCCCTGCACGGTATCGCTACCGCTGGCGGCACGGTGAAGGTCTACGAAGGAACGACGCTATTGGGGCAGGCGCTGGCAGGTAGTGATGGCAAGTGGAGTTTCACACCCGGGACTGGTTTGAGTGAAGGTCCGCATAGCCTGACCGCTACCGTAACGACGGCGGCCAATGGCGAGAGCGCAAGGAGCGACATCTTCGACTTCACCATTGACGTGACCAGCCCCAGTACACCGACCATTGAGCAGGTACATGATGATGCAGGTGCGGTGCAAGGTGCGCTTCAGCAGGGCCAGAGTACGGACGACACCGCGCCAACCCTGTCCGGTAAGGCCGAGGCTGGCAGCATCGTGAGTATCTACGACAAGGGCGTTCTGCTGGGTAGTGTCGCTGCAGGCGAGAATGGCGACTGGATCTATACGCCGAATCCTCCCCTGCTCGATGGTGCGCACGAGTTCACCGTGAAGGCTGAAGACAAGGCGGGCAATGCCAGTCCACCGTCGGAAGTGTTCGAGATCGTCATCGACACGGTTGCGCCGGACAAGCCGGTAATCGAACAGGTGTATGACGATCAGGGGGCGCGTACTGGAAGCATTGCCGCTGGAGGGATCATCGACGATGCCCGGCCGACCATCACCGGTACGGCCGAAGCTGGCTGCGCCGTGATCGTCAGGAATGGCGAGCTGGAGCTTGGGTCTGCTGTGGCTGATACCGATGGCAGGTGGACGCTCGAGTTGTCAACAGATCTGGTCGATGGCGGCCACGTGCTGAGCGTTGTCGCGCTGGATGTCGCCGGTAACCTGAGCGGGCCGTCCGACAGCTTCGAGCTGATTGTCGATACCTCGATTCCGACAGTTCCGAGAATAACCAACGTCAGGGACGACGTGGGTGTATACACGGGCATTCTCCAGAATGGTGGCAGTACCGATGACGCAAGGCCGACCATCAACGGAAATGGAAAGGCAGGCGAGCTGATCGAAATCAGATCCGGCGACATGCTGCTCGGAAGCACGGTGGTTGGTGAAAACGGTCGCTGGAGCTTCACTCCGGAGATCGCGCTGACCGAAGGCGTGCACGGATTCTCTGCGGTCGCAGTGAGTGCAGGAGGTGCTGAGAGCGATGTCAGCAATATCTATGCTGTTCGTGTCGACACCGTGGCGCCCGATCGTCCGATCGTCGACGCTGTGCAGGATAACGCTGGCGCTTGGATGGGCGACCTTGAGAACGGTCAGACCACCGATGACCGGACACCTACATTTGTTGGCAGGGCGGAGCCGAACTCGACCATCATTGTTTTCAAGGGCGGCGAGGAGGTTGGCTTCGCAGCAGTCAATGAAAGCGGCAGCTGGACCTATGCCGCCGATCGCCTGGCGTACGGCGAACACCGCTTCACCTTCCAATCGTTCGACGTGGCGGGAAACATGAGTGACGCCTCTGAGGAATGGGTGGTTGTTGTTGCGATGGCGATCAGGTCTGCCCCGGAAGATGCACACGCTGATGTTTCTTCGCTGCCGCATGAGCTGCTTGTCGACGCGCAGGTTGAGATCTTCAACCAGGATGCCATACAGCGCGAGGCGGTATCCGATCCAGTTCCACTTGTCGGCCCTGGCGTATCCACCGAGGCCGATACGCAGGAGAGTTGGATGATGGGAAGCAACTCCGCTATCGAGAGCAGCGAACGGCATTCGGCAGGCGAGATTGAGCTGGCTCATCTGTTCGAGCAGCAGTTGGTCGCCTGATGAAGCAACGCCCGGAGGATGCAAGCAGGATTCTCCGGGTGTCTCTCACTGCTGCACATCGGATGCACGGGTTCTTCCCGGTTGGAGATGGTCAGCGGCGTCGATTCATTGCCGGCTACAGCGGCCGGGCCGCGCTTCGCAGCAAACTGATGGCGAGTCGAATTGGCCTCGGCGAAGGCCGAGCCAGGCCTTCAGGAGACCGCTCTCGAAACTCAGTAGTGACTGCCCGCGCTGATTCTGCGATGTGCGGCATATGGCGTCGTTCGGATGGACTGTTCGCAGCCATCGTGCTGATCAACGGTGGTGATGCGCTCGCGACATCGCGATGTTCTGCTGAGGGGATGAAGCGGTCCGCGAAGGAATTCACCCGGGGTGCCAAGAACTTGCAAGTGGGGAAGAACAATGGTCGAGCGAGAACGTGACATCGAAAGCGGAAAGCCGGTCGCGTCCACAGTTTTTTTTGAAACGACAGTCTTCCCTGTTCTGGATGTGAATACTACTTTGAGGTGGCGGATGAGTAACTCTGACAAGGACGCGGCCTTCTACAAAAAAAGCGGCGCGTGGAGACTTCTTGTCATCTATCTGGCCGGTTATTTGGCTTCAGTCGTGCTTTCTAGCGGGCCTGCGAGTGCTGGGAATGAGCTTCTCCAGTTCGAGCAGGCCTCTCTGGAGGGTCGTAGAGCCGATGTCGACGCCTGCGCACAGTGTTCTGCGGCACAACGGGGAGGGTTGGCAAAAGGCGTGATGAAGGAAAGTCCAGCTCCTGCCATCGATCGGCCGGTTCGCGATAGCCTGGCCAGTCCTGTGCTGGCTGGTCTGGAGGAGGATGTGCTTGTATACGAGCGCCTCCGCTACGCCAGTGTAGATTCTCCTGAGAGACTGGATGAGGCTGCCTCTGCAGAGAAGGGTCATCAGATCACCGTAATCGCGAAACTCGGCTTTTCTTCGCCTTTGCAGGGAGTATCCACGACGGTAGCATCGGCTGCAGGACGGGGCTTGGTTCCCGAGGCCGAGCTACGCGATCTATTCCTGAGCATGGTTGACGCCGCTGCTATTCGCAGTCCGGCAGTGGCAGGCGCATTGGCACAGCGCGCTGCATCCAACGCCGATGTCTCCGAGGCCAAAGGTCAGCGCTATCCGCAGCTGAATATCAGTGGTCGAGGGCTTTCCCGTGAGTTGGGCTCCGCTACCGCTATTCGCAGCCGCGATTTTTCGCTGAGCCTGGGCATGACCACTACGCTTTTCGACTGGGGGCGGATCCGCAGAACCATCGAGAGTCGCGGTCATCTGGTCGATGCGGCTGATTTCGCGGTGCAGGCTCAGTTGGAGTCTTCGGCTTATGATGTGACCTCGAATCTGGTTGAGCTGGCCAAGCAGCGCATCGTTGTCGAAGCCAGTCAGCGCTATGTTGATCGCATGGCTGAGCTGGTGAAAATGCTTGAAGGCATCGTTGCTATGGATGTCGGTCGGGCAAGTGAGTTGACACAGGCGAGGGCGCGACTGCTGCAGGCTGAAGCGTCGCGTAGCACCGCAGACGCAAGATCACGTGATATCGAGATCAGCCTACGCAGGATGGTCGGTGACCGCCCACTGCCTGGTTTGCCGGGCTCTCAATACTGGGATATCAGGTTGCCCGAGCTGACCCGGCTGCTGGTCGCATCGCAACACCATCCCACGGTGCTGCAGGCCAGGGCGTCGGCCCGATCGGCGGATTTGCAGGCCGACGCAGTGCGCTCTGCGCTTCTGCCACAGGTCAACTGGGTGGTGAGCAAAGACGCGGGCGATGGTTCCTATGGCCGCGAGTCTGCATGGCAAACAGGGCTGAGCTTGTCCTGGTCCGCGTATCGTGGTGGCTCGGGCCGCTCATCGGAACTAGCTGCGCGGCAGCGAGCGCAGGCAGGCTGGATGGCAGCCGAACAGCAGGCCCAGGATCTGGAACACCGGATCCGCGCAGCCAACCATGACGCTCGTTCGTTCGCTGATCGTGCCGATCTCTATCGAGGCCTGTCGTTGGAGTCGAACAAGATTCGCGCCGCGTTCTACGAGCAGTGGTATCACTTGGGGCGGCGGACGCTGCTCGATGTACTGTCTTCAGAAAGTGAACACTACAACAATCAGGTCGCCGAGATATCGAGTCGATTTGATGGTTATCAGGCCGTAATCCGGCAGTACGCAAGCGCGGGTGTGCTGGTTGGCTGGCTGAGTGCGGGTGATTAAATCACTCTTTTAAAAAGCAATTTCCGGGCAAATGGTCCTTTGGTTGTCGCTGTGAGCCTGCTCCGCGGTGGTGTTGCGCTACATGCCACGGCGATGCATTTTTTGAGACTTTCCCTATGTATGGGGTCTTCCCCGGCAAACATACTGGCAGCAACGACGCGGTAGATCGTAGTTTGTCGGTGCGATGTGGGTGTTGAGCAGCGGGTCATGGTCGAGTGCCCGGACGAGGGTGTCCCTCCTTGTGAGCGCGAATCATTCGCTTTTACTCCAGGCCGCTGAATACAAATATGTTACTGAGGAATATGGCATGTCTTTTGATGAAACGATGAAGCGCGCGGCGGTAGTTTTTGCTGCGGCAACGGTCTGTGCGCTTGTGAATACGGTGGCTCACGCAACAATTCCCGTGTCTAAATTTGCTGAGACCTACCAGCCGGCGCCAGCGGTGGCAGCCAACCAGAGTCAGGTGGTTTACTACCGCGAGGGAACCACAGGTCAGCACGCCAGCGCGGCAAACGTGTATGTGGATGGCGAATTTCATGCCAGCCTGTTGCCTGGCGCTTTTACCGTGTTGTGCATCGCACCGGGCGTTCACGGCCTGAATGCCGCGCTGAACGATGCCCCGCGCTATGAGGGCAAGGGCGCGCAGCCGCGAACGAGCCTGGAAGGAGGCAAGCCCTATTTCCTGAAGGTAAGCGAGAACGGCACGTTGCTGCCGAAGGCGGTCAGCCGCATGGACGCCGAAAAGGAACTTGCCAACAGCCAGCGCCAGGTCCACTTGCTGTCGCGTGCGTCCATCGTGGTGGAGTGCAACTACACGGCGCCGGTGATGGTGCAGGAGCACACCTCTTCTGGCGACGTAGCGTTCGCATCAGACAAGACTGGTTACTCCGCTGTCCGCGCAGATGGCCGCGACGTGCTGACGGCGGATTCTGATTTCCTCGCCCCGGTCGACCGCATCAATTCAACTGACCATGACGCCAGCGACCGAGCGCAGGGAATGGTACGTGCGGATGGCGGGGAAGATGCCGGCTGACAACGGTTCGGCTGTTGGAGCCATATTTGCCCTCTCCAAAAGCTTTCGCGAGCTTCTGGCCGGCAACTGCATGGATGAGCGTACGTATGTGATCGGCTGCAATTCGAACAGTCTTCGTTCGGTCATTCGGGAGTATGCGTATAGCCATTAGGGCACGGGACGTGGTCGGCTTGGTTTCCTGCGTTGATGGCGTCCCTATCGGTGCGGGAAGCCACCACAATCTGCAGGTGGCGGCGTTCAGTGATGCTGCTGCCGCTTTTCTCAGGGGGCTGGAGGGCTGTGGAGCGCCTCTGTTGCCTGTGGGTTGGGTAGGTGCTTCCGCACCGCTGATCGTGAAGCGCCATAAGGAACAGCTCTTGTCACGCTCCTCCATGGCTCAGCCTGGTCGACGATTCGTCTACCTCGGCAGGACCTTGCGGAATGGTTGTAAACGCGTGCTTACAAGGCACTCAAGCCTCGAGATTAGCGATGGGCGCGCGCACTAGGTAGCAAGTAGCTTCGATCAAGTCGTGGAGATGTGTCTCAACGGCACGCAGAAAAGTTAAATCGAAGCGTAAAGCAAAGCCAGCGTGCTGGCTGATAGAAAAACGGCCTGGCTCTGGGCCACTGTTGGTTCGACCTTGACCGGAATTCGGTGATCAATTCCAGTACATCACATCTTCCAGCGCGATTGAGAATTTCTGTTGGTCAAATAATGGGTAACAACGGTTGCCATCGACGTTTTGAACAGCAGCGCTGCTGCCTGCATCGCTGGTTACGATCTGCTTGGAATCATATGGGGCAGCTGCGTATGTAATGAAGTGGGTGGCCTTGATCGATGCATTCATAGCCACGCCTGTGTTTGATGGAAAAGTGATCGCTCTGGTTGGTTGCCAGGGCCGATGGGGAGCGGCGACCAGCACGCTGTCCGGTATCTACTTGGTGTTACTGGGGTTTGCAGCGTAGAGGAGTTGATTCATTGAAATGGTCAATCATGGCGCCACTCCGCGTTGCGGTGTTGGACGACCACTACTTGATTCAGATGGCTTTGGAACTGCGGTTGTCGCGCGAAGCGGACATGAAAGTTGTTGGCGTATATGCAAACAGTCGGGATCTGCTTGCTTCGTTGAGCGAGACTCCGGCGGATCTGCTGGTGCTGGACTATGCGCTGGGTGCAAGTGAGCTTGATGGCCTGCATCTGATCGGATTGATTCGCCGCAGATTTCCAACGATCTGCATACTCATTTCGTCCTCGACGGAGACGCCATCCGTGGTGAATCTATCGCTCAGTGTTGGAGCGAATGGATTCTTTGGAAAGTCGGAGAGTGCGGAACTTCTGGTTGAGGCCATTCGCAAGGTGGCCGCTGGTGAGACCTATGTTTCGCCAGGCTTGGCCTATCGCCTCGGGCGACAGCCGCTGTCTGCAGGGCGCCCATCACCTGATGTCAAAGGCGCGCAGCGCCTGTTGAATGATCCATCGCTCTCGCCAAAGGAACGGGAAGTATTGCGCTGTTGCCTGGATGGGATGTCGGTTTCACAGATATCGCGAAAGTTCATGCGCAGCATGAAGACCATCAGTGGGCAGAAACAGGCCGCGTTTCGAAAACTTGGGGTCCGCACTGATGCAGAGCTTTTCAAGCTCCAACATAGCCTCGCCTCCGGTTGATTGGATGTTGAGTATTGCAGCCAATTCGCACATGGTGTCGAACCGAGCATTCATCCGCGCGGGATTGCTTCTTGTAGCACTGCTATCGCTTTTGGCAGGTTCCGCCAAGGCCACCGAAGTGGCCAGAGAGATTTCGCTATTGGCGCGTGCCAGTGCGTCAAATACTGAACTTGAGTTTCGAAATGGGGATGAGGATTGGCTGCGGGCCAAGGGCGTGCTGGTCCTTGGGGTTGCCTCGCCAAGCTTCATTCCGCTGGAAGTTTTCTCCGGCAATGATCGTTTTGAAGGAGTCACTGCCGATGCTTTCGGTGCGATTGGCGAAATGCTTGGCGTTGAGCTCAGGGTCATTCGCTTCCCCGACAGGTCGGCAGCTTTGCGTGCCTTGGAACAGGGCGCCGTCGATATGGTTGGCAGCGCCAACAGCTATGAATTGGCGGGGCATCCGATACGTTTGACGGAGCGCTACGCTGAAGATACACCGGTGATCTACATGCGCAAGGCCGAGCGCCGACGCATGCCTCCGGCGCTCGCGGGTATGCGCATCGCGGTGGCGGAGGACTATCTTCCGCAAACCACGATTCGGCATCTGTATCCAGATGCAGTCATCTCCAGCTATCGCTCGCGTGAGCAGGCACTGGCGTCGCTGGCCTTTGGTAGCGCGGATCTCTATCTTGGGGACATGGTTTCCAGTAACTATCTGGTCAATCTTAGTTACTTCAATCATGTGCGAACGATGGCGTCCCCGCGCATAGACACGGACGGTTTTGCGTTCGCAGTGCGTGAGGATGCCGCGACATTGGAACGTGTTGTCAATCTTGCGCTGGCCGAACTTCAGAAGACCAATGGAAATGAGATTCTGAAACGCTGGTCCGGCGGTGGCGGCATCGTGCAGTCAGCGCGAATTGAACTCAGTGCGGTGGAGCAGCGCTGGATAGACGAGAATCCGGTGGTTCGATTCGTCGCCAGCAATGATACGGCTCCGCTTTCCTACTTTGATACCGACGGTCGTTTCAGTGGTTTGAGCGCCGACATCATGCGCGTGATAGCGCAGCGCACCGGTGTGGAGTTCGAGCCGGTCCGGGTGTCCCGGCTTGATCAGCAGATGGCTGCGCTGGAGGCTGGAACAGCGGACGTGACCATGTTGGTGCCGACTGCGTCGCGTGCACAACGATTCAGTTTCTCTCGTCCGTTCGTACAGACTTCATTTGGCATAGTCACGCGTGAGGGAAACGGCAGCCCGGTTTCGCTTGGTGATCTTCGCGGCATGCGCATTGCATTGCCGGCCCGTCATGCATTGAGGGAAATGCTGCTGCCGGCATCGGACTATCGGTTTATTGAGACCGATACCCTGGCCGCTGCCATGGGGCTGGTGAATGACGGCAAGGCGGATGCCACCATTGCATTTCTGCCGATGGCGCTCTACTACACATCCGTCCTGCATGACGGAAAGCTGCGCGTATCAGACGTGGTGGAGGACACGCCTGCGCGACTGGCCATCGCCACGCGTAAGGATCTGCCTGAGCTGGCCAGTATCATCGACAAGGCGGTGATGCAGATTCCGCCTGATGAAGTGGACATTTTCCAGAGCCGTTGGCGGCCACGTCCGGACGTCTCACCGGCAACCTGGACGGATTTCCGCTCCTTGATCTACAAAGTAACGGCAGGAATGCTGCTGCTTGTGCTTGTGTCGTTGATATGGAATGTACATATCCGCTCGCAGTACCGCCGTCGACAGGTGGCTGAGGACGCGCTGGGTGAACAGTTGAATTTCATGCGTTCGTTGATCAACGGAACGCCGCACCCCATTTATGTCCGGGACGAGCAGGGCAGGTTGGTTACCTGCAACACAAACTACCTTGACATGCTCGCGGTGACCGAGACGAAAGTGCTCGGTAAGACCTCGATGGAAGGCGCCAAGCTCGATCCGCTGGAAGCACAGAGTTTCCATGAGGACTATCTATGGGTGATGGCCAACGGCAAACCGCTTGAAGTGGACCGCACGCTGCATCTGCCCGGGCGAGTGCTAAGTATTTACCACTGGATCTATCCGTACTTCGATTCGCAAGGGCAGGCCAAAGGCGTGGTCTGTGGGTGGATCGATGTGAGCGACCGTCTGCATCTGATGGAAGAGCTGCGCCGTGCGCTTGCCGCCGCGGATCAGTCGAGCCGGGCCAAGACCACTTTCCTGGCGACCATGAGCCACGAGATCCGCACTCCCATGAGTGCAATCATCGGCATGCTTGAGCTTGCGCAGAAGCACGCCGATCAAGGTCGTCTTGATAGGCAGGCTATCGCGGTTGCATATGACTCGGCACATGGCCTGTTGGAGTTGATCGGCGACATCCTGGATGTGGTCCGTATCGAATCAGGTCACGTCAGCCTGAGCCCGAAGCACGCCAATCTGCGTGAGATGATTGAATCGGTGGCGCGGGTGTTCAAAGGTCTGGCACGGCAAAAGACCCTGGACCTGATACTTGAGCTTGACCCGAGTGTGGACTGCGACGTATCCATCGACCCGATGCGGTTCAAGCAGGTGCTGTCCAACCTCGTCGGCAACGCCATCAAGTTTACTGATCGTGGCCAGGTAACTATTCGCGTGAGCACGGTTTCGGTGGCAGATGCGCAGCTGCGTCTGCAACTGGAGGTGGCTGATACCGGTATAGGTATCGCCGATGCGGATATCGCGCGTCTGTTTGATCCGTTCGCACAGGCCGACCACGGCCACAGTACGCGCGGTGGAACCGGTCTGGGTTTGCCGATCTGCAGGTTTCTTTGCGAGTTGATGGGGGGCGACATCTCCATCCGGAGCTCGTTGGGCGAAGGGACGTCGGTGATGCTGAACTTGCCGTTGGAGGTTGTGCCTGCAATTCCAGGCGGCGTGGATAGTGTGCCGACGTTAGATGCCACGCATCCAAGTCTGAAGGTGCTTGTGGTAGACGATCACTCGGCCAACCGTAGCTTGCTTACCCAGCAATTGGAGTTTCTTGGGCAAAGCGTGCGCAGCGCAGCTGATGGACGTGAAGGTCTGGACTGCTGGTTGCAGGGAGGCGTTGACGTTGTCGTTACCGATTGCAATATGCCGGTAATGAATGGGCATGAGATGGCCCGGGCAATTCGCCGCCATGAAAAAAGCCGTGGTCAGCCGCCGTGCGTAATCATCGGCTTTACCGCCAATGCCCAGCCCGAGGAGCGGGCAAAGTGCATTGCGTCGGGCATGGATGATTGCCTCTTCAAACCGGTAAGTCTGAGCACACTCTCCAGCATGCTGGTTGCACTGGGTGGGGTGACGGGCGCGAGCCCAACGCAGGTGCGTCAACGACAGATCAACGACATCGCCTCGACACTGTGGGAACTGACCGGTGGTGACACCGCGATGACACGTAGCCTGGTCGCTGAGGCACATGGCAGCTTCGTCCGTGACCTGGCCGAACTGGAGTCATTGCTGCCGGAGTTTGAGCCGCGTGCAATGTCCAATCTTGTCCATCGCATCAACGGTGGGGTGCGCCTGTTGCAGGTTTCGCACCTGATGGACATCTGCGAACGCGTTGAGTTTCTTTGCGATCAGCCTGAAGTGGAACTTGGCGAAATCACTGCAAACGCGCAGTTCATTGCCAGTGAGTTGCCCGCCATCATCGCAGTGCTTGCGGCCATGTGTACGCCGGACCCATAGCCTCATTCGCCGGTCCGGCAGTTTGGCCCGCAGCGTCAGCCGCGGGCGATGGCAAGGATCCGCTCGGCGATCCGGTCCAACGGCAACACTTCATCGGCGGCACCCAGGCGCACTGCGCTGCCTGGCATGCCCCATACAACCGAACTTGCTTCGTCCTGGGCCAATGTGGTCGCACCGGCCTGTTTCATCTCCAGCAGGCCGCGTGCACCGTCCTCGCCCATGCCGGTCAGGATCACCCCAACTGCATTGGCGCCGGCATTCTGTGCGACGGAGCGGAACAGCACATCCACCGCAGGCTTGTGCAGGTTGACAGGCACGCCGTCGTCAACCCTGCAACGCCAGCGCGCACCATCGCGGATCACCCTTAGGTGGCGACCGCCGGCGGGCAGGTAGGCATGGCCGGGCAGAATGGCTTCACCGTCGCTGGCCTCGCGTACCGACATCGCCGAGTGACGATCCAGGCGCTCGGCAAAGGCGGTGCTGAAGCTGGCAGGGAGGTGCTGGGTCATCACAATGGCGGGCGCATCGGCTGGCATCATTTCCAGCACGACGCGCAGGGCTTCTGTGCCGCCGGCGGAAGCGCCGATGGCGATCAGGCGATCGGTGGTGCGGAAACCGAGACTGCTGGCGCTGGCCGGCCGCTGCGGCAGCCGACGTGGGCCGCCAGCGATGGCGCGTACCCGCGAACGCGCGGCCATCTTCACCTTGCTGCGGATTTCTTCTGCGTACGCGTCCAGCCCACGTGCGACGTCGAGCTTGGGCTTGGCGACGAAGTCCACCGCGCCCAACGACAAGGCCTGCAGGGTGGTATCGGCGCCGCGCTCGGTCAAGGAGGACACCATGACCACCGGCATCGGGTGCAGGCGCATCAGGTTCTCGAGGAAGGCCAAGCCGTCCATGCGCGGCATCTCGACGTCCAGGGTCAGCACATCGGGGTTGAGCCGTTTGATTTTCTCGCGAGCCAGCAGCGGATCGGCGGCGGTACCTACAACTTCGATGGCCGGGTCGGCGGCGAGGATCTCCGTCAATACCTGGCGGACCAGGGCCGAGTCGTCGACGATCAAGACGCGGCAAGGTGCCTGCAGGCTCATTCAAACAACTCCACGCCACCACTGACCGGGGTGTGCGACAGACGGGCGCGAACGGCGGTTTCGGTAGCGACCACCTCGGCATCGTGGGCATGCGGCAAGCGCTGCACCACCACGCGGCCGGTGATCGGGAAGAACCAGATCTTGCGCGGATGAATGCCGCATAGATCTTCAGCAACAATCGGGATGTGCTCGGCACGCAGGTACTGGCGCACGAACTCGGCGTTGCGGGTGCCCACCGGATTGCTGGTGAAGCCCTTGAGCACGTTGGCGCCACCGAACACCTTGGCTTCAAGGCGTTTGCGGTGGGCGCCGCGCTTGAGCAGGTCGTTGATCAGCAGTTCCATGGCGTAGCTGCCGTAGCGCGCAGGCGCGCCGTCGCCGACATTGCCTTCAGGCAGCAGGAAGTGATTCATGCCGCCGATCCCCAGGATGGGGTCGCGGATGCAGGCAGCAACACAGGAGCCCAGGATGGTGGTCAACGCGGTGTCGTCATCCACCACCAGGTATTGGGTTGGCAGCAGCTTGGCGGCAATCGTCTGGAAACGGGTGTCGCGGTAACGCATCACCTCATCGGGATGTTGCTGGGGATTCTTCATGCGCCGTTCCTGCGGCTGCGGCGGTACAACGTGCGGCCACAGGGCTGGATGACATCAGCCGCATGCAGGTAGTTCTCCGAGTGGCCGGTATAGAGCAGGCTGTCATCGTCCATGTGCTGTACCAGCCGCGACAGGATGCCGCGCTGGGTGGGCTTGTCGAAGTAGATCATCACATTGCGGCAGAACAGCGCATCGAATGGGCCGCCCACGTCGTAGCGGTTGGCCAGAAGATTGAGCGGACGGAACTCGATGAGTGCGCGCAATGCCGGCACAACCCGGCACTTGCCTTCATTGGGACCACTGCCACGCTGGAAGTAGCGGCGCTTCATGGCAGGGTCCAGGCCCGCGATGCGGTCCATTGCGTAGACGCCCTGGCTGGCCGTGGCCAGGACCTGGGTGTCGACATCAGTGGCGATGATGCGCACAGGCGGCGTCATCGACGAGAACGCCTCACAGGCCGTGATCGCCATGGAGTAGGGCTCTTCGCCAGTGGAGGCAGCGCACGACCACAGCTTCAGCGGCGCGCGAGGCGCGCGCGCCTGCAATTCCTCGCGCAGCTTGTCGAAATGATGCGGCTCGCGGAAGAACGAGGTCAGGTTGGTGGTGAGCGCATTGGTGAATGCCTGCCATTCCTCGCCGCCGTGCTGCTCCAGCTGGTCCAGGTAATCCTTGAACGAGCGCAGGCCCAGGTTACGCAGCCGCCGCGACAAGCGGCCATAGACCATGTCGCGCTTGGCCGGCGCCAGTGCGATGCCCGCACGCGCGTGGATCAGCTCGCAGACGCGGCGGAAGTCACGGTCGTTGAACTCGAAGTCGCGCTCGTTGCTGTCCATATCGATCATGGTGTCTGTGTGCTCAGCTGGCCAGGGCCAGCGCTTGTGACGGGTTTGCCGCAGCAGGCTTGGCACTCAGCTGGAACACCGCCACGGCCTCGTCAAGCAACGTTGCCTGTTCTTCCATCGCGCGCGCAGCGGCGGTGGCTTCCTCGACCAGGGCAGCATTCTGTTGGGTGGTTTCGTCCATTTGCATGACGGTCTGGTTGACCTGCTCGATGCCAGCAGTCTGCTCCTGCGAAGCTGCGGAAATCTCAGCCATGATGTCGGTGACACGCTGTACGGCGGTGACGATTTCGCCCATGGTCGAACCGGCTTGCTGCACCAGCTGCGAGCCTTCGTCGACGCGCTCGACGGAGTCCTCGATCAGCGTCTTGATTTCCTTGGCTGCGCCTGCCGAACGTTGGGCGAGGGTGCGGACTTCGGCAGCAACCACCGCAAAACCACGACCTTGTTCACCGGCACGCGCGGCTTCGACCGCAGCGTTCAGCGCCAGGATGTTGGTCTGGAAGGCGATGCCATCGATCACGCTGATGATATCGGCGATGCGGCGCGAAGACTGCTGGATCTGACCCATGGTGGTCACCACTTCGTCGACCACCAGGCCACCCCGGGAGGCAACTCCGGCGGCACCGATTGCCAACTGGTTAGCTTGGCGGGCGGACTCTGCGTTCTGGCGCACGGTAGAGGTCAGCTCCTCCATCGAGGCAGCAGTTTCCTCTAGGTTGGCAGCCTGCATCTCGGTGCGGCGCGAGAGATCGGCGTTGCCGGTGGCAATCTCACCCGCGGCCAGGTTGATGCTGTCAGCCGACTGTTGGATGCCAGAAACAATGCCCGCAAGCTGGGTGACGGTGCTGTTGGCATCTTCACGCATGCTGGCGAAGACGCCCTGGGCGTCGCCGCTCAGCTTGACGGTGAGGTCGCCTTCGGCCAGTGCCTGCAACAGGCGTGATACTTCCCCCAGGTTGTCGTCGCTGACCTGCATCATGGTGTTCAGTGAACGGACCATCGCATGGAAGTCGTGTTCGAAGCGGTCCTCATCGCCGCGCTGGCTGAAATCGCCGGCAGCTGCTGCACTACCCAGACGCTTGATTTCGCTGTTGATGGTGGCAAGGTTGCGCTTGATCGTGGCCATGGTGTCGGTGATGACGCGCTTGTCACCCGGCAGTACCGGCATGTCCTGGCTGAGGTCACCAACGGCATATCGCTGTGCCAAGGCGATGATCTGCATTTTCATGTCGATGTGACTGCTGACCAGGACATTGGTTTCCTCCACCATTACCCCAAAGTCGCCGGGGAAGCTGCTGGCGTCGATCCGATAGCGGATCATGCCGGCATCGTGCTGGCGCGCCATCTCGGCCTGCGCGCCAATCACCGCGCGCAGCTGGTCCTGCATGTGCGACATGCTGCTGAGCAGCTGGCCGGTCTCGTCCTTGCTGGGCGCAGCGATGCGGTTGTCCATGCGGCCATTGGCAATGGCGGTGGCAACGGCGGTTGCGTTGCGCAACGGCAGCACGATGCGGTTGCCGATGATCCAGCTCAGCGCCAGTACCAGCAGTACCAGCACACCGCCGGCCACCGTCATGATTGCGGTGAATTTCAGGGCCTGGGCCTGCAGGTCGTCCATGTAGACGCCGCTCGAGACCACCCAGTTCCAAGGGGTATACATCCCGGCATAGGCAAGCTTGCCGACCACGCCATCCTTGCCGGGTTTCGCCCAGCTGTAGGCCACGTAGCCGCCGCCCTTGCGCGCAGCCTCGACCTGGTCGTAGTACACACGCACGCCATCCTCGCCACGGAAGTCCTTCATGTCCTTGCCAACCAGATCGGCACGGAAAGGATGCATCAACAGCACATAGTCGTTGCTGTAGATGTTGAAGTAGTTGACGTCGCCATCGGAACGCATTTTCTGCAGTGCAGCCATGGCGTATTTCTGGGCGTCCTGCAGCGGCATTACGCCGTTTTCGGCTTCCTTGGCGTAGTGATCCAGCACGCCATAGCTCATCTCCACCTGGGCACGAAGTGCTTGCTTGCGGGTCTCGTACAGGTCCAGGTACTGCATGCGTGCCGCGATGACCGACAGGGCGATGACGCCAATGACGATCAGCGCGGTCAACAGGTTCAGCTTGCGCCTGACCGAGATATTGGAGATGTAGTTGTTCCAGAGCGAGGAAATAGTCATCGAATCCGCTGGTTACCTTGCGGTATCAGCGCTGCGTGAAGGGATAACGGGTTATCGGCCGCGCAGGGCGCGAGTTGAGAGGCAAGGCGTGAGCGTCTTGCAGAAGCAGTGGATTCGTTCACGTATGCGAAGAAGGGACGTGTTGCCGTGCCATTCGGTTGTGGGAGCGGCGTAAGCCGCGAAGCTATTGGTGCTCACAGTCGTCGGCGGTGCCTCAACCGACGGTAGGTCAGCTTCGCGGCTTACGCC
>NZ_JASCOR010000045.1 GCF_029959445.1 Stenotrophomonas sp. PS02298 | reverse complement strand
GCGCGAAAGGGAGGGGGCCGTTCTTGGCGATCTGCAAGATGGCGACGGAGCCGCTTCTACCCCCTCCCTTTCGCGCAGCGAAGGGGAGGGTTGGGGAGGGGTAGCTCTTCGCCGCCGTCCTTACCAGCCAATTGTTCAGCCACATTGCGTGGCTGGATACGAAGCCAGCCATATCCACCGCGGCAATTCACAGCTCCCCGCAGCTCCGTCTACTTGTCCAGACCTGACGAACGCTCGGTGACTGCACGTGCTTCTTCCTGTGCCGCCTGCTCGCGCTCGATCCATGCCTCCATCATGTGCCGTGCGCGCTGCGCGAGCCGGCGCTGGCGGTTGTGCTCGGCGTCCAGTACGCGATACAGCGATACCATCACCAACACCATCAACAGCGCGAATGGCAACGCTGCAATGGTGATCATGCCCTGCAGTGCATCCAACCCACCTGCGAGCAGCAGAACCGCTGCGATCAGTGCAATGGCAATGCCCCACACCAGCTTGCGTGACAGCGGCGGATCGCCGGCCTCATCGGTGGACATGCTGGCCAGCACCAGCACCGCGGAATCGGCCGAGGTGACGAAGAAGATGACCAGCAGGACCAAGGCCAGGCCCGACAGCAGCAAGGAGGCCTGCATGCTGTCAAACAGCGTGAACAATACCGTCTCATAGCCATTGCCCAGCGCCTGGACCAGATCAGCGTGGCCAAACAGCTGCGCCCACAACGCGGTGCCACCGAACACGGAGAACCATAGGAAGCCGAGTAGTGTTGGTGCCAGCACTACCCCGACCACGAACTCGCGCACGCTGCGGCCGCGTGAAACCCGCGCAATGAACGACCCCACGAACGGCGCCCAGGCAATCCACCAGGCCCAGTAGAAGATGGTCCAATCGGCGACCCAGGTGCTGCCCGAGAAGGGCGACATACGCAGGCTCATCGTCACCAGCTGGTTCAGGTAGGCACCCAGGGTGGTGGTGAAGGTATCGAAGATGAAGCCGGTGGGGCCGAGCACCAGCACTGCGGCAAGCAGCAATGCCGCCATTGCCAGATTGAAGTTGGACAACCACTTGATGCCACGGTCCACGCCGCTGGTGGTGGAGATCATGTAAAGCACGAAGGCGACGGCGATGACCGTCATCTGCAATGGCACGCCGGCGGTGACGCCGAACACACGTTGCATGCCGGCCGCGATCTGGATGGTGCCGAATCCCAGCGTGGTGGCGACACCGATTGCGGTGGCAACCACGGCGGCAATGTTGACCAACGTGCCGATCCAACCGCGATGATGACGGCCGATCACCGGTTGCAGCATGTCGCTGATCAGGCCGCGGCCGTTGCGGTTGTACTGGAACCAGGCCATTGCCAGCCCGATCAACGCATAGATCGCCCACGGGTGCAGGCCCCAGTGGAAGAACGAGTAACGCATCGCGGCGCGGGCGGCATCCATGCTTTGCGGCGGCAGGCCTTCCGGCGGGGTGACGAAATGCGATATCGGCTCGGCCGCGCCCCAGAACACCAGGCCGATGCCCATGCCGGCGGCGAACAGCATCGACAGCCAACTGGCGCGGGAGAAGTCCGGCTCGGCATCTTCTCCGCCGATGCGCAGGCTGCCGAAGCGCCCAAACGCCAGGTACAGCAGGAAAGACAGTGTCAGGAACACGATCAGCAGGTACATCCAGCCAGCGCCACGCACAACCTGGGCCAGCGCGGCCTGCACCACGTCGTTGAAGGGGCCGGGCGCGAGGCCGGCAATCAGCACCAATACCGCGACCAGTGCAATGGAAATACGAAACACCATGAAGGAGCTTCTCCGATCAAATGAGCGATTGAGGGGAGCGAGCCTGAGCTTGCAGGACAACCGGCTGGCACCACGGTGCCGGGCCGGGAAAGGAGGGGCGGCAAGCGCCGCAAGGCAGTCATTCGAAACGAGCCTGCGCGCGATGTTACTGAATGGCGCGTCACGATTACGTTAGTGGACTGTGACGCTGTGCAAGGAGACGCCTGCGGACAGCAGCTGCAGACCCTTGGCCGGTGTTCCTGCTGGCTTGGCTTTCCCCTCGATTGCAGGTCTAATGACGCCCGAAGCGGGGGTACCGTGGCCATAGGGTCGCGGTTGAGACATACCCTTCGAACCTGATCCGGCTCATACCGGCGTAGGGAAGCTTCGTGTGCCGCCAGTCGATGTGCCCGCAATGGGCCGGGGCCGGCTGGCGTGCGCCTTCGCTTCGTTCCGTCATGCGAATCCCTCGCGTGGCCTTCGCACACCGCGTGTGGATAGACCAGGACGAATGCCAATGAACGCACAGCCCAGCCTGCAGCAACAGGCCCAGCAACTCTCCGAATCCGTGACCCGGCCGATTCCCGGCTCGCGCAAGATCTTCGTCGCTGGTTCGCGCGCGGACCTGCAGGTGCCGATGCGCGAGATCGCGCTGACCCGCACGCCCACCCTGTTCGGCGGCGAGGAGAACCATCCGGTCACCGTGTATGACACCTCCGGCCCGTACACGGATCCGCAGGCCACTATCGATCTGGCAGCGGGGCTGGCAGCGGTGCGCAGTGCCTGGATCGAGGAGCGCGGGGATACCGAGCAGTTGGCCGGGCTCAGCTCCGAGTTCGGCCGTGGCCGCCAGCACGATGGCAGGCTTGATGCCGTGCGCTTTCCCGGCCGCACGCTGCCGCGCCGCGCGATTGGTACCGCCAATGTCACCCAGATGCACTATGCGCGCCGCGGCATCGTTACCCCGGAGATGGAGTACGTCGCCATCCGCGAGAACCAGCGGTTGGATGCGGTGCGTGATGCAGGACTGCTTGCCCAGCATCCAGGGCAGAGCTTCGGTGCCAGCATCCAACAGATCATCACCCCGGAATTCGTGCGCGATGAGATCGCGCGCGGCCGCGCGGTCCTGCCGAACAACATCAATCACCCCGAGTGTGAGCCGATGATCATCGGCCGCAATTTCCTCACCAAGATCAACGCCAACATCGGCAACAGCGCGGTGTCGTCGGGCATAGCCGAGGAAGTGGAGAAGCTGGTATGGGCGATCCGCTGGGGCGGCGACACGGTGATGGATCTGTCCACCGGCAAGCACATCCATGAGACGCGCGAGTGGATCGTGCGCAACTCACCGGTGCCGATTGGCACGGTGCCGATCTACCAGGCGCTGGAGAAGGTGGATGGCCGGGCCGAGGAGCTGACCTGGGAGATATTCCGCGACACCTTGATCGAGCAGGCCGAGCAGGGGGTTGATTACTTCACCATCCACGCAGGGGTGTTGCTGCGACACGTGCCACTGACTGCCAAGCGTGTCACCGGCATCGTCTCGCGCGGCGGTTCGATCATGGCCAAGTGGTGCCTGGCGCATCACAAGGAAAATTTCCTCTACACGCACTTCGAGGACATCTGCGACATCATGAAGGCCTACGACGTGTCCTTCAGTCTCGGTGACGGCCTGCGCCCGGGCTGCATTGCCGATGCCAATGATGCGGCGCAGTTCGGCGAACTGGAAGCGCTGGGCGAGTTGACCAGGATTGCCTGGAAGCATGATGTGCAGACCATCATCGAAGGTCCCGGCCATGTGCCGATGCAGCTGATCAAGCAGAACATGGACAAGCAGCTGCAGGAGTGCGGCGAAGCGCCGTTCTATACGCTGGGGCCGCTGACTACCGATATCGCGCCGGGTTACGACCACATCACCAGCGCGATCGGTGCGGCGATGATTGGCTGGTACGGCACCGCGATGCTCTGCTACGTGACGCCGAAGGAACACCTGGGACTGCCCAACCGGCAGGACGTGCGCGACGGCATCATGGCGTACAAGATCGCCGCGCATGCCGCCGATCTTGCCAAGGGCCATCCGGGTGCGCAGGTCCGCGACAACGCCTTGAGCAAGGCGCGTTTCGAATTCCGCTGGGAAGACCAGTTCAATCTCGGCCTGGATCCGGAGAAGGCCAAGGAATTCCATGATGAGACGCTGCCCAAGGACGCCCACAAGCTGGCCCACTTCTGTTCGATGTGCGGCCCGCATTTCTGCTCGATGAAGATCACCCAGGATGTTCGTGAGTACGCGGCCGAGCAGGGCGTGGATGAAGGGCTGGCGTTGGCGGCGGGGATGGCCGAGAAATCGGCTCAGTTCCGCGAGCAGGGCGCGCAGGTCTACCGGGTCGAGTAGACCTGCGATACGGGGCGGGGCATCCCGGCGGGTGCCCCGGCCCGTGCTTGACGCCGGGACGCCGACGGACGTGTTAGCGTGCGCTCGTCCACACCAGGGGTAGGCCATGAAACTTCGCTTTGTTTCCTTGCTTCTCGTCTTGTCCTCGCTGCTCCTGCTGGGCGCCTGCGCCAGCACGCCGCGAGTTGCCAGCCAGGCCGATCCGACCGCCGACTTCTCGCGCTACCGCAGCTTTGCGTTCTACACCCCGCTGGCGCTCGAGCAGCACGGCTATACCACCATCACCAGCAACCGCATCCGCGCTGCGGTGCGCACGCAGATGGAGTCACGTGGTTACCGGTTCGATGAAGCCAACCCGGACCTGTGGGTGAACCTCAACGCCTACCTGCAGGACAAGACCCAGGTCACCACGATGCCGGAAGTGGATTACGACTATTACTACAGCTACCGCGCCCGCGGTTATGTTGCCGTGCCGTACTGGCGTGACCGCACCGACGTGCGCCAGTACACCGAAGGTACCTTGAACATCGACGTGGTGGATGCGCGGAAGAAGCAACTGGTCTGGGAAGGCGTTGCGGTCGGTACGGTGGGGCGGGTGAAGCCTGAGCAGCGTGGCGAGCGGATTGATGCCGCGGTGGCCGCGATCTTTGCCACTTACCCGTATCGTGCCGGAATGGCGGCCAGCCCGGGCCCCTGAGCTCCGTACCTTGCGGGTCTTGTCTCAACCACAACGTTTGGCACCGGCAATGAAAGGATGCGTATGCAGTCGCGCTTGAAGTGGATCGTGATGGCGCGAAGGCACCCATCGGCGTGGCTGCTGGCGGTGCAATTGCTGGGCGTGCTGCTTTACCCGGCGATGGAGCACATGCCGGCCGGACGCGCGTTGTTCGGTGCGTTCGGCATGGTGGTGCTGGGATTGGCGGTGTGGGTGGTGCGGCGCAGTCCGCTGTTGCTTTGGCTGGCGTTGACGCTGGCCATTCCGGCGGTGGTGTTCTCCATCGCTGGTGCCTTGTTGGGACGCCACTCGCTGATCGCGGTGGCGCAGGCATTCGAGAGCCTGCTGTATTTCTATACCTCGTGCAGTTTGATTGCCTACATGCTGCAGGACCACAAGGTCACGCGCGATGAGCTGTTTGCCGCTGGCGCCACCTTTACCTTGCTGGCCTGGGCATTCGCATTTGCCTATTCAGTGTGTCAGCACGTCTATCCGGGCAGTTTTGTCGCCATCAGCGAAGGCGATTTCAGGAGTTGGGTGGAGTTGCTTTATCTCAGCTTCAGCTTGTTGTCTGGGGTCGGCCTGAGCGACGTGGTGCCGGTGCATCCGCAGGCACGTGCATTGGTGATGTTGGAGCAGTTTGCAGGCGTTATGTATGTTGCATTGGTGGTTTCGCGGCTGGTTGGCCTGACCATCTACAAGGCAGAGAAAACTGAACGCTAGATAAAAAAATCGCGCCATAAGGCGCGAATCATGCAGCTGATTATGTAATTTCGTCGGCGAGAGAGAGCCTGATGTCGTCCACGTTTGGCACGTGGGGAACGTCGTTAGAGTAATATCCGTTGCAGATAAAACATTTGCTCTGTGCGTTGATGCCTTTTGCGGAATTTGGCGGCTTGTAAGGGATTGAACCCGGAAAGCTGGACACAGGATTCGTGTCCGCCAGCGATTTTGAAAGACCGCGATGGCAACGAACCCCACCGAAAAACCTAGCTCTGACCGACTGCGCGTCGGCGAGTGTCTGGTGGTGCTTTCCTCTCGTGAGGTGCATCAGCCAAGAACACGCAGATCCCAGCGGCTCACACCTAAATCGGTGGGGGTGTTGTTGGCGCTTGCGCGCAGGCCTGGGCAGGTGGTGACACGCGATGAGCTGTTTGCCGAGGTCTGGCCGGACACCATGCCGACCAATGATGTACTGACCCAGGCAGTTACCCAGTTGCGCAAGGCGTTTGCCGCTAGCGAGGCAGGCGAGGGTGCGCCTTATATAGAAACCATCGCCAAGACTGGATATCGGCTGCTTGCCACGGTGGTCTGGGAGCCGAGCGCGGATGTCGCGGATGTCGAGGCGCCCGAGGGCGTTGCGGCGGCGGCCACTGATCCAGCCCCTGCAGGCGCGCGCGAAGCAACGCGGCACAAACGTCGCAGGATGCGTCGTTATGGTCTGCTGGCAATCGGCATTGCCTTGTTGCTCAGCACGCTGGTGATGGCATGGCTGCTGTGGGAGCGTGATGTGCCATCGCAGGTGGATGCAACGGTTGCCGAGGGCAATCGGGTGGTTGGCAGCCCTGCGCGCCCCTACCGGTTGATTACCGCGACCGAAGACCTTGAGGTCAATCCTTCACTCTCCCCCGATGGGGCGTTGGTGGTGTTCGCGCGCGAGAAGGACAACCGCTCCAGCTTGTGGATACAGAGTGTAGGCAATGCGACCGCCACGCCCCTGCTGGCGACGCCCGCCGGTGCCTCGGATCGTTTCCCGGTGTGGTCACCAAACGGCCGCAACGTGGCCTTTGCGCGTTTCCTGCCGCATGGCGACTGCGAGGTGCTGGTGGTGTCGGCCACCGGTACCGGTCTGCGCCGCGCCACCCGTTGCGATGGAACCGACATGCTCAGCTTTGACTGGGCGCCGGACGGTGCGAGCCTGTTGTTTGGTTCCATGACCGGCCGTTACGCCAGCCGTGGCATACGCAGTCTGGACCTGGCATCGGGACGGTGGTCATCGTTGCAGTACGAAATCGGCGCAGACGATTTCGACTATGCGCCGCGCTACTCGGCGGACGGGAGAAAGATCGGTTTCGTGCGCAATCCCCAGGTAGGCGATATGTGGGTGATGGATGCCGATGGCAGCAACGCGCAGCGTTTGACCGACGAGGCCGCTGAAATCAGGGGCTGGAGCTGGTTGGGCTCGGATGAAATGGTATTCGGCCGCCGTATCGACAGTGAGGCGCGACTGTATCGCTTGGATGTAGCGACGCGTGCCTTGCGTGACATGGGCATCGACAACGCACAGAGTCCCGCGGCGTCGCGCGGCGGTGGCAACCTTGCGTTCATGCGCAGCCAGCCGCAGTTTGGCTTGTACCGCATTCCGTTGGGAGCCGATGTTGGGCCGGCGCAGCGCCTGTTTGCTTCCTCGGCGCGTGATGGCCAGCCAATGGTCTCGCCTGATGGTGCGCAATTGGCGTTTACCTCGGATCGTTCCGGTGCGTTCGCGTTGTGGTGGGCGCGCCTGAATGACCCGGCGTCCCTGCAGATGATCGAAGGGGTGCGCCCCGAGGCGCGGCAGCCCATGGACTGGTCCGCCGATGGCCGGCGTCTGCTGGTGACCGGGCGTGATGCTGACGGTGCACCGGGTATCTATGAGGTGGCGCCCGAGGAGGGCCACTGGGTGAAGTTGGCGGTCCCCGTGCGTGAACCGTTGCAGGCGGTGTATGGGCCAACTGCCGACACGCTGCTGGTGGTGGAACGCGGTGATGACGAGCGGATGGTGTTGACCTTGTTTGACCGCAGCCAGCAGCCTTGGAAACGCCTGGCGTCATTGGAAGGTGTGTCGCAGGTGCGTTTCGACAGTGCCGGACAACGGGTGCTGTTCACGCGCTTGGCCAGCGGCGGGCTCTGGCAGGCGGCACCGAGCCTTAGCCCGGACAGTGTGAAAGCTGTGCACGCCGAGCTGCCTAGTCGCTGGCGTTACCGTGCTTGGGCCGTGGCTGCCGGTGGCGCCGTGGAATACCTGGACATCAGCCGGGATTGCAGTAGCCGGCTCACTGCAATCGCCGGTGATGGCAGTAGCCAGTGTCTGGATGCGAGCCGCTTCAGTGCGAGCAACGGCTTCAGCCTGGCGCCGGATGGAAAGGCGGTTTTCATCGCCTTGGCCGCCGCTGACAATGCCGATATCGGGATGATGCGCATTCCGCAGCGTGCGCCGCGACGCGTGTTGGGCTTGGCTAAGTGGTTGTCGCCGTAGGAAATTGTGGTTTCGGAAATATTTCGTAGGGCTTATCGGGAAGAATTCGCAGCTTTCTCGCCGGACTTTCCTGACCCGCATCGCCAAAGTTGGCAAAACGTTCGCTCAATATGAGCAAACGATGGTGTGCGATATGCGGCAGGTTTCGTGGGTGGATCGTGGTCAGTCGGTGTCATTCGAGAAGCCTGCGGAGGATGGCCCGCGGCCTGCCTGTGTAGGTGTGGCGCGACTGGGCAGCCTGCAGACCTCTGGCACGGTGTTCACCGTGTGGCTGCAGTTGCGCGGCACTGCCTGGGTGGAGTCCAAGGAAGGCAAGTTCCGTCTTCGCCAGCGCGAGTGGATTGCCTTTGAAAAGGAATCGCGTCCGCTCATCCAGGCCGGCCGTGATGGCATGTGCATTGGTATCAGCCTGGATACCGATGCGCTGCGCATGCTCGGCACCCTTGCTGACTGCAGTGTCTACACCGGCCGCGGGCGCATGAGCCAGGGTGAGGCTCGCCTGGCGTTGCGTCTGTGGCGCGAGGCGCAGGCACCGGGCGCGACCATTCATCAACTGCGTCCGCTGCTGCTGCATCTTGCTTCCCTGCAGCGTGACCTTGCCGGCACCGTGCAGCGCTGCCCGGGCCGTTCGCGGATCCGCAAGCGTCAGGTGTTCGGTCGCATGCAGCGTGCGCGCATGTACCTGGAGGGCAACAGCCACCGCGTGGTGCGCATTGGTGAGCTGGCCGAGCTGACCAACTTCTCCAGCTGGTATTTGTCCAAGACCTTCCAGAGTCTGTATGAGGAGAGCCCGCAATCCTTGTCGGCGCGGCTGCGACTGGAACGGGCGGCGATGCTGTTGCGCGATACCGACATGATGATTGGCGAAGTTGCGTCGGCCAGCGGCTTTGACAACTGCTGCAGCTTCGCGCGTGCATTCCGCGCACGCTTTGGTGCGTCGGCCACGCAGTACCGTGAGCAGCCCGGGGCGTTGAAGCCAGATTCGGCAAAGCCTAAGGACGGCTCGCGCAAAACCAAGGTGGCAGTACGAACGTAACGTTCAGGGGTGTTTAACGCACCGCTAACTTTGTCGTTTGTTTAGCTCTTTGGAGAGATTGATGAAGCTTCGTAATTCTGCAGTGCGGTTGGGCTTGCTCCCGGCCGGCATTGCTATTGCCTTGACCCCCTCATTTGCTTCGGCGCAGGAAGCTGCTGCCGGTGCGACCACCCTGGATCGCCTGGAAGTCACCGGTTCGCGTATCCGTTCGGTGGACGTTGAGACCGCCCAGCCGATCTTCACCGTGTCCTCCGAGGACATCAAGCGTTCGGGTCTGGTCAGCGTCGGCGACATCCTGCAGAACCTGACCGTGTCGGGCACCCAGACCTTCTCCAAGGCTGCCGTGCTGGCATCCAACCCGGAGCAGGGTGGCCAGTACGCCAATCTGTACAACCTGGGTGAAATGCGCACCCTGGTGCTGGTCAACGGCAAGCGTTGGAGCTCCAGCCTGGCTGGCTTCACCGATATGTCGACCATCCCGAGCTCGCTGATCGAGCGCATCGAAGTGCTGAAGGACGGCGCCTCCGCCATCTACGGCTCCGACGCGATCGCCGGCGTGATCAACATCATCCTGCGCAAGGACTTCGAAGGCGCTGAAGCTTCGGTCTACTACGGCCAGAACAGCGACGGCGACGGTGCCAAGACCCAGTACAACCTGACCCTGGGCGCAGTTGGCGAGCGTTCGTCGATCATGCTGGGCGCTTCCTACACCAAGGAAGATCCGGTGTGGGCGAAGGACCGCGAACTGACCCGTTACACCTACGGCCCGAATCACGCTGAAGACGGCCTGAGCCCGGCCGGCCCGTGGGGTCGTTACACCGATCCGGTCACCGGCAAGGTGATGGTCATCAACCATCCGGGTGGCGTCGGCGCTGATTCCAGCGATCCGAACAACTACCACGAGATCAATGGCGATGATTATTTCAACGCCACTGAGCAGATGATGTTGAACCAGGGCTCGGAGAACAAGTCGGTCTTCGCCGCTGGCACCTACGACATCAACGACAACATGCGCTTCAAGTCGACGTTGATGTACTCGGAGCGCGACTCCAAGCGTCAGATCGCCGGCTACCCGCTGACCGCGACCTCGCAGAAGAATTTCCCGGTTGCGCTGAGCAAGGACAGCATCTACAACCCGATCGGTGCTGATATCACCACTTGGGGCCGTCGTATTTTCGAACTGCCGCGCATCAGCGAAAACAACGTCAAGTCGTTCCACTTCGACGCAGCTGTCGAGGGCACCTTCGACTTCAACGACCGTCCGTTCGACTGGGATGTGGGCCTGAACTACAACCAGTACGACGTGACCGAAACCAGCAGCGGCAACATCAACCTGCTGGCACTGCAGAAGGCCCTGGGCCCGTCGTTCATCAACAGCGCAGGTGTGGCGCAGTGTGGTTCGCTGGCCAACCCGATTGCACTGGGTACCAATGCAGCGCTGGGTCAGTGCACCCCGTTTGACGTCCTGGGCGGCGCTACCGCTGCTACCCCGGAAGCGCTGACGTACATCAACACCCTGCTCAACGCGACCTCGCAGAGCAAGAGCAAGCAGTACTTCGCCAACATCACCGGTGGTCTGTTCGACATGCCGGGCGACGCTGGTGAGCTGGCCTTCGCTGCGGGTTACGAGCACCGCGAAGTCAGCGGCTACGACCACCCGGATGCACTGTCCTCGGCCGGTTACACCACCGACCTGGCTGCTGGTGCTGCCTCGGGCAAGTACAAGGCCAATGAGTTCTACCTGGAATTCATGGTTCCGCTGCTGCGTGACCTGCCGGGTGCCAAGGAGCTGTCGCTGGATATCGCCAGCCGCTACTCCGACTTCGACAAGTTCGGCGACACCATCAACAGCAAGTTCAGCCTGACCTGGCGTCCGATTGAAGACCTGCTGGTGCGTGGTACCTACGGCGAGGGCTTCCGTGCCCCGACCATGGACGACACCTTCGGTGGCGGTTCGCAGACCTTCGATCGCTTCACCGATCCGTGCGATGCACAGTTCGGCATGCTGAGCGATGCGCGCGTTGCCGCTCGTTGCCAGGCCGAAGGCCTGAGCTCGACCTACCGTCAGACCGATGCTGCTGGCAAGCCGATCACCGCGCGTGACACGCAGGCCAATGCTGCGTTCCAGTCGGGCGTTGGCAACGACCAGCTGCAGCCGGAAACCAGCAAGACCCGCACCGTGGGTCTGGTGTACAGCCCGAGCTATGTCCCGGGTCTGGACGTCTCGCTGGACTGGTACAAGATCACCGTTGATAACGTGATCACCGCCGTGTCCGCCAACTACGTGCTGGGCCAGTGCTACCAGAACGGTGTTGCGCAGTTCTGCGACCAGTACGGTCGTGATGCCACCACCGGTCAGGTCACCAGCCTGAGCCGCGGCAATGCCAACCTGGGCTCGCTGGAAACCGAAGGCTACAACTTCGGCGTCCGTTACCGCCTGCCGGAAACCGAGATTGGTACCTTCGGCGTCAACCTCGATGCGAACTACCTGAGCGCCTACCGTCAGCAGTCGACCAAGGGTGCCGAGTGGGACAACTACGCCGGTTACTGGAATTTCCCGCGCGTGCGTGCAACCCTGGGCTTGAACTGGGCCAAGGACACGCTGTCGGCTAACTGGGGCATGCGTTACTACGGCGGCTTCCGCGACTACTGCTACGACGATGGCGTTGAGTGCAACGAGCCGAACTACCAGACGCCGAACGGTGGCTGGTCGGGCGGCACCGGCGCCAACAAGAAGGGTGCGATCGTGTACCACGACGTGTCCGTCACCTGGCAGGCTCCGTGGGATGGCAGCGTGACCGTCGGCGCCCGCAACGTGTTCGACAAGCAGCCGCCGATCACCTATTCGGTGAGCAACAGCAGCGCCTCGCAGATCGATCCGATGCTCGACTACGACCGCTTCCTGTTCATCCAGTACAACCAGCGCTTCTGATCCATCGAAGCTCTGTGATGCATGACGAAGGGTGGGCCGCAAGGCCCACCCTTTTTCTTTGTGCGTTGCGTGCCCGGGTAAGCGCAGCGCATCTGGAATCGGTGTCGTAGCGTGAACCAATGCTTTGGTCGCATGCCAGCCGCTTTCAGCACGCAGAAACAACAACGGCCGCGATGCGGCCGTTGTCATTCAATCCTGATCTTGCAGTGCAGTGTGGGCTCAGGCGTCGACGCTCAAGCCCATCATCTCATCGGCAATGGCACGCCATTGCTCAAGCTTGGGCAGTACGCCGACATTGGCCAGATACTGCTCATCAACGGCGGTGCCGGCGGCCAGCGCAGTGGCGACGTGGACGGCACCAGCCACCCAGAAGCTGCGCACATTCGAGCGCCCCGGCTGCAGCTGGAAGGCGACGGCTTCGATGATCGGCATCGGCAGGCCCCACAGTCCCATCAGATAGGCGCCAGCCTCGGCGTGGCCGGGACGCGGGTCATCGGCCTCGGTTGCCTGGCGTTCATCGCGTACGCCGGGCAACAGCAGGCCGATATCGGCCAGCAGTGCGGCGGTGGAGCCGAGCTCGGCGCTGGACGCCGGCAGCATCTTGGCGGCCAGGCGTGAGGCCATCAATGCGCGTGATTGCAATGCGTTGCGGTCGGGCCCGGACATGCCGGGCAGGGCGAATACTTCACTGGCCAGGACCAGGTCGCGCAGGGTGGCCATGCCCAATCGGGTCACTGCGCCCCGCAGGTCGGAAATGGCGCGGCCACTGTTGAAGAAGGCCGAGTTGGACAGCTGCAATACCTTGGCGGCGATGGCCGGGTCGGCTGCGATCAGCTTGGCGATCTCCGCAGAGTCGCTTTCCTCGTCCTCTTCCAGCGCGTGGGTCAGGCTGATGTACAGGTGCGGCGGCGAGGGCAGCTTTTCGATGCGGCCGATGGTCTGGCGCAGGTGTGGGCTGTCCAGCAGTTCGCGCAGTTCCTCCAGGCTGGTCAATGCTTCAAGCAGCACTTCCGGGGCCAGCGGCAGTGGCAGGAAACGATGGGCCACGCCAATGATGCGGGCCGATGGCACGCGCTGGTTGTTGTCGCCGTCGATCAGGGCTATGCGGATGGTTTCCGGGCGTAGCGTGCGGATCTGCCCGAGCAGGGTGGCCGGGGCCAGGTCCGGCAATACCGGCGCAACGATGATCGCGTCGATGGTGGCCGAGGACACCGCGACGATGGCGGCACTGCCATCCGGGACCGACTGTACTTCCCACTCATCGCCCAGATCGGCGACGTACTCAAGCAGCTCGGCCGACAGGTTGGCTTCGCCACCGACTAACAGGATTCGCAAGACACTTCCCCTTGGACAAAACGCAAAATCCGCACAAAAAAACAGGCCGGAAACCGGCCTGTCAATGTAGCTGCTCGCTGGCAAAGGGTCATGCCCTCTGCAAGGAAAACGTGATGGTTGTCGCTACGCAGGGCCCGTGTTACGGCCCTGCGCCGGCACAATCAGACGTCCTGTTCCTGGGTGGCGAGGTAGGTCTTGTGCGCCTCGCTGAGGATGCGCTTGGCTTCGGCGGCGTCGCCCCAGCCTTCGATCTTGACCCACTTGCCCTTTTCCAGGTCCTTGTAGTGCTCGAAGAAGTGGCCGATGCGCTCCAGCCAGTGGCTGGACACCTGGGCGATGTCTTCGACGTGGGCGTAGCCGCTGAAGATCTTGGCGACCGGCACGGCCAGGATCTTCTCGTCGCTACCGGCTTCGTCGCTCATCTTCAGCACGCCGACCGGGCGGCAGCGCACGACCGAGCCCGGGACCAGCGGCAGCGGCAGCACCACCAGCACGTCGGCCGGGTCGCCGTCGCCGCACAGGGTCTGCGGCACGAAGCCGTAGTTGCAGGGGTAGCGCATCGGCGTGGACAGGATGCGATCGACGAACATCGCGCCGCTTTCCTTGTCCATTTCGTACTTCACCGGCTCCGAATCCTTCGGGATCTCGACGATGACGTTGATTTCTTCCGGCGGGTTCTTGCCCGGCGAGACCAATTTCAGGCTCATTGCGCTGACTCCGAATCGTTGTTGGTTGAAAAAGAGCTCCATTCTACGCGCACCACTATTGCGGCGCACCAAACCCGACTGGCTGGCCGGTCCGGGGGGGCAAGGGGGAACACACTGTCGCGCAATACATATGAGAACCATTATCATTATGCGGATATCCTTGTCCGCCCAAGGCTGCCTGACGCAGGCGGCCTGCCTTGCCTTAACAGCCCCCCATGTCCAGCAATGCCACCACCTTGACCGAACTGCTGATCCGCGAACGCCCGGCCTTGCTGCGTCTGGTGCGCCAGATCCTCGGTAGCGACGGCGGCGCGGACGACGTCATCCAGGGGGTGTGGTTCAAGGTCCGCGGGGTCGGCAATGAGCCGGTGATCGGCAATCCGCGCGCCTACCTGTACCGGCTGGCCAGCAACCTGGCCACCGATCACGGCCGTGAACGTACGCGGCGGCTGCGCCTGCAGGCCGAGAATTACCTGTGGGGAGCGGACGAGGTGCTGTCCACCGAAGAGCAGGTGATGGCGCAGGATGAGCTGGCGCGGGTACTGGAAGCGGCCGACCACCTGCCCGAGCCCACCCGCAGCATGTTCCGCCTGAACCGCCTGCAGGGGCTGACCCAGCCGGAAGTGGCGCGGCGCATGGGGGTCTCGGTGACCACCGTCGAAAACCACCTGCGCCTGGCTCTGCAACGCCTGGCCTGGGCGCGCAGCGGCGACTAGCCTCGCAGCTACCCTTGGGGATGCGGCGCCGCCAATCGTCTTGTATTCCGTCCGTACCCACCAACAGCATCACCACCTGAGCCAGCCCATGCGCCCGCCGTCCTCTTCCGTCCCGCCCGAGAATCCCGTTGCGCAGCAGGCGCGCGACTGGGTGCTGCGGCTGGCATCGGGAACCATGGGCGAGCCTGACATGCAGGCGTTCGAGCAATGGCTGCTGCAGCCCGGGCACCGCCACGCGTTTGAACATGAACGCGTGCTCTGGCGCAGTCTCGCTGCCCGCCCGCAGACCACGGTGCTGGTGCAGCGCCCGCAGCGGCATGCGCAGCGGCGCTGGTTGGCGGCGGTGGCGGTGCTGGCGCTGTTCTGCGGGGTGATGTCGGCGCCGGAGCTGGCGCTGCGCATGCGCGCGGACCACCGCGCGGATGTGGCCATCCAGCATGTCCGCCTGCCCGACGGTTCAACCGCGGTACTGGATGCTGGCGCCGCTATTGCCGTGCATTACGGCGAGGCCACCCGGCGTATCGAGCTGCTGCGTGGGCGCGCCTGGTTCGAGGTTGTGCCGCAAGCCGGCGCACCCTTCCGCATTACCGTCGGTGATGGCGTGGTGGAGGATATCTCCACCGCATTCGTGGTCAGCCGGGAAGCTGATCGCGTCGATACCGCGGTCGAACAGGGGCGAGTGCGGGTAGCAGCACGCCCTGACCAGGGCTGGATGTACCTGCAGGCAGGCCAGGCCGCGGGCTGGAGCAATGGCGGCGTTGCCGAGCGCGGCGCGGAGTTTGCGCCTGATCATGTCGCTGCATGGCGACGCGGCGAGCTGTTGCTGGAGAACGTGCCGGTGACGCAGGTGCTGGCTGAGTTGGGGCGTTATCGGCCTGGCCATGTATTCGTGCGTGGCGATCTGTCGGCGTTGCCGCCGATCAATGCCGCGTTGCGTCTGGATCAACCCGAGCAGGCGCTGGACGCGCTGGCCGCGGGCAGTGGCTTGCAAGTGACGCGGTTGCCGTTCGGCATCGCCATCGTGCAGGCACAGGAAAACGAGCTGCCAGCGCGTCGCTAGCTGAGCTGGGCGATTGATCTTGGGGGTTTGCCCGGTTCATTCGTCTTAACCCCGACCGTACCTCAGCCGCCGCCACGTACGTCGAACCTCCGCCGCCTGATTGCGGCTTCGACAACAGGATTTTCAATGCCCAGTTCTTTCCGCGCCGGCCCACGCCTGCGCCTGTCCCGTCTGCACGTCGCGATGCTGGCCGCCGGCCTGGCAGTGATGACGCCAGCCGTTCCCGCAATGGCGCAGGCCACCGTGGCCAGCGCCAGCGCACAGTTTGATATCCCAGCGCAGCCGCTTGCTGCAGCACTGGGTGAGTACATGCGTCAGTCTGGCGTACAGGTGGCCTATGCCGCAGCCCTGGCTGACGGTGCGACCTCGGCACCGGTCTCCGGCCAGTTGGCACCATCAACGGCGCTGCAGCAGCTGCTGCGCGGCACCGGCCTCGCTGCCCGCCGCAGCGGCAATGGTGCGGTGACGCTCGAAAAGCTGCCGGCCGGTGCCAACGCGGACGACCTGGTCGTGACCGGCACGCTGAGCGTGGCCGGTGATCAGCGCGGTGGCGAAGGCAGCGGCAGCGATGCCGCGCGCTTGCTCGATACTTACCGCACCACCGGTTCGACCGCCTACATCCCGCAGCAGACCATCGAACGCTTCCGTGGCACCTCCACCGCCGACATCATCAAGGGCGTGGCCGGCGTCACCGCCGGTGACCCGCGCGTGGGCAACGCCCTGGACGTGAACATCCGTGGCATCCAGGGGCAAAGCCGCATCCCGGTGATCATCGATGGTGGCCAGTCCACCATGGATACCTACCGTGGTTACGCTGGCCAGTCGCAGCGCACCTACCTCGATCCGGACCTGATCTCCAACATCACCATCACCAAGGGGCCGAGCCTGCAGGCAAATGCCTCCGGCGGCATCGGTGGCCTGGTCGAGATGGAGACCTTGAAAGCGGATGACGTGCTGCGGGAAGGCCGTGACAGCGGCATCCGCGTGCGTACCGGCCTGGCCAACAACAGCGCCAACAACGTGCCCGACTACAGCGCTGCGCCGCGCACCGACCGCAACGCCACTGGCAACCAGTTCGCCAACGTGGCCGTGGCCCAGCGCTGGGACCGTTTCGACCTGGTGGCGGCGTATGCCTGGCGCGATACCGGCAACTACTTCGGCGGCAAGCACGGCTATGACGACTTCCCGCAGACCCGGCGCACGCTGGCACCACTGAACCCGCCGCGCACCGAAGTGTTCAATACCTCCTCGCGTTCGGAATCGGCGCTGCTCAAGGGCACCTGGCGCATCGACGATGCGCAGACGCTGGAACTGGGCTATCGCCGCTATGAAGGCACTGCCGGCGAGATCATGGCCTCGCAGATCATCCGCGTGGACCGCGATCGCGTGCCGCAGTGGGACCCGGGCCATGTCGACATGGACAGCTACAGCCTGCGCTACCGCTTCAATCCGGACAGCGCCTTGGTCGACCTGCGTGCAAACGCCTGGTACACCGATGCCGAAAGCCTGATGTACAACAGCCTGACCGGCATCACCCCGTGGTACTTCGATCGCCGAACCGAGTGGTATGACGCGCCGAGTTTCAGCGGCAACCCCGGCTACAAGGATGCCTATGCCAACCCGCTGAAGCAGCAACGCTTCGGCCTGGACGTGAGCAATACCTCGCTGCTGGAAACCAGCGCGGGTCTGTTCACCTTCGACTATGGCCTGTCGCTCAGCGACGAGGATATCCGCCCGAACTCGCCGATCATGCATGACGATCTGGTCAACAACCGCTTCCTGCGCAATGCCGAGCGCAAGGAATACAGCGCGGTCGCATCGATCAAGTGGGAACCCAATGAACACTGGGAATTCATGGCCGGTGGCCGCTGGAACCGGGTCAATGTGCATGACCGCAATCGGCTGGCGACCGAGGACAAGTTCGAGGCCCAGGGTCAGTACCGCTACACCCAGCTGCTTGACGGTGACCCGAGCCTGCCGTCATGGCGTGCCAAGCGCATCGCGATGCTGAACTGGTACCCGGATGCCAATGGCAACTTCACCGAAGCGTCGCTGCTGGCCTCGCCGTACAAGAAGGGCACGGTGGCCGATATCGGTGGCTGGAACTTCTACGACGCCGATGCCGCGGAGGACCTGATGGTGCCGGTGAGCTGGACCTGGTCCAAGCCGATCAAGCGCCGCGACAGTGCGTTCTCGCCGACTGCAAGCGTCACCTACCACTTCGATGACGACAGCATGGTCTACCTCAAGTACGCCGAGGGTACCAAGCTGCCGAGCCTGTTCGAGACCACGCTGGGCCTGTTCACCGCCGCCAAGCCGGTGGGCGAACTGAAGCCCGAGCGCTCCGGCAGCTGGGAAATCGGCGCCAGCACCATCAAGCGCGATCTGTTCGCCAATGGCGACCAGCTGGCACTGAAGCTGGCCTACTTCGATACCCGCGTGGATGACCTGATCACCCGCGATTACCGCACGCTGTCGGCTGGCTTGATCCGCAATGTGGATCGCTTCAAGGTGTCGGGCATGGAGTTCCAGTCCAACTACGATGCCGGCAAGGTGTTCGCCGACCTGTCCGCGCACTACTACTTCAAGGCCAAGACCTGCGCGCCGGATATTGCTGCAGAGCGCCGTGCCTACGGACAGGCGCGCAACATCGAGGAATTGAAGAACACCCCGAACTGCGTGGACGGTGGCTTCGAGGGTTCCTACAGCAATACCCAGAACCCGCCGCGTTACACGGTCAACATGACCCTGGGTTCGCGCCTGTTTGACGAACGGCTGACCTTCGGTACCCGCGTGGTGCACAACGCCGGCCCGATCAGCAAGCTGGACAAGGAATGGAACGTCGGCCTGTCGGCGATCCAGCAGCTGTACCGCCCGGCGACCATCGTCGACCTGTTCGCCAGTTGGTCGTTCAACGACCAGTGGAACCTGGACGTGAACCTGGACAACGCCACCGACCGTTACTACCTGGACCCGCTGGCGTTGGGCATCCTGCCGGCGCCGGGCCGTACCGCGCGGATGGCACTGACCTTCCGCTATTGATGGATAGGGTGTGATCGATGCAGCAGGTGATCCCGGCGCGGCAGCGCCGGGATCGCCGGTTGCAGCACACCATGCAGGCTACTTGGGGGAAGGACCCCGGCAGACGTCTCAATCAGGACGACCGGCCATTCCATCAAAAGATGCAGCCGGTTTCCCCCTCCGCTTCGTTGTTGCAGACCATGACCACGACCGAAACCATTGCAGCTCCCACCCGTAGCCAGCGCCTGAAGGCGGCTACCAGCACCACCCACGATTCGCTGGACAAGCGGATCATGTCCGAGGACATCTTTGCCAGCCGCGAGCGCTTCGCCAAGTTCGTGCGCGTGCAATACCGTTTCCACCGCGACATCCAGGCGCTGTATGCAACGCCGTTGCTGCGCGCGCTGTTGCCGGATCTTGAACAGCGCCAGCGCCTGCAGCAGATCGTTGCTGATCTGGGTGACCTGCAACAGGACGTTCCCGCCGACAGCGCCGCCGTCATCCCCGACGACATCGAGCTGCCGCAGGCGCTGGGTTGGCTGTACGTGGCTGAAGGCTCCAACCTCGGTGGCACCATCCTGTTCAAGCTGGCTGGCAAGCTGGGCTTGGGCGCGGCGTTTGGTGCCAGCCACCTGGCCGCGCATCCGGATGGCGCCGCCCGCCACTGGCGTGAGTTCACTGCGTCGCTGGATGGCATCAGCATGACCGAAGCGCAGGAAGCGGCGGCCATCGAAGGCGCCAATGCTGCGTTCCGCACGGTGCGTGGCTACGTCGAGCAGGAATTCGCCTGATGCAGGGGGACGCACCAGCAGCCACCATGAAGGCAGCGACGTGATCCGCTGGCTGTGGTTCTGCATGGGCTGGTTGATGGTGGCGCTGGGCGTGATCGGTGCCTTGCTGCCGGTGATGCCGACCACCATCTTCCTGATCCTGGCGGTGTGGTGCTTCTCCAAATCCTCGCCACGCTTTGAAGCGTGGTTGCTGCAGCATCCGCGCTACGGTCGGCCGTTGCGGCTGTGGCGCGAGCAGGGCGCGGTGAGCCGCAAGGGCAAGTGTTTTGCCGCTGGCGGCATGGCGCTGGGCTATGTGCTGTTCTTCATCGGTGCGCATCCGAGCTGGAAGCTGGCTGTGCCGGTGGCCGTATTCTTCCTGGCCAGTGCTGCCTATGTGCTGTCGCGGCCCAGCCCGCGCGAGCCGGTGGACGGCGAGGAGCGGCCATGATGCAGTCCACCGCTACCGATACGCAGCAGGTGGTGCCGTGCAGACACGACGCCATCTTGTACAACGTTCAACGCACCAGCCAGATCGCCAGTGCGACTTTCTTCCACGACGATCCGGAATCTTTCCATGCACGCTGACATTTCCTCGACCGCTACCACACAGGCACTCACGCCCTGGGCCATGTACCAGTCCGCCGACTGGGTGGTGCAGGCGGTGATGATCTGCCTGGCATTGGCATCGCTGGCAACCTGGACGGTCCTGATCGCCAAGACATTGGAGCTTGGTCGTATCGGCCGTGAGCTGCAGGCCGCGCGCGAGGTGCTGGAGGTCAGCGGCAGCCTCGACAACGCGGAGGCGCAGCCGTTGCTGCAGCAATCGGACCTTGCACGCAGCATGCTGGGTGCGGCGCGTACCGAGCTGGCCTTGTCCGCCGATGCGCAGGGCCATGATGGCGTCAAGGAACGTCTCGGTTCGCGGCTTGAGCGCATCGAGCTGGGTAACAGCCGGCGCCTGCGCAGCGGTGTCGGTCTGCTGGCCAGCATCGGTGCGGTGGCACCGTTCGTCGGTCTGTTCGGCACCGTGTGGGGCATCATGAACAGCTTTGTCGGCATCGCCGCGTCCAACACCACCAATCTTGCCGTGGTTGCACCGGGCATTGCCGAAGCCTTGCTGGCCACCGCGATGGGCCTGGTCGCGGCAATTCCCGCGGTTGTGATCTACAACCACTTCAGTCGCCGCCTGCTGAGCCTGCGGGCATTGGGCGGTGACATCTCCGCCAGCGTGCAGCAGATCGTCTCGCGCGATCTGGATTGCGGCCGCGCGTTGCCGCGCGACGCGCGCTGAGGCCTGGCAATGGCAATCCGTACTTCCCGCGAGTCCGACGACGAAGCGCTGGACGAAGCACACGAGATCAATGTCACACCGTTCATCGACGTGATGCTGGTGTTGCTGATCATCTTCATGGTGGCCGCGCCGCTGGCCACCGTCGATGTGCCGGTGGAACTGCCGGCCAGCAGCGCCAAACCACAGCCGCGCGATGCCGAGCCGCTGTTCCTCACCGTGCAGGCCGATCTATCGCTGCGCGTTGGTGAGACTGCGGTGTCGGCTGACGCGCTGGCGGCGGAACTGGAGAAACGCACCCAAGGTGATCATTCGCAGCGCATTTTCCTGCGTGCAGACCGTTCGGTCAGCTATGGCGACCTGATGGAAGCCATGAACCTGCTGCGTCGCGCCGGTTACCTGAAAGTGGCGCTGGTCGGGGTAGAGCAGTCGCCGTGACCGCCGCTACTGCATCCTCCCGCCTGCGTTGGGGTGGCAGCTTTGCGCTGGCGCTGCTGCTGCACGCCGTGGTCATAGGCGCGGCGCTGTGGTGGAGTCTGCGCACGCCGCCCGTGCTGGCCGATCAGCAACCGTTGGAAGCGGTAATGGTCGATCTGGCCGAGACGCCCGAGGCTCCACCCGCCGCACCAACCGAGATCCCGCAGGGCCCGCCGCAGCAGGAGCAGCAACGCAGCGAGCCGACCCCGGCGCCGCGCGTGGAACGCGAGCCACCGCCGCAGGAGCCGGAGGTGGTTGACGCTTACGTGCCGCCGCAACCGCGCGAACAGGTACCTGCCTCCGACGCCCACACCGTTGACCAGACCCTGGCGCCGCCAGATGTCAGCGCCAAGCCCAGTGAGCGCTACGCCGCCCGCCAGACCACGGCCGGGCAACAGGCGCAGGCCTCGGTTACCTGGCAAGGGCAGCTGCTGGGGCATCTGGAAAAATACCGCCGCTACCCACGCTTGGCCGAGCGTCTGCGCCAGCAAGGCGTGGCCTATGTGCGCTTCAGCGTGGACAGGCAGGGCAGGGTCAGCAATGCCCGGATCGGTCGCAGCAGCGGTCATGACAGCCTGGACGAGGCCACGCTGGAAACAGTGGCGCGCGCAACACCGGTGCCAGCACCGCCAGCGGACGTCGCTGGCGACCCGGTGGAGGTGATGGTGCCGGTGGAGTTCTTCATCAATCGCAGGTAGGCAGCAGCCTCCTGAGTACCCGGAGGCGCAGGCTGTCCCCTCTCCCGCAGGAAAGTGTGCTGTCCCCTCTCCCGCGTTGCGGGGGGGAGAGGGGCAGCTTGCGAACCACGGGTTCGCTGCCCATCGACCGACCTTGCGCCAGCGCAAGGGCCGGGGCGCGGAGCGGGGGTAGGGGTGAGGGCGCTCTCAGCGGCAATCCTGCAGCGCGACGGCATCCAAGCGTCGAGTCGATGGGTATTCACGGACATGGGCACGCCAGCCTTCTACGCGCCCATCGAACGGTGCAATAGCAGAAAGTGCATCTACGCCCGCCCGCAGTTAGCCTGCCCCCATGGATTCCCTGATTGCAGCTTCCGCACGCGCCCTGGTCACCGGTGATGTCCTCACCGCGCTGAAGCACGTTGCATTGCGTGACGATCCTCCTGCATTGGCGCTCCGCGGAATCGCGATGGCCCAGTTGGGGGACCTGAGCCGTGCACGCGAGCTACTGCGACGTGCGCAACGTGGCTTCGGCGCACACGAAGTCCTCGCACGCGCACGCTGCGGTCTGGCCGAAGCCGAAGTGGCGCTGGCGCTGCGGGAACTTGGCGGCAACTCCGAACCGCTGTCATCCATCGCGACCGTGCTTGATGCGCAGGGTGATGCGGCCAATGCACTGCAGGCCTGGTTGATCCTGGCGCGGCGAGCGCTGCTGCTGGGCAAGCTGGATGAAGCAGCGTATGCACTGGCCAGGTTGGAGGGAAGGCAGCTGCCGCCCGCGCTGAGCGCCATGGCTGATCTGACTGCCGCGACCTTGGCACTGCGCAGGATGCGAATTGCGCAGGCACGCGCGCTGCTGGAACGTGCACGGCTGGCTGCGGCGCAAGCAGGTGTAGCGGCGCTGCAGGCGGAAGTGGACGCAGCCCGCATCAAGTTGGACCAGCCGGCTGCGCGTTGCCTTGGCGCAGGTGCGGATCAGCTGCTGCGTATCGACCAGGTGCAGCAGCTGTTGGATTCCGGCGCACTGATCGTTGACGGGTGCCAGCGCGGCATCAGGTCTGGTGCAGGCTGGCAATCGCTGGCAAGGCGTCCGGTGCTGTTCGCGCTTGCCCGTGCGCTGGCCGAGGCCTGGCCGGGCGAGGTTGACCGCGATGTGCTGATAAGCCGCGCGTTTTCCATGCATCACTACGACGAGACGCTGCGCGCCCGGCTGCGTGTGGAGATCGGTCGCCTGCGCAGGCTCATCGCAGCCCAGGCGCAGATTGAAGCGACAGCCGCTGGCTTCCGCCTGTCGCCTTGTTCGGCGACCTCGGTGAAGGTATTGCTCCCGCCCATCGAGGGCGAACAAGGCGCACTGCTCGCGTTGCTTGCCGACGGCGCGGCCTGGTCGACCTCGGCACTGGGTTTGGCCTTGGGCCAGAGCCAGCGCAACGCGCAGCGGGCGCTGCTGGAGCTGGAGGCAGCAGGGCGTGTGTACGCGATTGGACGCGGACGAGCGCAGCGTTGGCGCGCGGTACCGCTGAGCAGATTCACGACGATCTTGTTACTCCCTGCTGCGCTGCCGATTGACTAGTGTCGCTGGCAGGCAGCCAATCGCGGACATGCCAGGAGATCGCAGCGATGAATACGGAAACCCTGAATCCCAAGGTTGCGGCGGCCAAGGTCCGCCCTGCCGAGGTGGTACGCAAGTACGGCCCATTCGCCGGTTCGGACACCATCAATGGCGTCAGCTTCGATGGTCACAACGTCTGGGCCGCCACTGGTGCGGCGCTGGTGGCCTTCGACCCGCGCGATGGCGGGACGGTGCGCAGCTTGGCCGTGCCTTGTGACGCCGGTACTGCGTTCGATGGAACCTATCTCTGGCAGATCGCCGAAGCGCGTATCGACAAGATCGATCCGCAAAGTGGCGAGGTGCTGGCATCGATCCCGGCACCGGGCAATGGAACGGATTCGGGCATGGCGTGGGCGGAAGGCAGCCTGTGGGTGGGACAGTACCGGCAGCGGAAGATTCACCAGATTGATCCGACCAACGGCAATATCCTGCGCACGATTGAATCCGACCGCTTCGTCACCGGTGTGACCTGGGTGGATGGGGAACTCTGGCATGCCACGGGCGAAGCAGGGCAGAGTGACATCCGTCGCCTGCAGGCCGATACCGGCGCGGTGCTTGAGCGCCTGCAGATGCCGGAAGGCATCAGTGTCAGTGGGCTCGAAGCGGATGGTGGCGAGCTGTTTTATTGCGGTGGTGGAAATGATGGTCGGGTGTATGCGGTGAAGCGGTCGGATTGAATGGAGTTGGTTGGGGTGTTTTACGTTTGGCTGATGCGATGTTAGCTTCGCGGCTGACGCCGCTCCTACAAGTGCTACGACGCTTCGTGCACTTTCCGGTCACCACGCTGCTCGATACAAGAGCCCCTCTCCCGCAAGCGGGAGAGGGGTTGGGGTGAGGGCAGCTTTTCGCTGTCAGGCAGAATTAAAGCAGTGGCACCAACAGCAGCGCGACAATATTGATGATTTTTATGAGGGGATTGATCGCAGGCCCTGCCGTGTCCTTGTACGGATCGCCAACGGTATCGCCGGTGACAGCGGCCTTGTGCGCTTCACTGCCCTTGCCGCCGAAGTGACCGTCCTCGATGTACTTCTTGGCGTTGTCCCAGGCACCGCCGCCGGTAGTCATCGAGATCGCCACGAACAGGCCGGTCACGATGGTGCCGATCAACAAGCCACCCAATGCCTTCGGCCCAAGCAGCAGACCGACCACCACCGGCACGGCAACCGGCAATAGCGAAGGCACGATCATTTCCTTGATCGCCGAGCGCGTGAGCATGTCCACTGCCTTGTGGTACTGCGGCTTGGCGGTGCCCTGCATGATGCCGGGGATCTCGCGGAACTGTCGGCGTACTTCTTCCACGACCGCACCGGCCGCGCGGCCCACCGCCTCCATCGCCATAGCGCCGAACAGATAGGGAATCAAACCGCCGATCAGCAGGCCGATGATCACCGTGTGGTCGGACAGATCGAAGGCGAAGGCCTCGCCCGGATGCGCCACCTGCAGGTTGTGGGTGTAGTCGGCGAACAGCACCAGTGCCGCCAATGCCGCCGAACCGATCGCATAACCCTTGGTTACCGCCTTGGTGGTATTGCCGACTGCGTCGAGTGGATCGGTGATATCGCGGATGTCCGATGGCAGCTCGGCCATCTCGGCAATGCCGCCGGCGTTGTCGGTGATCGGGCCATAGGCATCAAGCGCGACGATCATGCCGGCCATCGACAGCATCGCCGTCGCGGCGATGGCGATGCCGTACAGGCCGCCAAAATGGAAGGCCGACCAGATCGCCACGCAGACTGCGATCACCGGCAGTGCGGTGGATTTCATCGATACACCGAGGCCGGCGATGATGTTGGTGCCGTGGCCGGTGGTCGATGCCTGCGCCACGTGCTGCACCGGCTTGTACTGGGTGCCGGTGTAGTACTCGGTGATCCAGACGATCAGGCCGGTCAGCACCAGCCCGATCAAGGCGCAGATATACAGGTTGGTGGCACCGTGGCTGGAGTCGGCCATCAGCTGCGTGGTCACCGGCCAGAAGGCGATGGCGGCCAGCACGCCAGAGACGATCACGCCCTTGTATAGCGCGCCCATGATCGAGCCGCCTGCTTTCACCTTGACGAAGAACGCGCCGATGATCGAAGCGATGATCGACACGCCACCCAGCACCAGCGGGTACAGCACCGCGTTGCGGCCGACTTCGGCCATCATCATGCCGCCGAGCAGCATGGTGGCGATCACCGTCACCGCATAGGTCTCGAACAGGTCAGCGGCCATGCCGGCACAGTCGCCGACGTTGTCACCAACGTTGTCGGCGATCACCGCCGGGTTGCGCGGGTCGTCCTCGGGAATGCCGGCTTCGACCTTGCCGACCAGATCCGCGCCGACATCCGCACCCTTGGTGAAGATGCCGCCGCCCAGTCGCGCGAAGATCGAGATCAACGAGCTGCCGAACGCAAGCCCGACCAGCGCGTGCAGGTTGTCGGCCTGGCTCAAGCCCATGCGCTGCAGAATCAGGTAGTAGCCGGCCACGCCAAGCAGGCCCAGCCCGACCACCAGCATGCCGGTGATCGCACCGCCGCGGAACGCCACATCCATGGCCGCGCTCATGCCGTTGCGGGCCGCCTCGGCGGTGCGCACGTTGGCACGTACCGACACGTTCATGCCGATATAGCCGGCAGCACCGGACAACACCGCGCCGACCGCAAAACCGATCGCCGTGTACCAGCTGAGGAAGACGCCGACCAGTACGAACAACACCACGCCGACGATGGCGATGGTCAGGTACTGGCGGTTGAGGTAGGCCCGCGCGCCCTCCTGGATGGCGGCGGCGATTTCCTGCATGCGGGCATTGCCGGCAGGTTGGCGTAGGACCCATTGGGCCGAGATGATGCCGTAGACGATGGCGACAGCGGCGCAGACAAGCGAAAGCACAAGACCGTACTGTTCGAGCATGACCCCTCCAGCGTTGGTGGATGCCATCCAGCTGTGGATGAAGCGGGGACACGCCGGGTAGATCGAAGCACTGGAACAGACCCGGGCCGCGTGCGGCTGTGGTACGTGTCGCTGTGTTCAAACACTCTGAGGCGGCCTGAGTATGACTGCCAGCTGTCTCGACCGCCAGCCACCGCTGCTTGCTGTTGGGTTCAGTCGGATGCTGGCAACGTCGCGTATCTGTCCATGTGGAATCGCTGCCGATGAAAGCCCTGCTAGTCCTTGCCGTGACGGCCTTGTCGCCGCTGCCGTTGCTGGCGGCCAACGCCAAGCCCGAGATCGAACGCCCGGCAGCCAGCGCGCAGGCCACTGGCGCGGTGCATACCGTGCGGCAGATCCCAGAAGCCTGTACCCGCATCGAAGGCCGCTTCACCGGTACAGCGGCGCAGCCGTATGACATGCAGTTGGTGCGCACCAGCCCGCAGTGCCAGCCGCGTGCGGTGTTCCTGGATGCCAGCAAGGTCAATCCCAGCGAAGCGGCTGGCTGGAAGCTCAATGAAGTGGCACGTATTCCCTCGGCGTCCTGCAGTTCGCAGCAGGCGGTGATCGAGGTGTGGCGCAAGCCGGCCGGGCAGCAGGTGGCCCTGGACGGGCAGGGCCAGAACCGGGTCTATCTGGGCGATGCCAAGGCGCAGGCCGCAGCCGGGCGGTTGGCGGCATTGCCGGCGTACTCGGCGCGCCTGCAGATGGAAGGCAGACCCTGCCGCTGAGTGCGGCAGGATCAAGGCTGTTCTCCCGTTGCGCTGCTTACTCGCGCAGCTTCAGCTTGTCAGCCATGCCATTGAAGGTACCTTCGTCGGAAGGTGACAGGTTGGGGCGGCCAGCGAACACACCCATGGTGATCGTTCCCTGCACGAAGTAGGTCTCGCCTTCTTCCACTTCCATGCTCAGTACGTCTTTGGCTTCGGAGTGGACGGTGTATTCGTGGGTGCCTGGCTCAGCGAGGTGGATGAAATAGTTGCCACTGCGCAGCTTGCCCAGTTCCTGCTCACCTTCGCGGACCTTGAAGCCGATTGCGCCGCCAGTGAACTTTGACGGGCGGAAGAAGACGATCTGGGCCTTGTCGGCGGGGGCAGGGGCGATCAGCCCGCTGTGGGCAGCGGTCTCCCCTGCGACAGGGCTGTCGGCGACGGCAGCGTCAGCAGCCTGCGTTGGCGTGGCCGAGGTGTCGGCGGCTTCAGCTTCTTCAGGGGCGGTGGCTGACGGTGCGTCGGCCGGAGGCGCTTCCTGCGCGGTGACAGCGGCATCGCTAGCCGGCGGTGCCTGCACTTGTTGCGCGAACACACCGAACGGGGTGAGCAGACTGGCAGAAAGGACCACTGCGCACGAACGTAGACGCATCGAACTACTCCTTGGGTTGGACCGGGGTTTCCGGATGGGATGTAATGGCGGGTACTGCAGTTGCAGTGATCTTGTCCGGGGGTGCGGCAGCCGGATCGACCGCGCTTGCGGCACCTGGCTGGGCCAGGACTTTGATGTCGGCCGCGGACGCTGCGCTTGCAGCGGGTGCTGTTGCAGCCTTGGTTTTGGCGACGCCGCGCGTACCGGCGGGAATCACGATCTCCCTGCCCCTGATGAACATGGCGAACGGGCCCGCAGCGATTGATACGCCGATCGCCATGCCGCTGTTGTCATCGCCGGTTGCCCCGAGCTTGAAGCCACGTAGCAGCAGTGGGCCTTGTGCCGTTTCCAGCGTGCGTGCAGCAATCAACAGTTCGCCGGGAGCTCCACCACCGCGTGCGGCAGCTGCGTGCACGATTTCGCCAGTCCCACGGGTTCCGCGGGGCAGTCGTTCGACGCCGTCGAGAACCAGCGGTTCGGCCAGGGTGATGGCGAAAATGTCGCCGCGCTTGTGTGTGGAGGATGCCAGCGGTTCGGCGATTTCAATGAAAACCGGGATGCCCGCGGGAATCGCGGGAACGGCTTCAGTCGGCTCTGTCAGGTTTGCCTGCTCCACTGCCTGGGCCGTCGGTGAGACTTGTTGCTGGGTGACTGCGCCAGCGCATGTGGCATGCAGGACCAGCGCCACCGTGGCGTAGCGGAATATGACTGACGACATGTTGATAGGCCCCCCGCCTGAAGGGCTGATCGTAGCCGCTGCGGAGTAAATTTGAAATGCGTCAACCAGCCTTCCCGGGTAGCGTCAGGGAGGTGGCTGCGAAGGGCCGAAGCCGGAGTGCATCAGCCAGCGGTGGCGGTCCTGTCCTGCTGCGCCAATTGCTGGCCAACGCGGTAGCCTGCCGCGGCCAATCCGCAGACGATGAGAACGCCAAGCATCCCGATCAATATCTTGCGGAACATGCTGCACCGCCTGTGTGGAGACCTCGGGCGAAGAATGCGCCGCCCACCGGGGCGGCACACCTGTCTGAAGTAATGCGTGATCAGGCTTCACCGGTAGCGCCAGGCCATGCTCGGCTGGGGCGTTGCAGGGAAAGCACAACCGGTAGAGCCGAGCCATGCTCGGCTGGGGCGTTACCGGGAAAGCCTCTGCCGAGCATGGCTGGGCAC
>NZ_JASCOR010000044.1 GCF_029959445.1 Stenotrophomonas sp. PS02298 | reverse complement strand
CCCCCCCCCCCCCCCAACCCACAAACCCCCCCGGGCTGCCCCCCCCGGGGCCCCCCACTACGGGGCCGCGTTGCTGCATACGCGCCAGTACAGACGGGCGGGCGCTTTCGCGCTTATTATTCCGGCCTTCGATTGAAGCAGCAGAAGACCGCGTGACTGATTCCCGACTCGCTTTCGTATTCCCCGGCCAGGGCTCGCAATCCATTGGGATGTTGGCCGAACTGGCTGAATTGCATCCGCAGATCCGTGAAACCTTCGCCGAGGCCTCCGAAGGCGCGGGTGTCGACCTGTGGGCGTTGTCGCAGGGCGGCCCGGAAGAGCAGCTCAATCGCACTGAATTCACCCAGCCGGCGCTGCTGGCCGCCAGCATCGCGGTGTGGCGCCTGTGGAATGCACAGGGCGGCGCACAGCCTGCCGTGCTGGCCGGCCACAGCCTTGGCGAATACACCGCGCTGGTCGCTGCTGGCGCGCTGACGCTGCACGACGGCGCACATCTGGTGCGCCTGCGTGGCCAGCTGATGCAGGACGCTGCCCCGACCGGCGTTGGCGCAATGGCCGCCGTACTCGGCGCCGAAGACGCGCTGGTGCTGGACGTTTGTGCCGAAGCCGCTGGCAGCCAGGTGGTGGTGCCGGCCAACTTCAATTCGCCCGGCCAGATCGTGATCGGCGGCGACGCTGCCGCGGTCGACCGCGCCCTCGCGCTGCTGGCCGAGAAGGGCGTGCGCAAGGCGGTGAAGCTGGCCGTCAGCGTGCCGTCGCACACGCCGCTGATGCGCGAAGCCGCCAATCGTCTGGCTGCGGTGATGAATGGTCTGGCGTGGCAGCAGCCGGCGTTGCCGGTGGTGCAGAACGTCGACGCACAGGTGCATGAGGGCGTGGACGCCATCCGTCAGGCGCTGGTGCAGCAGCTGTACCAGCCGGTGCAATGGACCGGCTGCGTGCAGGCGCTGGCTGCACGTGGTGTCAGCCGCGTGGCCGAATGCGGCCCGGGCAAGGTGCTGACCGGTCTGGTCAAGCGCATCGACAAGAACATCGAAGGGCGTCCGCTCGCCACCCCGGCAGACTTTGCCGGTGCGCTGGAAGAGTGGGCCAACTGAGCAAGCGATCGCTGCGCGGGCGCAGCCTGCGCACGGTCATGATGGGTGCTGCGCGTGCGCGGTGCCATGCATACAAGGAACAGATATGAGCAAGCCATTGCAGGGTGAAATCGCGCTGGTCACCGGCGCAAGCCGCGGTATCGGTGCTGCCATTGCCGACGAACTGGCCGCGCTGGGCGCGACCGTCATCGGCACCGCCACCACCGACAACGGCGCTGCCGCCATCGGCACGCGTCTGGCCGCAGTTGGCGGCCACGGCCGCGCACTGAACGTGACCGAGCCGGGCGCGGTGGATGCGCTGATCGACGCGGTGAGCAAGGAATTCGGTGCCATCAGCATCCTGGTCAACAATGCTGGCATCACCCGCGACAACTTGCTGATGCGCATGAAGGACGAGGACTGGCAGGCCATCCTCGACACCAACCTGACCAGCGTTTACCGCACCTCCAAGGCGGTGATGCGCGGCATGATGAAGGCGCGCAAGGGCCGCATCATCAACATCGCTTCCGTTATCGGCGTCATCGGCAATGCCGGCCAGGCCAACTATGCCGCTGCCAAGGCTGGCATCATTGCGTTCTCCAAGTCGCTGGCCAAGGAAATCGGCAGCCGCGGCGTGACCGTCAACGTGGTCGCACCGGGCTTCATCGACACGGACATGACCAAGGATCTGCCCGAGGACGCCAAGTCGGCGATGCTCGGCCAGGTCGCGTTGGGCCGCCTCGGCGAGCCCGCAGACATCGCCAAGGCGGTGGCGTTCCTGGCCGGTCCGTCGGCCAGTTACATCACCGGCGAAACCCTTCACGTGAACGGCGGTTTGTACATGCCGTAAGCGTGGTGTGCAGGGAATGCACCCAAGTGGTTGATTGTCGCGGCTTTTTTGTTCAGAAACACCGCCGCTACGGTTTCCACTACACTATCCCACGGCCAGCCCTGGGGGCTGGCGTCTTTTGAACCACTACTCCATCTGGAGCGATATCCTAATGAGCACCATCGAAGAACGCGTCAAGAAGATTGTTGTTGAGCAGCTTGGCGTCAAGGAAGAAGAAGTCACCACCAGCGCATCGTTCGTCGATGACCTGGGCGCAGACTCGCTGGACACCGTCGAGCTGGTGATGGCGCTGGAAGAAGAGTTCGAGTGCGAAATCCCGGACGAAGAAGCTGAGAAGATCGGCACCGTCCAGGCTGCCATCGACTACGTCAAGGCACACGTCAAGGCCTGATCCAGGTCTGACAAGGCGCGGTCGGCAAGCCTGTCTGCCGCGTTGCAAACCCATGGGGCCGCTGATGCGGCCCCGTGCTTTTAAGCTTGAATCTCCCCGCGTGCGGGGCCAGGAGAATCCGCAATGAGTCGTCGCGTAGTTGTTACCGGCATGGGCATGGTGTCGCCGCTGGGCAATGATCTGGCCAGCAGTTGGGAAGGCATCATCAACGGCCGTTCGGGCATCGGCCCGCTGACGAATGTTGCAGATAACTATCTGGAACGTTTCACCACCAAGATTGCAGGTGAGGTCAGGGATTTCGACATCACCGCCGACAACCCCTTGTTCGGCAAGTATCGGGTCAGTGGCAAGGATGCCAAGAAGATGGACCCGTTCATCCATTACGGCCTGGGTGCCGCCTTCATGGCGCTGCACGACTCCGGCCTGGAAATCACCGATGCCAACGCTGAGCGCATTGGCGCCATCGTCGGTGCCGGCATCGGCGGCCTGCTCGGCATCGAAGAGCAGACCATCGAGTTCCACGAAGGCAAGAAGATCTCGCCGTTCTACGTGCCCAAGACCATCATCAACATGTTGCCGGGCCAGCTGAGCATCATCGCCGGGCTGAAGGGTCCGTCGTTCTCGGCAGTGTCGGCCTGCGCCACGTCCAACCATTCCATCGGTACGGCGATGCGCATGATCCAGTACGGCGATGCCGACGTGATGGTCGCCGGTGGCGCCGAGCGTGGCTCCTCGCCGACCGCACTGGGCGGCTTCTGCGCGATGAAGGCCATGTCCACCCGCAACGACGACCCGACCAAGGCCTCGCGTCCGTGGGACCAGGGCCGTGACGGTTTCGTGCTGGGCGATGGTGCCGGCATCCTGATCCTGGAAGAGTACGAGCACGCCAAGGCGCGCGGCGCGAAGATCTACTGTGAGCTGGCCGGCTTCGGCGCAAGCTCCGACGCGTACCACATGACCGCACCGAGCGAGAACGGCGAAGGCGCCGCCCGCTGCATGGTCGCGGCGATGAAGGACGCAGGCGTCACCCCGGAGCAGGTGGGCTACCTCAACGCACACGGCACCTCCACGCCGCTGGGCGACCTGGGCGAGACCATGGCGATGAAGACCGCCTTCGGCGAGCACGCCTACAAGATGCTGGTCAGCTCGACCAAGTCGATGACCGGCCACCTGCTGGGTGCAGCGGGCGGCGTGGAAGCGATCTTCTCGGTGATGGCGTTGAACACCGGCGTCATCCCGCCGACGATCAACCTGGAAAACCCGAGCGAAGGCTGCGACCTGGACTACGTACCGAACGTGGCCCGCAAGGCCGACGTCGACGTGGTGATGTCGAACGGCTTTGGCTTCGGCGGAACCAACGGCACGCTGGTGTTCAAGCGGATTTAACGCGGTTTTGGAGCGATGCTTGAAGCTCCTGCCCGTTTTTTTTGCTTGAAGCTCCTGTTCGTCGCTTTGCTCGAAGCTGTTGCTTGAAGCTGTTGCTTGAAGCTTGTGCTTGTAGCTTGGCTTGAAGCTCCCGCTCGTCGCTTTGCTTGAAGCTGCTGCTTGTTGCTTGTTGCTTGTTGCTTGTTGCTTGTTGCTTGTTGCTTGAAGCTTTTGCGTGTCGCTTTTGCTTGAAGCTTCTGGCTGTTGCTTTGCTTGAAGCTTTGCTCAAAGCCCCTCTCCCGCAAGCGGGAGAGGGGTTGGGGTGAGGGCAGCTTTAAAGCTCCAAAAGCTTTAAGAGCTCCCCTCATCCGCCCTTCGGGCACCTTCTCCCGCAGGCGGGAGAAGGGAACAGCCTGCATTTCTGACATCTCGGGCCCACGATGCACATCCTCCCCCTGCACGCCGACACCGACCTGCTGGCGCTGCATCGGCTCGCACCGCATCGCTATCCGGTCCTGCTTGAATCCACCGCCGCCGGCAAGCTCGGCCAGTGGGACATGCTGCTGATCGCCAATGGCAGCCAGCTCCTGCTCAACCCCGACGGCAGCCTGCAACGCGAAGACGGCAGTGCAGTCGAAGGCGACTTCCTTTCCGCACTTGACCGCGACTGGCAATCCCTGCGCCAAGCCCGCAACCCGATGGAAGCGGACATCCCGTTCCGCGGCGGCTGGGCCTTGCTGCTCGATTACGAACTCGCACAGCAAGTCGAACCGATCCTGCAGCTGCCACAGCGCAGTGACGGCCTGCCAACCGCAATCGCACTGCGCTGCCCAGCAGCGGTACTGCGCGAGCGCGACAGCGGCCGCTGCATCGCCATCGCCGAAGACGACGCGGCAGACCTGCTCAGCCAGCTCCAGCACGATCAGACCGAAGCCGCACAGCTACCTGCCTTGCCGCACTGGAATGGCCCAACAACCATCAACGAAGACGCAGGCGAACGCTTCACCGATGGTGTGCACAAGGTCATCGATTACCTGCACGCCGGTGACGTCTTCCAGGTAAACCTGTCACGCCGCTGGCAAGCGCAGTTCGACGCGCAACTCGCGCCCGAAGCGCTGTACGCGCGCCTGCGCACCGCCAACCCCGCACCGTTCGCGGGCCTGTTCACCGCCGCCGGCCGCGCCGTGGTCAGTTCCTCGCCGGAGCGCCTGGTCTCGGTCAGCGGTGATGTAGTGCAGACCCGCCCGATTGCCGGCACCCGCCCGCGCTTCGCAGGCGACGACGATGCCGCCCGCATCCAGGAGCTGGTCGGCCATCCCAAGGAGCGCGCCGAGCACGTGATGCTGATCGACCTGGAGCGCAACGACCTGGGCCGCATCGCCGCGCCCGGCAGCGTTGAGGTCGATGAACTGATGATCGTGGAGAGCTACGCCCACGTGCACCACATCGTCAGCAACGTGCGCGCGCGCCTGCGCCCGGACGTGACCCCGGGCGAAGTGATTGCCGCCACGTTCCCCGGCGGCACCATCACCGGCTGCCCCAAGGTGCGTTGCATGGAGATCATCGCCGAGCTGGAACAGACCGCCCGTGGTGCCTATACCGGCGCCTTCGGCTGGCTGAACCGTGATGGCGACATGGACCTGAACATCCTGATCCGGACCGCGGAAGTGCAGGGCAGCACGGCCAGCTTCCGCACCGGCGCCGGCATCGTGGTGGATTCGGTGGCGGACAAGGAGCTGGACGAAACCCGGGCCAAGGCGCGCGGGCTGTTGCGTGCGCTCGATCCACAATGATGAACGCCGTTTTGGCTGGCCTTGCCGCCAGCGCGGTATCCTGCGCATCCACTATTTGAAGACGGGGTGACCATGGCGGGTGCCAAGCGCGGATGTCTGTTGGTGCTGGCGGTGTTGTTGCTGCTGGTCGCCTTGGCAGGCGCAGGTGCGGCCTGGTTGTGGCAGCGGCAGGGCAGCTTTGCCGATGCGCCGCTGACCCCGTCCGAGCAGAGCGTCAGTATTGCCTCAGGTGATTCGCTCAACAGCGTGCTGCGCAAGCTGCGCGCGGCCGGCGTCGACGAAGGCGACGACCTGCAATGGCAGCTGCTGGCCCGCCAGCTCGACGCCGCCGGCAAGCTGAAGATCGGCGAATACGCCCTCGACCCGGCACTCACGCCGCGCCAGCTGCTGCTGAACATGCGTCAGGGCAAGGTGCTGCAATACCGCGTCACCATCGTCGAAGGCTGGAACATCCGCCAGCTGCGTTCCGCCCTGGCGCGTGCACAGCCGCTGCAGCACGAAACCACCGACCTGTCCGACACCGAGCTGATGGCCAGGATTGGTTTTGCCGACCAGCACCCGGAAGGCCGCTTCCTGCCGGAAACCTACATCTACCAGCGTGGCGACAGCGATGTGGACGTGCTCAAGCGCGCCCACGCGGCGATGGAGAAGGAACTGGATGCTGCCTGGGCTGAGCGCAGCGATGATCTGCCGCTGAAGTCGCCCTACGAGCTGCTGATCCTGGCTTCCATCATCGAGAAGGAAACCGGCCTTGCCAGCGAGCGCCCGCAGATTGCCGGGGTGTTCGCGCGCCGCCTGAAGATGGGCATGCGCCTGCAGACCGACCCGACCGTGATCTACGGCATCGGCAGCGCCTACGACGGCAATATCCGCAAGGTGCACCTGACCACCGACACGCCGTACAACACCTATACGCGCGCCGGCCTCACGCCGACGCCGATCGCCATGCCCGGCCGCGACGCGCTGCATGCCGCCGCCAAGCCGGCACCGGGCGATGCGCTGTACTTCGTGGCCGTCGGCGATGGCAGTGGTGCGCACGTGTTCTCCGCGTCCTATACCGATCACAACAGCGCCGTGGCCGAGTACCTGAAGCGCCTGCGTGCCAAACGCAGCGAGGCCGCAGCGCAATGAGCGGCATGACCCGAATGACGTACAGGATGCCCCGATGAGCGAAGCACTGGCCCCGTGGCAGCAGCGCGTCTATGACCAGACCGTGGCTGCGCTGGACGTGGGCCGACTCGGCCACGGCTTGTTGCTGTGTGGCCCGGCCGGCATGGGCAAGCGTGCGGTGGCGATGCGGCTGGCCGCGCATGTGCTCAACCATGGCGAGGACGCGGCGGCACGCCAGCGCAACGCCCAGTTGATCGCCGCCGGCACCCATCCGGACCTGCAGTTCACCAGCTTCATCCCCAACAAGACCGGCGACAAGCTGCGCACCGAGATCGTCATCGAACAGGTGCGCGAGATCTCGCAGAAGCTGGCACTGACCCCGCATTACGGCGTGGCCCAGGTGGTCATCGTCGATCCGGCCGACGCCATCAACCGCGCCGCCTGCAATGCCTTGTTGAAGACGCTGGAAGAGCCGTCGCCGGGCCGCTACCTGTGGCTGCTCAGCGCTGACCCTGCGCGCCTACCACAGACCATCCGCAGTCGCTGCCAGCGCCTGGAGTTCCGCATGCCGCCGCGTGAGGAAGCCATGGCCTGGCTGCAGTCGCGTGGCTATACCGAAGGCGTGGCGCGTGAAGCACTGGACGCCACCCGTGGCCACCCGGCGTTGGCTGACCAATGGCTGCAAGGCGAGGGGATGGCCCTGCGCCGGCAGGTGGCCAGCGAGCTGGAGCAGCTGCTGGCCGGCAAGTTGGGCAGCGTCGAGCTGGCCCAGCGCTGGACCGGCGACGACAACGCCGACCTGCGCCTGCGGCATGCCGCCGACCTGGCACTGAAGAAAGCGGCCGACGGCTTGACCGATCCGGCCCGATTGAACAAGCTGGCCGCCTGGTTTGATGCCGCCAATCGCACCCGCGACCTGCTGCGCACCACCATCCGCGCCGACCTGGCCGTGGTGGAGCTGCTGCTGGCATGGGGCGCGGCCAACCAAGTGCAATCCAAGGGGACAAATCGATGAGTGCGACGAACGCCCGCCAGGGCATCCTTTCGCTGGCGGTAAAGGACAAGGCAGCGCTGTACGGCGCCTACATGCCGTTCGTGAAGAACGGTGGCGTCTTCGTGCCCACGCCCAAGCGCTACTTCCTCGGCGACGAGGTGTTCCTGCTGCTGACCCTGCCGGACTCCAGTGAGCGCCTGCCGGTGGCCGGCAAGGTGGTCTGGGTCACCCCGCTGGGCGCACAGGGCAACCGCCAGGCCGGCATCGGCGTGCAGCTCGCCGACGGCGCCGACGGCGAGGCCATCCGCAACAAGATCGAGACCCTGCTGGCCGGCACATCCAGCTCGGACAAGCCCACGCAGACGATGTGAAATCGTGTGAAGAAAGATGTTGACGTGCTCGCTCAGCCCCCTATAATGAGCGGCTCGCAACACGGGCGGTTAGCTCAGCGGTAGAGCATTGCCTTCACACGGCAAGGGTCACAGGTTCGATCCCTGTACCGCCCACCATCAAAATTTGAGTGTTGCAGAAGAACCGGCGAAAGCCGGTTTTTTGTTGTCCTGCAAAGTTCCTGCAAAAAGAACGCCGGCTCTTCGGCGGTTGATGCCGAGATCATTCCAGCGCGCGGACAGGCCTTGTGTCCGTGTAGTAGGCTCGGTCCGAAATTCGCCAAGGCACTCATGGATGAAAAGCACGACGACAATTCGTAGTGAACATGGTGAACATAACGGCCGATCCTACGAAGTTCGCGTGCTGGATTGGGATGGAGCCGCGTTCACGGTCGACGTACTCGTGGACGGTCTGCCTCCCAAGGAGGACAGCGACCACAGTTGGCCTACGTACGATGAGGCAGTGCGTCGTGGGCACGAACTTGCCAGATCAATGATCGGCTACTGATCGTAGACATCGCACTGCCAAATGGTGATGCAGCTTATGGACAGCCAACGGACTCATAATCCAGTCCAGTAGGCTTTCCGCCAGTTGTCAATAAATAGAAAATCCCCTTATTTCAGGGGCTTTTGTGCATCTGGAGCAAGCCCTGTGGTTCCTGCTTTGCCAGTGTAACGCCGGGTTTTTCCGGCATGGTTACACAGGAGTTACACGGAGTAGGTGCCCTTTGGGGTACGCTGAATTTTTCTAGCAGCCAATCAAGCCTAGTTTCCGGGACTCCGCGCCAGCTATCATCCTCAAAGGACGTCTAGGAAGTTGGGCGGGGGGGCCATGGATCCGGAAGTTCAGAAAGAACAGTTCCAGCGAGCGTTCGTGGGGGCATTGGCTGCTCATGCGGGGCTTAACTCTGGGCAAGACGTGGTAGATGACGACAGTGTTGATCTTCGATTGAAAGCTCGAGGAATTGTGGGAGGAAAGATCCGCAATCCGCAGATCGAATTTCAGCTCAAGTGCACGTTCAGGGATCTGGTCACGGGTGACTCGCTTGCGTTCCCGCTAGGGATCAAGAACTACGATGATCTACGTGCAGAAGATTTGCTGTCCCCTCGCTATCTGGCCGTCTTGGTCGTTCCTCGAGACACAGGCAAGTGGCTAGATCATTCTGGCGATTGCATGACGTTGTCTCATGAGTGCTATTGGATGTCGCTAAGGGGTTATCCGAAGAGCCCCAATACGACGTCTGTAACGGTTCATGTGCCGCTCAAGAATCGGCTGCGAACGTCCACTCTAGAGGACATGATTAAAGCGGCCTCCAGGAGCGAATCTCTATGAGCCAGTCGCAAACCGACAAGCTAGGCTTCGGGGCGGATGAGTTGGCTACATATCTGACTCAGAAGGGATGGGTCAAGGATATGGTTCTGGATGGTCGCGCTTCCATTTGGCACCGGGTCGATGATTCGCTTGCTGAGATCAGCGTTCCGTCTTTCACCCTGCGTGACTACTACGCACGGATGCTGGATGCTTTGTTTGATCTCCAAGAGTTCGAGGGGCGTGATCGCGAGAGCATTCGAAGGGATATCGTAAACGCGGGTGCGGGCTTGCTGACGGTTCGGGTGAAAGGGGAAGATACCTCGGAAGGGCTGATACCCCTGCGGGATGGAATTGTCTTAATACAAAAGGCAAAAGACCTACTGGTGGCAGCAGCTATGTCACTGACTGCGAAGAAGAGACACTTCCAAGGCAGGTTGGCTGACGAGATGCGTGAGTACATCGACTCCGTGCAACTGGGGCAGACCGAGTTTGGTAGTTATGTAATCAACGTCGTCGCGCCAGCCAAGGAGTTCGATCTTTCAGAAGTAGCCAGTGATGAAGGTATCGCAAGCGTGCTCTTTCAGAACTTGGTCGCGGGAGTGGAGGCGCTGCATACGGCTACAGGGGCATCTCAAGGAGAGGTTTCGCGTAATGCGATTCTGCTGGAGCAGGCTGTGAAAGCTGGTGCCAGCATAAATATGTGTGATTCCTTACTTGGATTTAGCGGGCAATCAAGGTCTCGTAGCTTTGAGTTGTCGCTGTCTGTGCCACAGGGAGGGCTTTTCCCTAGGCGGACATGTTCTTTCTCATTTGAACAAGATCGGATTGCCGGGCTTCAGGCTGCGATCGAATACTTCAGGGACGATTATGTGTTGAGAAATCGAGTCGTTGAAGGTTTTGTGAAGCACCTTTCGCGTCCTACTCAGGACGAGCATGGAAAGATCACTTTGGAGGCGTTTGTTGAAGGTGTAGAGCGATCTGTAAATATCGAATTGGGACCCCATGATTACCATCTTGGCATCTCAGCTCATGACAACAAGCGCATGGTTCGCTGCTCCGGTGACCTCCATGTAAAACCAAGAGGATCTGTGCTGCTGAATCCATCAAATTTCGGATTCGTCAATCCCGACGAAGCACTTCTTTAAACGGCGCACCACAGTTCGCCATGTTGCCCCCTGCTTGATGTGGGCGGGTCGGCCCGGGCTGATGATCGGCGACTTGGCCTGCCTCTGGTGTGCCAACAGTGCGTCGTCTTCATCGTAGCTCTTGATGCGGATCTCGCCGCCATCTGGTGCGTCCAGCACCGTGGTGCCGTTGTCGAATACGAACGCGGTCTTGGCCCGCCCAAAGCCTGCCGGCCTGGTCAGCATGATGCCGTCAGTTGGCGAGGGCAGGACAGGGGCTCAGCCTGCGTTGAGCAGCATCACCAAGCGGCGAAAGCCAGCGGTGGAAATCTGATGATCCTGCACTCATCCTCCGGGTTGCTCAATGAATGGTCCCGGCTTGCTGGACTGGGTTCGGGGTAGGCGCGCGCCGAGTTCGGGGCGAAGGATGGGGCGAATCGGAGGGGGGCGTGAAGTGCGCACTAACCAAACATCGCGTTCATACGGCCGATGCACTCATCGATAGATTTCAAGCAATTTCGAAGAATGGGCATCGGAGCATCTGGCTCAGGAAAGACCTCGTAGATGCCTCTCTCCAAGTCCTCGATAACGCCATCATTGGTTTGGTGCTCATAGAATTCCCAGTCAGAAAGCGCAGAGAGCGCGGATTCTGCATAAGCGATTGCATTGAGGGCCAGCTCACCTGTGTCGGCAGCCTTCACAACTTTTGGGGACCAGCTTCGCAGCTCGTCCACTGCGGACTGAAGGTCATTGCATGGGACCTCGCTGTAGTACTCGAATTGTTCATCCACGATATCCGAAATCATGCCTTGCACCTCACTCCTGAAGCGACGCGCAACGGGCAAAAGTTCAGCAGCGATGGCTTTGGTTTCAAGTCTGTCGCGTTCGTCGCGTTCAGTTCGGATGCGCTGATCCTGCGCCATCCGTTCGGAGCGTTCTTTGGCGTAGACCTGATGCGGTACCGCAATAGCAATACCGATAGCGATGATCGTGCCGAAGGCTTGAACCCACGCAGAGATATCAAGATCTTTAATTTGAGGGGAAGATGCCCAACGGTAGAACAAGCCCCAGGCCAGAAGCACGCCAAAGCCGGTGCACAGCGTGCTGATGATGAACAAATCTCGTGCGGTAATCGGTTCCTTCATGGATCGTGCCACTCCCCTGTTGATGTCGGCTGAAGTTTAGGCCGCAGCCTCGTGGAAAAGTGGGCTACATGCCCGGCGCTTGGCCACACTGCCTCAGGGGTATGTGACTTCTGGTGTTGGCCGGGGGGGCTGTCAGCTGCCTGCGCTGCGAGGAACCGAATCTGCGCCCACCCGCTACAGAGAACAGGGGTCAGTACAGAGAACAGGGGGCAGAGTCAGGTTTTTGCTAGCGGAGGCTCTTGTATTGAGGTCTGATGGCGACTTGTTTCATTCTGGGATGTGCATTTGTGAAGACTCCTGGCCAACTGATGGCCGCCTCAATCAAGAAGATCCTGCTGCCAGAGATCCGCCGGCTCGGCTTCGGCGTCAGCGGCGTAGCAAACTTCGTCCGCACCAGTGAAGCTCACCGCGACTTCTTATCGATCCAGTACTGGACGTATGGCGGTAGCTTCATCCTGGAGTTCAGTCGCGTTCCGGCGACTTGGGTTGACCCTGATTCGGGAGAAGCGCCGAAACGGGTGTTCGAGACGGACCCGCTGCTCAGGAAGCGCTTGATCGATACGGAACAGCACAAGGACTTCCGCGGTTTCTCGTTCAAGGGGTTCGGCAGCGAGCAGAACCAATACGACCAGTTGGCGGCTTCGGTTGTGGCGTTGTTGCCGCAGGTTGAGGCTTGGTTGGAGAGCGGGATTGAAGGGCCGAATATTCACTGAAATACGGCCGCGCCACTATGTTCCGGTGGCGGGCTGTGCGGCTTGAAATCTATTGGCTGCGTCAGGTCGTTGTGTAGCCTGGGTAAGCGCAGCGCACCCGGGAGGTTGGGTCTCTTGGTGTTTCAGGTTGCTCGCGGACGGCCCCGGGTGCGCTTCGCTTACCCGGGCTACGTTGATGCCTGACTGCGGCGGTTATCTGACTGTCTGCTTCGCTGGCTCGTCTAAATGAACAGCATTGTCCTTCAACCGGCTTTTTAATTGTTTCACTCCGCTTTCCGCGCCCGGCAGGCTATCTTTGCCGCGGGTCGCTGGCGGCCCATTCAGTTCGCGGTGGTCCCGGCTGGGCGCGGTGCGCTTGCGGGGCCGTTGGGTCTTTCAGGAGAGTGAAGTGGTGAATGTAGGGAAGCGGCGTCTGGGCAGTGTTGTGCGTGGCGTCGGTCGGGTCCTGTTGGCGTTCCTGTGTCTGTGCATCGGTATCTGGGGCGGGTTTGCGCTGTGGTACCAGTTCCCCGGCAATGTGGTGGCCAAGGTCGTGGCGATCCTGGTGTGGTGCGTGCCCAGCATCTGGGCGATCCGCGCGGGCTTCGGGCCGGTGCGGCGCTGGCATTCGCTGGCGGTGTTCGGTGCCTTGTTCGCGGTGATGCTGATCTGGTGGGCGACGATCGACCCGCGGCAGGACCGGGCCTGGGCCGATGACGTGGCACAGCCGCTGCATGCGCGCATCGAGGGTGACCGCCTGATCATCGACAACGTGCGCAACTTCCATTGGCGTACCGAAACCGACTACGACGTGCGCTGGGAAGCGCGCGAGTACGATCTGTCGCAGGTACAGTCGGTGGACATGATCCTGTCCTACTGGATGGGGCCAGCCATCGCCCACACGCTGGTGTCGTTCGGCTTTGCCGATGGCCGCCAGCTGGTGTTCTCGCTGGAGATCCGCAAGGAGCAGGGCGAGTCGTTCTCAGCGCTGGGTGGGTTCTTCCGCAAGTTCGAGGCGGTGCTGGTGGCCTCGGATGAGCGCGACATCGTGCTGACGCGCAGCAATGTGCGCGGCGAGGATGTCTATCTGTACCGCTTGCATGGGCTGAGCCCGGACAAGATGCGCGATCTGCTGCGTTTCTACGTGGACCGCGCGCAGCAGCTGGAGCAGGAACCGCGCTTCTACAACACGCTGACCAGCAACTGCACCACCGTGGTGTTCGAGCTGATGCGCCGCATCCAGCCCAACCTGCCGCTGGACTACCGGCTGCTGGCCTCCGGCTATCTGGCCGAGTACGCCGCCGACGTCGGTGGGCTGACCCCGGGCGTGCCGCTGGCGACTCTGCAACAATCGGGGCGTATAACGCTGCGTGCACGCGAAGCGGGCGATGTGGCTGATTTCTCTTCCCGGATACGCGCTGGCGTACCTGGCATTCCCGCACCAGGAACCAACCCATGACCCACACCCCGCAGACATGGATACGCCGGTTGTTGCCGGTGGTCGCGGTACTGGCGCTGCTGCTCTCCAGCGGCTGCGCCATGGTGAAGATGAAAGCGGTGAGCAACACCGACTATGTGATGCTCAAGCGTGGCGACATCCTCAGCACCGGCAAGCTCAGCGCCTTGTCGCAGGAGTCGCTGTCGGTCATTGGTTTGACCGAAAGTGATTGCAGCAAGGACCTGATCACCTGCCGGCAGACGGTGGCCACCAATGATGGCCTGCAGTCCGAGCAGCGCCTTTCCACATTGGCCGAGCTGTGGATGCAGGAAGCCTTGGCGCTCACCCCCAAGGCGAAGGGCAACGAGCCCATCGAGCTGCCGCCGGCGGCGCTGGATGCCTGGCTGGAAACCGCACGCTATTCCTATCTGTACCTGTTCTTCAGCGGTCGCAGCCCAGCCGAGCGCGCTTTGGAAGACCGGCTTACCCAGGTGCGGGATTACTACAACTACGCGACCGAGCAGGCCGCGTCGGTGGTGTTCCAGCGCACCCGTGCGCGGGCCTTGGAAGGCGAGGACATCAACCTGCCGGTGCGGGTGGACGAGTGGACCATCAGTGCGAAGTTCGACCAGCTCAAGCTCGAAGGCGTGCCTAGGCAGCTGGTGGCCGCGTCCTCGGTGAGTTTTGCCGGTTTGCGCAGTTCCTACCGTCGCGACGGTTTTGGCGCCGAGCTGGTGGCGATGATGGAAGCGCCAGCACTGGCGCAGGCGATTGAAGTTGAAGAGCGCAAGCAGGACCTGCCGGTCTACAGCGAGATGCCTGCGGTCAACGTGACCGCCGTGCTGAACTTCAGCGGCAATACGCTGGAAGAAATACTGGCAACCCGGCAGGTGCAGTTGGAGGCCTATTCGCCCGACCTCAGCAGCATCCAGATGCGCGGTCAAGAAGTGCCGCTGGCGGCCAACTTCACCGCTGCCTATGGCCTGTGGCTGGCCCAGTCCGGCTTCGCCACCGAGTCACTGCGCACCTTGTTTGGCCGTGGCGAGGGCATCCGCGAGCCGCATATCTACCTGATGCAGCCCTACGATCCGAACAAGCGCATCATCTTCATGCTGCACGGCCTGGCCAGTAGCCCGGAAGCGTGGGTGAACCTGGCCAACGAGATCATGGGCGACGAGGAAATGCGCGAGCATTACCAGGTGTGGTCGGTGTACTACCCGACCAACGCGCCGATTGCCTTGAACCGTTACACCATCAGCAAGGCCTTCAACAGCACGCTGCATCACTTCGATCCGAAGGGCACGGCGCCGGCATCGCATGACATGGTCTTCATCGGCCACAGCATGGGCGGCGTGATCGCACGCTTGATGCTCAGTGACTCGGGCGATGTGCTGTGGGAGAACACCCGCCAGCGCTACAACCTGCAGGGCGAGCGGCTGGCGCGGGTGGAAGCCAAGCTTGGGCCGGTGCTGCACTTCACCCCGCAGCCGAACGTGGAGCGGGCAATTTTCCTCGCTTCACCGCACAAGGGCACGGATGCGGCCGGCAACCGGCTCGGTCGTTTGATCGGCAGGCTGGTGCGCTTGCCGCTGACGATTCTTGGTGCCTTCGGCGATGCCTTCATGGCGCTGCAGGACCCGGGGGAAACCGATGGCAAGAAGCCCAAGGAACCGGTGATCACCAACAGCATCGAGAACCTGAAGGCCAGTGATCCCTTCATCGAGGCGTCCTCGGCGCTGCCGATCCAGCCGGGCCTGAAGTACCACTCCATCATCGCCAAGCGCAAAGCCGAGGTGCCGACTGCGCAGTCCGACGATGGGCTGGTGCCGTATTGGAGCGCGCATCTGGATGGCGCGTTGTCGGAAAAGGTGATCGTGTCCGGCCACAGCGTGCAGGAAACGCCGGAAGCGGTGCTGGAAGTGCGCCGCATCCTGCGCCAGGACCTGCTGGAAGTGGAAGGCGTGGATGCCGCGCACTGAGCCTGTGCCGGGCTGCGTGTAGCCCGGGCAAAGGATCAAGCCGGAGATCCTCGCGCAGAGCTGCGACGCAGGAGATTGCTGAGCTGCGTGATCGAGCGCTGCTCAGCCGATGCGGCGACCAACCACGGTTGCCAATCCGGCCAACAGCAGCGTCACCGCAAAGCACAGCAGATAACCACTGGTTTCATTGCCGCCAACGGTTGCGGCAAACAGCGAGCCGGAGATCGCCAGCGTCGAGGCGACGGCAATGCCTTCACTCAGCTGCAAGGCCGAGCTGTTGGCACCTTGCTCGTGCGGTGCTGACAGCGACAAGGTCAGCACCGACAAGCTGGGATAGATCAGGCCCATGCCCAGGCCGGTAAGCGCCCAGCCGGCGAGCGCCAGCATCAAGGGCACGCCCGGATACAGCGTGAGCACGGTGATCAGCAGGCCGGCCAGCATCAACCAGGTACCGGCCTGCAGCATGTGCGTGCGGCGCCAGCCGAAGTGCTGGTGGCCTTGCATCCATGAGCCAGAGAACCAGCCCAGCGCACCCAGGCTGAGCGCTGCGCCGGCCCAAAGCGGCGACAGGTCGCGCTCGCGCTGCAGCAGCAGCGGCAGGAAGGCTTCGGCGCCAAAGAAGGCCGAGGCGGCAATGCCACGCAAGGCAATCACGCTGGGCAGGCCGCGGCGCAGCAGCAAGCTGCCGCTGGGCAGCAGGTGACGGGCGCAGAAGATCAGTGCAATCACTGCCACCGTCATCACCGCCAGCGCCTGCACGCCTTGTAGCTGTCCGCCGACGTACAGCAACAGTGCGGCCAGCGCGGTGCCTATCGCCCAGCGCACCACTGGCCGCTGCTCGACGTCGCTACGGATGCTGGTTTGGGTACTGCGCAGTGCCGGCAACAGCAGCCAGGCCGCCGGCAAGGCCAACACCGGCACGATCAGGAAGACCCAGCGCCAGCTCAGGTGCTGCACGATCAGCCCGCTCAGGCCGGGACCGATCAGCGAGGGTACGACCCAGCCGGCGGAGAAGGCTGCGAACACTTTCGGCCGCAGCGCTTCCGGATAGGTGCGCGCCACCAGCACATACAGCGACACCGAGATCGCGCCGATGCCGACGCCCTGCAACAGGCGGCCGACGATCAACACGTCCATGCGCGGTGCCAAACCGGCCAGCAGCAGGCCAATCAGGAAGCTGCCCAAGCCCAGCCATAAGGGTCGCGCCGGGCCCTGCTGGTCGCACATGCGGCCGGCCAGGGTCATGCCGATCACGCTGGTGGCCAGTGCACCGCCGAAGGCCAGCGCGTACAGGCGTAGCCCGTCCAGAGCCTCGGCCACACTGGGCATGGCGGCCGCCACGGCCAGCGCTTCGAAGGCGATCAGCGAGATCAGCGCGACCATGCCGAAGGTGGTAGCACGGTACTGCGGGGCGAGGATGGAGGTGCTGGCCGGTGGGGCCGAGGCGATGCTTTGGGAACTCATGATGCGACGCTGCTGCTTGAGTTGCGGCTGGGGGGCGTGCAGCATCACACCTCAACCATGGTTGAGGTCAAGTGATGTCCACGCGGGAGCTGAGTGTAGGTGAAGTGGCCCGGCGCAGCGGTGTTGCGGTGTCGGCCTTGCACTTCTATGAGCGCAAGGGACTGATCCACAGCCAGCGCACGGCCGGTAACCAGCGAAGATTCCAGAGTGATGTGCTGCGGCGTTTGGCACTGATCCAGGCTGCACAACGCGTGGGCATGCCCTTGCAGGCAGTGGCCGAGCGCTTGGCGGAACTGCCGGAAGGGCGCGCGCCCACAAAGGCTGACTGGGCGAAGATGTCCGCGCGCTGGCGAAAGGAACTGGACGAGCGCATCGCGACGCTGCAGTTCATGCGGGATCAGCTCAGCGATTGCATCGGCTGCGGCTGTCTGTCACTGAAGCGTTGCGGCCTGCTGAATCCGCAGGACGTGCTGGGGCAGCGCGGCGAAGGCCCGCAACGCGTGGGCTAGCGTTGCGAGACGGGATCGGCAAGCTGCCGGGTATCGGGAAGAAGCGCCGGCAGCGTTTGCGGTTCGGGCCACGTCGCATGGCCCGGATCGATCAGATTTCAGCTTCGATCAGCGGCATCGCCAAGCGCGAGCGGGTCAGCACCATGCCGAGGTTGGCGGTGCGGCGGCAGACAAACACCATCACGTAATCGGGGTAGCGCTTGCCGCGCATGAAGACGTGGATCAGGTTTTCGCTGTTGACGATGATTTCCTGGAAGTAATGCGCGCCTTCCTGGTCTTCCAGGCCACGTGCGCGACGGAACATCTGCTCGATGCTGCGGATGTTCGGGCCCTGGTACAGGTCGGCGGTGGCGGCGGCGACCAGATCCAGCACTTCGCGCGGATGCGAATCCACGGTGCGCACCGACAGCAGCATGCCGGAGCTGATGTCGACGTAGCCGGCGGCCACGCATTCGGGGATGGAGGCAACGGATTGCTGCAGGGTGGTGTCGAGCGACATGGGGAGTCCTTGCGGAAGGGGGAGAAAAGGAAAAACGATGCCCGTAGGCCGCAGTGCGGCCCGGCATCACTCAGTGTTTGATCAGTCGCAGGCGCGGATCAGCAGGTTTTCTTCCAGCGCATGCAGCAGGTCTTCCTGCTCCTGCGACTGCACGAAACCCGGGTCCAGCGTGCGCAGGCGGCGCAGTGCCTCATTGGCGGTGAGGCCTTCGCGTATCAACCACGCGGCCAGCACCATGCCCGTTCGGCCAAGGCCGGCCAGGCAGTGCACGGCGACGACTTCGCCCTCGCGCAGCATCACCTCGATCTTGGCCAGCAGCAGCTTGGCCCATAGCAGCGGCGGAGCGCCGCGGTCGGCGATGCCCAGGTGATAACTGCGCAGCCCGTAGGGAGCCAGTCGCTCGGCCGGCATCTCGCGTTCGGTGAGGTTGACCAGCACGGTGACGCCCATGCCGCGCAGCAACGCCAGATCGTGATCGATGGCGAATACCACGCCAGGCATCGGGCAACCAGCGAGCTTGCCCGGTACCAGCCAATGGAAGCCGTTGGGGCCGCGCCGGGATGGCGTGGCAGACAGGCGGACCGGTGCTGGTGTCTGCATCGGTGCTGGACGCGCAATGGAAGCTTCGGCCGCAGGCGTGACAGGCTGGCTTGGTATCTTCTCGGCGATCGCAACGGGCGCTGGTGCGACAACACCATCGGCGAGATCCTCAGCGCGCGCATCCGGCGCGGGGACATGGCAGCTGCCGGTGCGCAGGAACTGCGCCAGCACCGGGTGCTGCCCGCTATTGGCAAAGAAGGCATCCACGGGCGCATCAACCTGCACATGGCCGCCGGCCAGCAGGATCACCCGCGAAGCGATACGTCGGGCCTGGCCTTGATGGTGCAGGCTGACCAGGCAGCAGTGGTTGGCGGATAGACGTTCAATCAGCGTGAGCACGGCTTCCGCCTCGGCCGGTTCCAGCTCGCTGGTGGGTTCGTCGATCAACAGCAGCGCGCTACCGCTGAAGGCGGCGCGCAGGATGGCGACCTGGCGAGCGAGTCCGCGCGGCAGGTCGATCACCCGCTGCTGCAGATGTGCGGCCACGGCGGTAGCGCCCAAGGCCTGCAGGCGCGTGTCGATCTGCTCACGCAATGCCTGTGGCCTGTTGCCTGATTGTGGGCGCAGCGCAGCGCTGAGGTTTTCCAGCACGCTGAAGCCAAGTTCGCGTGCGTGTTGTTGCACCAGTACCGGTGGCTGCGTTGCCGCTTCCAGCGGTGCACCTTGGAACAGCAGCGTGCCCCAGCGCCCGCCATGGGCGTTGCTTTGGCCAGACAGCGCTTGCAGCAACGAGGACTTGCCGGTGCCGCCCGGGCCCATCAACACCACGATGCCGGTACCGCTGATGTCCAGATCAATCGACGCCAGCACGGTGCGTTGGCCACGGCGCATGCCCCAGCCTTGCAGCTGCAGCAACGGAGTAGGGGAGTTGTGGACTGGCAAGGACGTCACTCTGCCCGTCGCAAACCCGTTTCTGGGGTCTGCGCGGAATTGGAAAGGCGGCCAGTATGGTTTGTGTTAATTCCATGTCAATTTGACTTTGTGATGTGTGCGGACAACGCGCAACGACCTCGCAAGCTGCGAGGTGATCGCTGCTGCGCAGTCATATCAAATTGATTGGGAAAGGAAATGCGCGTTTTTTCAAGCGCGTTTGCAACCGCGAATAAGGTGCTGGAGTGACAAACAAGACGATGCCTATTGTTTCGGCGGGATTCAGAAATTCCGCTCGAAACGCACGTTTCCTGCGCCTGCATCTGCGCTGATCTGCAGGTCTATGCGCAGCTGATCGCGTGGATGTGCATCGAGTAGGCCGATCAGGTCGGTGTAGTCACCCGTACGCACGGCACGCAATTCGATCTGCTGGCGCTTGCCGGAGAGATTGGTGGCGATGGCTTGTACCTTGCCTTCGGCTGGGAGTTCTTCGCCTTGTTCCAGTTGTCGCAAGGCAACGACAAGCAGGGCGCGGTCGGCTTCGCGCTGCACCTGGTAGCTGCGGGCGACGGTGTCGTTCATGGCCAGCGTTGGCAGCAGGTTGTAGTGCACGCGCAGCTTGCCGAGGTCGGCGTGGCTGGGTTGCGCTTGTTGGATGACGGCTGCGCGCGGGGAGGGTTCCGCGGAGCAGGCGGCAAGGGTAAGCAGCAGGGTGGAGGACAGCGTTAGGGCGAACCGGGGCATGGTGGATTGCTCCTTGGGCTGTGGTGCTTGTTGTTGGAAAAAGGCTTCTTTCTGAGGGTCCAGAAGCTACAAGGCTTCGCCTTGCCCCTCTCCCCAACCCCCGCTCCGCGCCCCGGCCCTTGCGCCAGCGCAAGGGCGTTCGATGGGCAGCGAACCGGTGGTTCGCAAGCTGCCCCTCTCACCCCACGAGGGGAGAGGGGCTATGCGTACGTGCGCCTGACGGACTCTGTACCAGTCAATCGTTCGCAGCAGACAGTTCCTTGCCGCGCTTGGCTGCCGCATCGATGGCCTTCGCCGTCAGTGCTTCAAAGCCGCCGGCCTGGAAGGTTTCTATCGCTGCCTGGGTGGTGCCGCCTGGGGAGGTGACGCGGCGGCGTAGTTCGGCCGGGGCTTCGCCGGCTTCGGTCAGCATGCGTGCGGCACCGAGGACGGTGTCCAGCACCAGCGTGCGCGCCGCATCCGCCGGCAGGCCTTGTTCCAATGCTGCGGCTTCCATCGCCTCGGCGAGCAGGAAGATGTAGGCCGGGCCGCTGCCGGAAACGGCGGTCACCGCGTCCATCAGTCCTTCGTTCTCGATCCAGACGGTGCGGCCGGCGCTGGCAAGGACCTGCTCGGTCTGCGCGCGCTGGGCGGTGGATACGCGCGGGTTGGCGAACAGGCCGGTGACGCCGGCACCGAGCAGGGCGGGGGTGTTGGGCATGGCGCGAACGATGGCCTGATCGCCACCCAGCCAGCGTTCGAGCTGCGCGGCGGTGATGCCGGCGGCGATCGAGGCGACCACCGGCTGCTGTGCGGCGGCGACGGGACTCAAGGCCTCGCAGACGGTACGCATCACCTGCGGCTTGACCGCCATCAACCACAGCCCGGCATGAGCGGCGGCGGCTTCGGCGGCGTTGTAGGTATGCACGCCGAAGTCCTGCGCCAGCGCCTCGCGCAGGGCGGCGACCGGCTCGGCGACATGGATGCGGCTGGCGGCCATGCCGCGCCGCAGCAAACCTGCGATCAGGCTGCGCGCCATGTTGCCGCCGCCGATGAAGGCGACATCAGTGTCGGGAAGGTCTGCGTACGGGCTGCTGGTCATCAATCCAATCTCGGTGCGATCAAGGGGAAGGGCGTTGGCCGAACAAAGCGGTGCCGACCCGGACCATGGTCGAGCCGGCGGCGATGGCTTCGGCAAAGTCACTGCTCATGCCCATCGAAAGTGTATCGACCTGCGGGTACTGTGCGGCCAGGTCGGTAAACAAGGCCTGCATCCGTGCGAACGCGGCCTGGCGTTTGGCCGCTTCCGGGAACGGCGCGGGGATCGCCATCAGACCGCGCAGGCAGAGCCGTGGCTCCTTGGCGACGGCCGCGGCCAGTGCAGCGACCTGCTCCGGGGTGCAGCCATGCTTGCTGTCCTCGTCGTCGATGTTGACCTGGATCAGCACATTGAGGGGGGGCAAAGCGGCCGGGCGGCCCTTGGCCAGGGCGTTGACCAGCTTGCCCCGGTCCACCGTCTGCACCCAGTCGAAGACCTGGGCGGCCAGCTCGGCCTTGTTGGATTGCAGGTGGCCGATCAGGTGCCATTCCAGGCCCAGTTCGGCCAGCTCGGCGATCTTGGCGGCCGCCTCCTGCACATAGTTTTCACCAAAGGCGCGCTGTCCTTGGGCGGCCAGTCCAGCCACCGCAGCGGCCGGCTGCAGCTTGGAGACGGCCAGCAGGCGGACCGGTTGGGAGGGGCTGGAAGCAGCGTCGATCTGCTGCCGGAGGGTGGCCAACGACACGGTTTGCAAAGCATCTACCTCTTACGTGGGAAGGCTTATACTGCCTGCCAGGGGAAACACCTTACATATACTCGCAACGCAGGGGACAGAGCGCGTATGGACATCGCTGAACTTTTGGCGTTCTCGGTCAAGAACAAGGCCTCGGACTTACATCTTTCCGCCGGCCTGCCGCCGATGATCCGCGTGGACGGTGACGTCCGTCGCATCAACATCCCGGCCCTGGACCACAAACAAGTGCACGCGCTGGTGTACGACATCATGTCGGACAAGCAACGGCGTGATTACGAAGAGTTCCTCGAGGTCGACTTCTCGTTCGAGATTCCCTCGCTGGCGCGCTTCCGTGTCAATGCGTTCAACCAGAACCGTGGTGCCGGTGCGGTGTTCCGTACCATTCCCTCGGAAGTGCTGACGCTGGAAGACCTGGCCTGCCCGCCGATCTTCCGTGAGTTGATCGAGCAGCCGCAGGGTCTGATCCTGGTCACCGGCCCGACCGGTTCGGGCAAGTCGACCACGCTGGCGGCGATGATCGACCACATCAACAAGAACGAATACGGTCACATCCTCACCGTCGAGGATCCGATCGAATTCGTGCACACCTCGCAGAAGTGCCTGATCAACCAGCGCGAAGTGCACCGTGACACGCACGGCTTCAACGAAGCCCTGCGCTCGGCGCTGCGTGAAGACCCGGACATCATCCTGGTCGGCGAATTGCGTGACCTTGAGACCATCCGCCTGGCACTGACCGCGGCAGAAACCGGTCACTTGGTGTTCGGCACCCTGCATACCAGTTCGGCGGCCAAGACCATCGACCGTATCATCGACGTGTTCCCGGCTGGCGAAAAGCCGATGGTGCGCTCGATGCTGTCCGAGTCGCTGCGTGCGGTGATTTCGCAGGCGCTGCTCAAGCGCGTCGGTGGCGGTCGTGTGGCCTCGCACGAAATCATGGTGGCAACACCGGCCATCCGTAACCTGATCCGCGAAGACAAGGTGGCGCAGATGTACTCGTCCATCCAGACCGGCCAGCAGGTGGGCATGCAGACGCTGGATCAAAACCTGCAGGATCTGGTCAAGCGCAGCCTGGTCACGCGCAGCCAGGCCAAGGAATACGCCAAGGACAAGCGTCTGTTCGAGTAATTCCAGGTTTCGGGATTAGAGATTCGGAATTCGGGATTCGCAAAAGCCGGAATCGACGGGGCGCCGTGGAGTCATCCCACGCCCTGTCCCGGCTCTCCATCGGGAGCCAGACATGAGCACTATTGATTTCACCTCGTTCCTCAAGCTGATGGCGCACCAGAAGGCGTCGGACCTTTTCATCACCGCCGGCATGCCGCCGTCGATGAAGGTCAACGGCAAGCTGTCGCCGATCACCCAGACACCGCTGACGGCGCAGCAAAGCCGCGACATGGTGCTCAACGTGATGACGCCGGCGCAGCGCGAGGAGTTTGAGAAAACCCACGAATGCAACTTCGCCATCGGTGTATCCGGCGTGGGTCGCTTCCGTGTGAGCTGCTTCTACCAGCGCAACCAGGTAGGCATGGTGCTGCGTCGCATCGAGACGCGCATTCCCACCGTGGAAGAGCTGAACCTGCCGCCGGTGATCAAGACGCTGGCGATGACCAAGCGCGGTATCATCCTGTTCGTCGGCGCGACCGGTACCGGCAAGTCGACCTCGCTGGCGGCGATGATTGGTTACCGCAACCAGAACTCGACCGGCCACATCATCACCATCGAAGATCCGATCGAATTCGTGCACAAGCACGAAGGCTGCATCGTGACCCAGCGCGAAGTCGGCATCGATACCGACAGCTGGGAGGCAGCGCTGAAGAACACCCTGCGACAGGCGCCGGACGTGATCATGATCGGCGAAATCCGTACCCGCGAGGGCATGGATCACGCGGTGGCGTTCGCCGAAACCGGCCACCTGGTGCTGGCCACGCTGCACGCCAACAACGCCAACCAGGCGATGGATCGCATCATCAACTTCTTCCCGGAAGACCGTCGCAACCAGTTGCTGATGGACTTGTCGCTGAACCTGAAGGGCGTGGTGGCACAGCAGCTGGTACCGACCCCGGACGGCAAGAGCCGCCGCGTGGCGATGGAAATCCTGCTGGGCACGCCGCTGGTGCAGGACTACATCCGCGACGGTGAAGTGCACAAGCTCAAGGAAGTGATGCGCGACTCCGTGCAGCTGGGCATGAAGACCTTCGACCAGAGCCTGTTCGAGCTGTACCAGGCCGGCGAGATCAGCTACGACGATGCCTTGCGCTACGCCGATTCGCAGAACGAAGTGCGCCTGCGCATCAAGCTGTCGCAGGGCGGCGACGCCAAGACCTTGTCGCAGGGTCTGGATGGCGTGGAGATTGCCGAGGTTCGCTGAGTCTTGCGGGCTTGGTTGTTTGAAAAGCCGCTCCTTTTGGGGCGGCTTTTTTGTTGGGGGGGCGGGGAAGATCAAGATCAAGATCAAGATCAAGAGCACCCCTCCCGAACCCTCCCCTTCGCTACGCGAAAGGGAGGGGCCAAGGCCGAGCCAAAGCGAAAGCCGAAGCCGAAGCCGAAGCCGAAATCTTGGCGGAGGCCGCTCTTCCCCCTCCCTTTCGCGTAGCGAAGGGGAGGGCCGGGGAGGGGTGCTTTTGTTTTTGCTCTTGCTTCCAGCTCCCGCTCAAGTCAACACCGCCCGGGCAATTTACCGCCCCATCCAAGCCGGCCCAATCGCCGCAATCTTCACCATCACCGGGCAATCCTCCCGGTGCGCGCCCGGCAGGTAGCCCAAGCTCATCAAAAATTCGCCGGTGATCTCGCCGCCGGTAAACCGGAACGTCTTCTTGAACAGCCTCACCCAGTCCGCCTTGGGCAGCGGATGATGCGCGTCCAGCCATTCGGCGAAGCCGCCATGGGAGGCACGCAGCCCCTGGATTACCTGCGCGTTGTGGATCGCCGCTGCCACCTTGAGCCGGTTGCGGATGATGCCGGCATCGGCCAGCAGGCGGGCGACATCCGCCTCGCCATAGGCCGCCACCGCGTCCACGTCGAAGCCGCTGTAGGCGCTGCGGAAGCCTTCGCGCTTGCGCAGGATGGTTTCCCAGCTCAAGCCGGCCTGGTTGATTTCCAGTAGCAGGCGCTCGAAGAGTTCGCGTTCGTCGCGCTGCGGGAAGCCATACTCGTTCTCGTGGTACGGCCCGTGCACGGGGTGGCCCGGGGCGAAATCACAGTAGTAGGTCATGGGCATGTCCGCGTTAAGGTAGGGCCGATTATCGCCCCTGCGAGGCGTCAGGCAGCCGCAGCCGGTAGAATGCAGACATGTCTGCGCTGTCACCACCTCTTTCCAATCACCTGCTGGTGGCTTTGCCGTCGCTGGTCGACCCCCAGTTCGCGCGTAGCGTGGCTTTGATCTGCCAGCACGACGAAAACGGCGCCATGGGCGTCGTGGTCAACCAGCCCTCCGATTTCACCCTCGGCGATGTGTTCGCGCAGATGGCGATCGATACCGACGATGGCGACCTGCGCGCCGTGCCGGTGCTCAATGGCGGGCCGGTGCACACCGAACGCGGTTTCGTCATCCATGACGACGCCCGCGAATGGGATTCCAGCCTGAAGGTGGGCGATGGCCTCTACCTGACGACGTCCCGCGACATCCTCGAAGCCATGGCCCGTGGCGAAGGTCCGCGCAATGCCCTGGTCACGCTCGGCTGTGCCGGCTGGAGTGAAGGCCAGCTGGAGCAGGAACTGGCGGAGAACAGCTGGCTGACCGTGCCCGCCGACGTTGCCGTGCTGTTCGAAACACCGCTGGATGAGCGCTGGCAGTTGGCCGGCGCGCGCATCGGCGTTGATCTGTTCCTGGTCACCGGATACAGCGGCCGTGCTTGAGTCCAACACACTTTCCACCAGCAGCACGGTACTGGGCTTCGATGTTGGCTCGCGCCGCATCGGCGTTGCCATTGGCAGCTCGCTGGGCGTCGGCGCGCGTGCGATCGCGGTCGTCGATGTGCATGGCAATGGCCCGGACTGGAACGCGCTGGACAAGCTGCAAAAGGAATGGCGGCCGCAGGGCATGATCGTCGGCGATCCGCTCACCCTGGAAGGCGAGGACCAGCCCAACCGCAAGCGCGCGCACGCCTTTGCCAGGCAGTTGCAGCAGCGCTACAAGGTGCCCGTATTGCTGGTGGACGAACGTTCCAGCTCGGTCGAGGCCGCGCAGCGCTTTGCCGTGGAGCGCGCCGAAGGCCGCAAGCGCCGCCGCGATGCCGCCAACCTCGACGCCGTTGCCGCCGCCGTCATCATCGAGCGCTGGTTGTCGGCGCCGCACGAAGCCACCCCTATTTCCTGACTGTCGAAGACCCTGCCATGACCGCTTCGCAACTTGATGCCCAAGGACGCCTGCGCCACCTGCTGACCCTGGATGGGTTGCCGCGGGAAACCCTGCTGCAGCTGCTCGACCGTGCTGGCCAGATCCGCGATGCCGCGGTTGGCCGGATCAACAACAAGCGCGCGGTGCTCGCCGGTACCGGCGTCTGCACCCTGTTCTTCGAGCCCTCCACCCGCACCCGCAGCTCGTTCCAGCTGGCGGCGCAGCGGCTGGGTGCTGACGTACTGAATTTCGATGCTTCCACTTCTTCCGCGCGCAAGGGCGAGACCGCCAGCGACACGCTGAAGAATCTGGAAGCGATGGGCGTGCGCGGCTTCATCGTGCGCCACCCGGATGATGGTGCGGTGGCCGAACTGGCTGGCGTGGCTGGCGAAGGTACCGCGCTGATCAATGCCGGCGACGGCCGCAGCGCGCACCCGACCCAGGGCCTGCTCGACATGCTGACCCTGCGGCAGGCCAAGGGCAGCGATTTCTCCAAGCTGAAAGTGGTGATCGTCGGCGACGTGAAGCATTCGCGCGTTGCGCGCACCGATCTGCAGGCGATGCGTACCTTGGGCGTGGGCGAGATCCGCGTCTGCGGTCCGCAGTCGCTGTTGCCGGAGGATGGCATCCTCGATGGCTGCGTGGTCGGCCATGATTTCGACGCGATGCTGGAAGGCGTGGATGCGCTGATGATGCTGCGCCTGCAGCGCGAGCGCATGGAAGAGGGCCTGGTGCCGTCGCTGGAGCAGTACCACGCGCAGTACGGCCTCAACAGCGAGCGCCTGAAGCGCGCCGCCAAGGACGCAGCGGTGCTGCACCCGGGCCCGATCAACCGCGGCGTGGAAGTCACCGACGAAGTGGCCGATGGTCCGCAGTCGTGGGTGCTGCGCCAGGTTGCGAACGGCGTCGCCGTGCGCATGGCCGTGCTGGAAACCCTGTTGGGCTGAGTTGGCAGTGGCAGGGCACTGCCCCTGCCAGTGCTGATGAACCTGCGCTTGCAGGCAACACCGTGGAGCAACAAGTATGGATGCGAATGTGAAAGCCGGGCCGGTGCGGTCGGACCTGCTGACGATGTTGGTGTTGCTGGTGCTGGCCGCTGTGATCTGGGTGCCTGCGCTATGGACTCCGTTCTGGGGGGATGACTACGTCTTCCTGCATGCGGCGCGCTTGGCCAATCTGGCCAGCCAGCCGTGGTCGGAAACCTTCTGGCCAGTGCAGCCGGAACTGTTCTGGCGGCCGCTGTCGCAGACCGCGTGGTGGCGCGTGGTTGAGAGTGTGATGGGTGGCAATGTGCTGGTCGCGCACTCCGTCATGCTCGTGTTGCAGTTGCTGGCCGCACTCGGCGTTGGCGTACTGGGACTGACCATCGCACGCGTTGCCGGTTGGCCGGCGCGTTGGGCCGTGGCGGGCTTGAGTGCGGGTCTGTACGGTGTATTGGCCGTCAGCCTGCTGACGGTGCATTGGGTTGCCGCAGCCAACAGCCCGCTTTTGGTGCTGTTGACCACGCTGTTGCTCGCAGCATGGCTGGCTGCCTCCACCGCGACCGCAGGCAAGCGCGCGCTGTTGCTGGTGGTGGTGCCGGGCCTGCTGGCCCTCGCCCTGCTCAGCAAGGAGTCGGCGATCCTGATGCCGGTGCTGATGCTGATCTGCAGTCTGTTCACCGGCGCGCGCATGCGCCGCGGCGAGTGGCTGGTTCTGATCTCATGCGTGGTTCTTGGCGGAATCTGGCTGCTGCTGCGGCAGAAAGCCACGCTGCCTCCAGCGCCGCAGTACGCCTACGGTTATGGCGGCAACCTGATCAAGAACGGTGCATCGTTCGGTGCGTGGTTGCTCAACGTGCCACGTGAGGCGCTGCGCATGATCGCCACCGGCGAGCTGCTGAAGGGCGCCGTCTGGGCGCTGCTGGCAGCCTTGCCGGTTGTGCTCGGCTGGGTGCTGGCTGCAGCCAAGGGCGGATGGCGGCGTCTGGATCGTCGCCAATGGGGGTTGCTGGCAGTGTTTGCCGTTGTCGCCTACACACCTTACTTCCCGCTGGTCTGGAACAGCTACGAGTATTACGCCGCGATTTCCGCGATCCTGCCCGCCATCGTGCTGGCGCGATTGCTGCAGGGTCGCCGGATCGCTGTGCTGGTAGCGGTGTTGATGGCCGTGTCGTGCTGGGTGTCGGTGGCTGGAACGCGCTGGCTGGATCACCCGGGTCTTATCGGTCGCGCGCGCTGGGCGGAGGCATCCGTGCAGCAGTTGTCCGCGCAGCAGCTGAAGGCCCCGTTGTGGGTGCATGTCGCCGACGACCAGCGTTTCTATGCCATTGGCGTGCATGGTCTGGCATGGCGACTGGACGTACCGTTGGAGCAGATCCACGCGGTGGACGCCTGCCCGTCGAGCGGCTCGGGTACCTGTCTGGAAATGGATGCCGAAGGACGATGGGCCCATCGTCCAGTGGCGCCTTGAATTGCAGGTTGGGTGCAGCTTCTGCAGGCAGGGATTGCGCGTGTAGCCCCGCCGTAGAGCCGAGCCGTGCTCGGCTGTGGCATTACCGGGAAAGCCTCTGCCGAGCATGGCTCGGCACTACGCTCCCTCCTTTGCGCCGAAGGCGCAGGGGAGGGTTGGGGAGGGGGAGCTTTTGTGGCTTTTCAGGCAGTGTCAGCTTCGCGGCTTACGCCGCTCCTACAAGCTGTTTGAGATTGGGTGGTGCCCACTGTAGAGCCGAGCCATGCTCGGCTGGGCGTTGCCGGGAAAGCCTCTGCCGAGCATGGCGCGGC
>NZ_JASCOR010000043.1 GCF_029959445.1 Stenotrophomonas sp. PS02298 | reverse complement strand
GCCATGCTCGGCAAGGGGCCTTTACCGGGAAGGCCCCTGCCGAGCATGGCTCGGCACTACCTGGGCACTACCGGGAAGGGCCCTACCGAGCATGGCTCGGCACTACCTGGGCACTGCCGGGAAGGCCCCTACCGAGCATGGCTCGGCACTACTTGGATCTCCACTCTGCTGGCAGCGCCCACCGCGCAACGCCATCGCCACACAGGCCGATCAGCGCGTCCCCCTGCGGCGCCCAGTGCAGCTGGCGCAGGTCCCAGCAGGTGGAGCCGCTGGCATTCAATGACAGCGACTGCCCCGACTCAAGATTCCACACCGCCAGCACCGGGGTGCCGCCATCGTTGCCGCCCAAGGCCAACAGGCGCCCATCGGCCGAGGCCGTTGCCGCGTTCAATGCGTTCAACCCCGGCAGCGCCAACGAATAGCGCAGCTTGCCGCTGGCCAAATCCACCACATGCATGCCCGGATCGCGGCGGTTGCCTTCCATCAGCACGAAGCCAACCGCAACCCAACCGCCCTTGGCCGAGCCCAGCGGCGCTGGCACCCACTGCGCCATGCCGGTGTCGTCATTGCCATCGACCTTACCAAAGCGCCGCGGCAAGCTCAGCACGCGACTGACCCGTCCGGTCGTGCCGTCCAGTTCGGTCAAGCCTGCCGGGTCCTCGATCCAGAAGCCCTGACCCGGTCCGTCCCAGCGCACTGGCTTGACCAGCGAGTTGCCCGGATAGCCACCAACCACGCCTTGCCGTGGCGCATCGAAACGCTGCGCATAGATCCACGGCTCACCATCAGCCGATGGCGTCGTCTGCGGCTCAAGCACGCGCAGCACATCGCGAATTGCACCACCGCCGTCCAGGGCATGGTCGTACGGCACCGGCCGGCCCTGCGTGTCATGCGTCCACTTCCAACCGCCGCTGATCGGCTGACGCACACCGGCTGCCCAGCGCAGCGGATGCGCCAGCGCACGTTGCTGGTCCAGGCTGTACTCCACGATCTGCTGCTGTACCGCCAGCCAGGCAGTGCGGCCCTGCGGGTCCACGCTCAGGCCAGCGCGGCCGGCATCCGCGCTGGCTTGCCACAGACGCTGCGGCTTCTCGCCCATACCCGGCGCCCAGCGCCACAAGGCCTCGGGATAGCTGCTGAGCAGGAGTACGCTGCCGTCGGCCAGCGGCCGCATGTCGTAGTAGTCGCCACTGCCGAAGGGCAGCAGGCGTTGCGCTGCGGTCGCGTCCTTGTTGCCGCCCGGCGCCGTCAAGGTCGGTTCGACGATGCGAATATCTGCCTGCGCCGGCAGCTGCCAATCACGGGCGCCGACGCCGATCTGCAGGGCTGCACCGGGCAGCTTGCGCACGGCATCGTAGACCGGATTGAAAAGCGCCTCCGGCACGCGACGGCGGCTCAGACGTGGTGAGGGTCCCCCGCCCATCACGTTGAACTCGCGCAGCTGGTCGACGATGCCGCCGTTCGGATTTGGCCAGTCGTCGGTACGGCTCAGGGTGATGACCGTAGCCGGTTTGCCCAGTGCTTCGTCGACCTGCATCACCCGCACTTCGATTGTGCTTTTGGCGCGGCCGAGTACACCGTGTTTCTGTTCGGCGCTGGCCTGCCAGCTGGCGAAGCTGCCCTGCAGTTCGGCCAGTTTGTCGCTCATTGCATCGACCGTTGGGTCGCGCTGCAGGCGCTGCTCGCGTAGCGGCAGTTCCTCGGCCAGCAGGGCGCCCTGCTCCACCGCCGTACGCAATGCCGGCATGCGGTAGCGACGGATGAACTCGGCCTTCAATTCCGGTCGGCGCGCGATCAGCACATTGCCCCAGCCGTGATCCATGTAGGCCACGCGGGTGCGCTGTACCGGCGCATTGAATTTGCCCAGCGGTGCCAGGCTGGCCTGAACCACCGGCAGCACCTGCTCGAACGGCAACGCCACCAGCAGTTCCACCGTGTCCAACGGGCGTTGCTGCTTGGCCAGCAAGGGTGCCTGCAGGGCTGACGGCAGGCCTTTCTCTGGCGCCTGCTGCGCGGTCGGCAACATCTGCCAGTTTGCCGGTAAAGGCGCGGCAGAGGCCCACAACGAGGAGGTGATGCCAACCAGGCACAGGATCGCGCCGCAGGCGCTGGTGTTTGTCATGGATCTTCCTTGATGGTGCGGTGACCGGATTCTTGGGGGCTGTATGTATTTATGGGTCCCCTGCCCTCACCCCAACCCCTCTCCCGGAGGGAGAGGGGCCTGTAGTGCCGAGCCATGCTCGGCAGGGGCTTCACCGGTAAAGCCTCAAGCACAGGATCGCTGCGCTCTAAAGCAGAAGCTGCCCTCACCCCAACCCCTCTCCCGGAGGGAGGGAGGCCTGTAGTGCCGAGCCATGCTCGGCAGGGGCTTTACCGGTAAAGCCTCAAGCGCAGGATCGCTGCGCTCTAAAGCAGAAGCTGCCCTCCCCCCCCCCTCCCGGAGGGAGAGAAGCCTGTAGTGCCGAGCCATGCTCGGCAGGGGCTTCAACGGTAAAGCCTCAAGCGCAGGATCGCTGCGCTCTAAAGCAAAAGCTGCCCTCACCCCAACCCCTCTCCCGCAAGCGGGAGAGGGGTTTCAAAGCCTTCAAACCTTACTTGCGCTCTGCCGCACTCGCATCACGCGTCGCGCGGAAGCTCTCTTCCTGGCTCCAGTTCGGCCAGTCACGCGAGTTGGCCAGCTTCTCGCCCAGGGTGTACAGCACTTCCAGGTCACGCGCTGCACCCGCAAAGGTCCAGTCGGCCTGCCATTCGTCGCCCTGCTGGTGGTAGCGCTTGGCGGTGTACTCGTCGGAGGCCTTCTTGCCGGCGGCGACGCCACCGTCGATCCAGTCCTGCCCCGCGCCATACGACAAGGCCGGCACGCCGCGCTTGGCGAACGGGAAATGATCGGAGCGGAAGAACAGGCCGGCTTCCGGCTTGGTGTCCGGGGTGTAGCGGATGTCCCAGCCCTTGGCCACGTCCTTGAGCTGGTCCAGCAGTTCGACCTTGGCGGTACCGTAGATGCCGAAGTCACGCGACGGACTGTACGGCGACATGCCGTCCATGTTGATCACGGCAACGGTCTTGGCCAGCGGATACAGCGGGTTGCTGGCGTAGTACTCCGACCCCAGCAGGCCCTTTTCTTCCGCTGTCACGGCCAGGAACAGCACCGAGCGCTGCGGCCTGGGCTGGGTGGCGAAACCACGCGCCAGCTCGACCAGTGCGGCGGTACCGGAAGCGTTGTCCATCGCGCCGTTGAAGATGCGGTCGCCGCGTGCATCCGGCTCGCCGACGCCGATGTGATCCCAGTGCCCGGAGTAGATGACGGTTTCATCAGGGTAAGTGCTGCCTTCCAGGCGCGCGACCACGTTGTGCGAGGTGATGACTTCGTTCTTGACCTGGTAGCTGGCCGAGAAGGTTTCACCCTTCAGCTCCACCGGCTGGAAGTCGCGCGACTGCGCCTGCCTCTTCAGCGTTTCGAAATCCAGCCCGGCGCGCTTGAACAGATCCACCGCCAGATCACGCTGGATCCAGCCTTCCAGCGCCGGGTGCGCCTCGGCCGGGTTCTGCCGGACCACGTCGAACATGGTGTTGGTATTGGAGCCGGCCACCGTCGCCCAGCCATAGGAGGCGGGTGCGGTTTCGTGGACGATCAGCACGCCGGCGGCGCCCTGGCGCGCGCCCTCTTCGTACTTGTAGGTCCAGCGGCCGTAATAGGTCATGCCCTTGCCGTCGAAGTCACCGGCACCGGTCTCGAAATCCGGGTCGTTGATCAGCACCACGGCGATCTTGCCCTTCAGGTCCACGCCCTTGAAGTCATCCCAGTTGCGCTCCGGCGCCTTGACGCCATAGCCGAGGAACACCAGCGGTGCATTGCTGATATCCACTGCGCTGGCGCCGTTCATGGCCGCGCGTACGGCGATCTCCTGGCCTTGGGTCAGCGTCTGCGGCTTGCCCTGGCTGCTAAGCGACAGCACCGGTTTGCCGACGATGTCGCCCTTCAACAGCGGCACCGCCTGGGTCCACAGGCGCTTGCCGTCCTGCAGGTCACCGCCCGGCTGCATGCCGGCAGCAGCGAACTGCTTGCTCAGGAAGGCGATGGTCTTTTCCTCGCCCGCGGTGGCCGGGGACCGGCCCTCATAGGCGTCGGAGGCCAGTTCGCGGACGTCGGCCGAGATGCGGGCACCATCAAACTTGGGCGGGGCAGCCATCAGGGCCGTGGATACCGACATCGCCAACAGGCTGATTACGACTCGTTTCACGCTGTACTCCAGTGGTAAGGCAACCCCCGGAGTGTAGCCAGCCCAGCTCGCCCGTGTGCAGTGTCTTATTGCAGGGTTGCCGCACGGCTCAGCAATGCCTCGCGCTCGCGCGCATTGCTGCTCAGCGCCGCGGCCTGTTCGAACGCCTGGCGTGCTTCTTCGGCACGCCCCAGCCGCGCCAGCAGGTCGCCGCGCACAGCCTGCAACGGCGCGTAGCCTTGCAGCTGCGGATCATCGACCAGCGCCTGCAGCAACGCCCAGGCCGGTGCCGCACCGTGGGCCTGCGCCACCGCCACCACCCGGTTGAGCTCAACCACGGGTGAGGGCATCACCTCCGCCAAGCGCGCGTACAGCACAGCGATGGTCTGCCAATCGGTCTGCTCGGCCAGCCTTGCGCGTGCATGACAGGCGGCGATGCCAGCCTGCAATACACAGGCGTCATCGGCACCGCCCAGTTTCGTTGCCTGATCCAACGCTGCTTGCCCGCGCGCGATCTGCAGCCAATCCCAACGGCTGCGATCCTGCTCCAGCAGCAATACCGCCGAACCATCAGCGGCGGTTCGTGCACGCAGGCGCGAGGCCTGCAGCTCCATCAAGGCCAGCAGGCCGAGCACGGGTACCGTGTTGGGCATCAACCCGGCCAGCACCCGGCACAGCCGCAGCGCCTCTTCGCAGAGCGCCGGCCGCATCCAGTCCTCACCGCTGCTGGCCGCGTAACCCTCGTTGAACACCAGATAGACCACGTCCAGCACCGACTGCAGGCGTGGCGCCAACTCCTGCAAGCGCGGCACTTCGAACGCCACCTTGCGCTCGGCCAGCAGGCGCTTGGCGCGGACGATGCGCTGGGCGATGGTGGGCTCGGGAACCAGGTAAGCACGGGCGATCTCGGTGGTGCTCAAGCCGCACAGCAGGCGCAGGGTCATCGCGACCCGCGCATCGGCAGGCAGTTCGGGATGACAGGCGACAAACACCAGCCGCAGCAGGTCATCACCGATGTCGTCCAGATGGTCGGACTGGTCCGCGCCCATGCTGTAGTCCTGCTGTTCGTCGATGATCTGCGCCTGCCGCTGCGCATGCAGGCGCCGTTGCCGCAGCCGATCGATGGCCCGCCGCTGCGCGGTGGCCATCAACCAGGCGGCGGGGTTGTCGGGAATACCCTGTTTGGGCCAATGCTCCAATGCCGCGACCAACGCGTCCTGCGCCAGTTCTTCAGCGCTGTCGAGATCGCCGAGCATGCGCGCCAGGCGCGCTACCAGACGTGGTGACTCCATGCGCCAAAGCGTGTCGAGCAGTCGTTGCAGTTGTGGATCGTTCATAGGGCGCGATCAGAGCATCGCGGTTCGACTGCCGCAAGTGCGGAGTGCGGTGTTGCAGGGGCGGCGTCAGCCGCGAAGCTGGTGATGCATACGATCAGGGAAACGTCCTTCACCGGGGCGCAAAACAAAAACCAACCCCTCCCCAACCCTCCCCTCCGCCTGCGGCGCAAGGGAGGGAGCAGAGCCTCCCTTTGGCTACGCGCAAGGGAGGGAGCAGAAACTCACAACTGCACGAACGGCTTGAACCCGCCCCAGAACATCCGCTTTCCATCAAACGGCATGTCCTTCGGCCCCATGCCGGCCAATCGTGGATCGGCCATCGCCTTGGCATTGACCTTGTCGCGGTGCGCGCGCGAGCGGAACACCACGTAGGCGAACACCACCACCTCGTCTTCCTTCAGCTTCACCGCCTGCGGAAACGAGGTGCGCTTGCCCGGCTTCACGTCCTCGGCCACCGCCTCGACATAGGCCAAAGCGCCGTGCTCCTTCCACACTTTGCCGGCCTTGCGCGCGATGCGCTTGTAGTCATCGATCTTCGCGCTGGGTACCGGCAACACATATCCATCCACGTAAGCCATGATCGTCTCCTGGTTATTGGCCCGGCTCGCCATCCATATGGGCGATTTCCCACAGGTGGCCGTCGAGATCGGCGAAGCCGCGCTGGTACATGAAGCCGTAATCACGCGCCGGCATCGGTTCGCTGCCGCCGGCGGCCAGGGCCTTGTCCACCAGCTCATCCACCGCTGGCCGACTGACCGCCGACAAGCAGGTGATCACCTCGGTCTGCTTGCGCGCATCACCCAGCGGTTTGCTGGTGAAGGTCTGGAAGTACGGCTCCACCAGCAGCATCACGAAGATGCTGTCGCTGATCACCATGCAGGCCGCGTTGTCATCGCTGAACTGCGGGTTGAAGCTGTAACCCAGTGCGCCGAAGAAAGCCCTGGAGGCTTGCAGGTCACGCACCGGAAGATTGACGAAGATCATCTGCGGGTTGCCCATGCTCAGCCCTCCGCCGGCATCGGCTTCATGCAGTTGACCATCCACGGCTTGCCGTAGCGGTCCAGCAACATGCCCCAGCGGTGCGCCCAGAAGGTTTCGGCCAAGGCCATCTGCACCTGCCCACCTTCGGCCAGGGCCGCGAACACACGCTCGGCTTCCTCGATGCTGTCGACGTCGACATTGATGGTGGTGGCACTGCCACCATCACCTTGCGGACCATCAGCAGCCATCAGCGTCGCGCCGCCGGCTTCGACCTGGCAATGCGCGATCTGCTCCGGTTGCGGCATGAAACCGCCGCAACCTTCCGCATCCATGTCCGGACTCGGCGGCATGTCGCCGTACTTCATCTCCGACACCACCGTGCCGCCCAGCGCCTTGGCGTAAAACGCCATCGCCTCGTGGGTCTGGCCGTTGAAGCCCAAAAACGGAATCAATTTCATCGTCCTGCTCCTGCTGCTCGGGGTTGGGTTCAGTTGTTGCGCTCGATCTGCTCGCGTAAACGCTGCTCCTGTGCCTGCAATTCCGGGGTGAAGGCGGCGCCGAAATCTTCAGCTTCGAAGAACGGGCGGATCTCCACTTCCACCGCACTGCCGTTAGCCGGGGTGAACGGGGCACGCTTGAGCCACTCCACCGCCTCGTCCAGCGAGCGCACCTGCCACAGCCAGAAGCCGGCAACGAGCTCGCGGGTTTCAGCGAACGGACCGTCGATCACGCTGCGGCCCTCGGCGGCGAAACGCACCCGCGCGGCCTGTGACGTGGGCTTCAAGCCCTCGCCAGCCAGCATGATTCCGGCCTTCACCAGCTCCTCATTGAAGGCTCCCATCGCGGCGATCTCCGCCTCCGTAGGCATCACGCCGGCCTCGGTCTCGGGGGTCGCTTTCACCAGCACCATCACTTTCATCGCCGTGCTCCGTTGCAGGCGGCATGCCCGCTACACATCAGGTACGACGAAGCACGGCTGGCAACCTCGACAAGGTCCCGCCATCTTTTTATGAATGAATTCATGCGGCAACGCAGCAGAAGCGATGCGACATCATGTGCAACCCCTGCGCCTGAGGCTGGACCATGAAGTTCATGCTGTTGATCTACATCGACCCGCAACTGCTGCAGAGCGTGCCTGCCGACGACTACGACGCGCTGATGCGTGGCTGCCTGCAACATGCCGATGCCCTGCAGGCGCAGGGCACTCTGTTGATGTCACAACGCCTGCAGCCACCAACCACCGCTCAGACCCTGCGCAGCCGCCAGGGCCAGTCACGGATCATCGATGGCCCCTTCGCGGAGACCCGCGAAATCCTGGCCGGCTTCAACCTGATCGAAGCGGCAGACGCCGATGAGGCCATGCGCATCGCGCGGCAATTCCCGTGGGCGGCGTACGGCAGCATCGAGGTGCGGGCGGTGGATGACCTGGAGCAGGAAAAGGTACGGCTCCACTGCTGTGGGATGAAGGACCATTCTGTGGAGCCGGGCTACGTCACTTAGCGAAGCTCTCCCCACAAGCCCCATGCCCGTACCAATCTCATCGCATTTTGATAACAAAGGTTACTGTTTGACGAAAAAAGTCCTAACAGTGCAAACCTACAAGCCATTGAAAACAAAGAACATTAAAAAAATTTTAAAAAAAAATGTTCACCATTTGTTAATTTTCAGCCTTTTCGCCGCTAAAGTTCGTTCACCTGGTGTTTAGCTCGATCCAGTAGCAGCACCGGCGACTAACATTCCTGAGAGAGAAGGTATGACCAACCACATGACGTTGAAGCGCGCAGTGCTCTGCACAGCGCTCAGTCTTTGCATCGCAGGTGCGGCACACGCTCAGTCCAACGCTACCGGTTCCATCTTCGGCAACGCCGAGCCGGGCACCACCATCGTCATCTACAACTCCGGTACTGGCCAATCGCGCACTGTCACCGCAGATGCCAATGGCCGCTATCAAGCACCGTCGCTGGCACTCGGAAGCTACAAAGTCGAGTTGAAAAAAGATGGCAGAACCATCGCCACGCGCGATGATGTTGCCGTCAACCTGGGCAGCGCTAGCCAGGTTTCGTTCGGCGCATCAGGTGGTGATGCAACCACCCTCGATTCGATAACCGTGACGGGAAGCAATAGCCCCTCGATCGACGTGAGTTCGACCGACATCCGCTCGGTTTTCACCTCCGAACAGATCGAGAAGATGCCCATCGGGCGCTCGATCAATGCAGTTGCGCTGTTGGCACCAGGCGTTGTGGCTGGCGATTCTCGGTACAACGGTGTCGCATCCTTCGGCGGTGCTTCGGTCACGGAAAACGCCTATTACATCAATGGCTACGCGGTCACCAATCCGCTCACAGGCCTGGGCTCAACCACCCTGCCATTCAATGGTCTTGATCAGATGCAGGTCCTGACTTCGGGCTACGGCGCAGAGTTCGGCCGCGCCACCGGTGGCGTGATCAACATGGTGACCAAGCGCGGCAGCAACGATTGGCGTTTCGGTGGCCAAGCAATCTGGAACCCGAACGCAGACCATCGGCGCAACATCTATGTACCCAAGGTCGGGCTGGCGCTGGACGGCCAGCTCTATCAGAACCTGCATGATTACAAGGACGAGTCGGTCAGCTACGGCGCCTACGTCAGTGGTCCAATCGTCAAGGACCGACTGTTCTTCTACGCCAGCGGCGAGTTCCAGGACCGCAGTGTCGAAACGTACGGTGCACGTGCTGGCTCCACCACCAACTATGGTGAATTTGAGTACGACGTGCCACGATGGCTCGCCAAGATTGACTGGAACATTACGGACAACCAGACCCTCGAACTGACGGCTGTATCCGATGTCTCCAAGCGCACTGAATACCTTTACCCTTACGCTTACACGCAGGCCGTCGCAAACTCCAACAATGCTGCGACCGGGGAGTCAAACGCTCCTTTCCAACGCGGTAAGGTCAGGATGGGCGGCGGTGACTACAAGGATGGCGGTGAACTGTACATCGGCAAGTACACCGGGTACCTCACAGAGAACCTGACGCTGACCGCGCTCTACGGCAAGCAGAAACAGGAACACACCCGTACGCCGTGGGGATACGATGCAGGGATCGTTCCAGTGCGCGGCACTCCGTTTGCAGGCGGCAACGCTCTCAGCTTCGGCTCACTGACCCAGTTGGCCTATCCAGATGCATTCGATGAGACTGATGGTGGCCGCCTCGACTTGATCTGGACAGTGGGTGACCATTCCCTGCGCTTCGGTTATGACGAACAGAACTCCGAGTCACGCGAAGGCACCGTGACCGCAGGTAACGCTGGTTATTACTGGAATTACGGCTACGGCGCGGCCGATACGGCCTTGCAGGGCGGTGGCGGCATGATCATCCCAGCCAATGGCCGGTATGTTTCAAAGGTCGTCTACAACAACGGTGGCCAATTCAAGACCGAACAGTACGCCTATTACCTGGAAGATCGTTGGCAGGTTTCTGACAAGGTTCTGCTCTCGCTGGGTGTGCGCAATGAGAACTTCACCAACTTCAACGGTGATGGCATTGCCTACCTCGACGGAAAGGACCAGTGGGCACCCCGTATAGGTGTCACGTGGGACGTGTTCGGCGATTCCAGCCTGAAGGTCTTTGGTAACGTCGGCCGGTATCACCTAACCGTGCCCAACACCGTTGCTCAGCGCGGCGCCTCGGGTTCGACCTTTACCAACGAGTACTTCTCATATACCGGCATTGATCCAAACACTGGCTTGCCACTGAACACCAGCTTGATCAGTCCCAATGGTCCGTATTCCTCCAACTCCGAGTATGGTCAGTCACCGAATCCCAATGCGGTGGCAGCAAGCGATTTGAAGCCGTATTTCCAGGACGAACTCGTACTCGGCTTTGAGAAGCAGATCAGCAACAAGCTGTTCGGCGGAATGCGCTATGTCTACCGTGAACTCGGAAGCATGATCGACGACATCTGCGATCCCCGTGGTGCAATTGCTTGGGGCGTAGCTAACGGGTATGACAATGTCTTCGATTCGGCTGGAAACAAAGCCGGCGATGTCGACTTCGACGGAATGGACACCGAGGCTGCTCGTCTCTGGACGAACAACACCAGCGGCTGCCGTATGGGCAACCCTGGTGTAACCAACACCTGGGTGCTTTATGACGACGCAGGCAATCCGCATAACGCCAAGTTCAATGGCGGTTTCCCGAAGATGGTGCGCAAGTATCATTCGGTTGACCTGTTCATCGAACATCCGTTTGCTGATGACTGGTACTACAAGCTGGACTACACCTGGTCTCACAACTATGGCAACGGCGAGGGCATGACCAATTCCGATATTGGTCAGGACGTCGCGCAGGCTGCTCAGACTCAGTCGTGGGATCACGTGGAACAGACGGAAGGCGGTTACGGCAATCTTCCGAATGATCGCCGCCACCAGTTCAAGGCATTCGGCTACTACCAGCTGAACGATGAATGGCGCTTCTCTGGCACATTCGTAGCGTACTCAGGACGACCGAAGAACTGCACCGGCATTTATAACGGTGTGAACGCGAACGATGATTTCGCAACCGAGAACGTGCTGTACAACGGCCCGTACTATTGGTTCTGCAATGGCGAAGCGTCCCCGCGTGGGTCCCGAGGCACCATGCCTTGGACTACCCGCATGGACGTTGGCGTCAACTACGCTCCCAGCTTTGTGGCAGGCAACAAGCTGCAGTTCAGCTTTGATATCTTCAATGTATTGAACCGCAGAGTGGCGCAGAACATCGTTGAGTACGGCGAAAACGGTGGCATCGGCGTTCCCTACCAGCTGACCGGCCGCGTGATCAGCTATTCCGCACCGCGCAGCATGCGCTTCAGCATCCGATACGACTACTAAGTCGTAACGGACAGAAAAGGAAGAAGCCCGGCATCTAGCCGGGCTTCTTTTTTATCAAACAGAAGTCCGGCAATCGATTGCATTCGTGCAATTCAGGCCTCCTGCCTTTGAAGAATCGTCCTCGACGGGCTGCCCACTCGCTCGTTGGATGCAGCGTGCACAGCGCAGCTTCTTAACGACGCCTCTTGGTCGCCTGGCTCGCACACATCGGCAAGCACTCGATCAGCCTGGAACGTGATGGCCAGGCCCTCGACAAGCGTGAGAATGTGCTGCTGCGCTTTGGCGCAGGCACCGAAATTTCCTCTCGGGGCGAAGGTGCAACTACCCTGAATGCGGTGACGGCTACCGCTGCCAGCATGCCCTAGATCGACGTCAGCAACATGGTCTCCAAGTCGGTGATAACCTCAGAGCAGTTGGCCGTGCTGCCGCTTGGCCGCGGCGCTGAAGCCATCACCCTGCCAGCCCCCGGCGCTGTCGCCGGTAGCGGCGAGTTCTCCAATGGCTCGCGCTCCGTGCTGTCCTGACCCTGAGCTTGGATGTGGACGACAACGGCAGCGCTGAAACCCTCACCGTTGCTGCCGACAAGCTGGGCCCGGAGGCCAAGCGCTACTACAAGGCATTTACCCTCGCTGCGGAAAAACACACTGACAAGTGGTATGCCAGCTTCAACTACACCTAGGCAAAGCTCAGCGGGAACTACGAAGGTCTGGTGAAGAGCACCAATGGCCAGAGCGATACCGGTACCACCTCGGATTTCGATTTCGCCGAGATCATGTACGGCGCCGATGACTATCTGTTCAACGACCATCGCCATACCTTCAAGCTTTACGGCGGCTACCACTTCAACGACGAGTGGCAGGTAGGTGCCAACATCCAGGTGCAGTCGGGCGCACCGATCAGCTGCCTCGGCGGCGGCATGGGCACTTTCGGTACCGAGTACGGCTACGCCGGCGTATTCCACACCTGCAATGTGGCCGAAGACGACATCTCCAGGCTGGGCGGTTCCGGCCGCACGCCGTGGACGCTCAACGTCAGCCCCAACGTGGTCTACAAACCGAAGTGGGCCCAAGGCCTGAGCATGCAGCTCTCGGTACTCAATGCCTTCAACTCGATCAAACCGGTGCAGGTATATGAGACCAGGTACTCGTACAACTCGGCAGGCACGATCACCGACTTCTACAACTACCACGCCGCGCTACGCCCGCCTGCAGCTGCAGTACGACTGGTAAGCGACGCCCCGAAGCTGGGTGGCCACGGGTGATTCCGTCCGTGGTCACCTCCGATCAGCGCAAACCGTCATTCCCCCACCTACAGAGCAGACGCGGGCGCACAATCAGTGGGCAATGCTGACGTCGAGCCTGTTGCCCAGCGCAGCTTCATTGCCACTGTAGTCTTTCGCGGTGATCCGGATCGTGTAGTTGCCCGGCTGCAGCTCCATCGGCTGTAGTTCACCACTTCCCAGCAGGCCATCACGCACGGTATTGGTCAGCACGTAGCGGAAGCGGGTACTGCTGCTGCCATGCACGGTGATGCCGCTGTCCGCCGCATAAGCGAGCTTCACCGCTTCGCGTTGCGGTGGCATGCGGTTGAAGATGATGTTGGTACGTGGCTGTTCGTAGCCGGGCAGCGCGCGGCCAGTGGCGTCGAGTATCTGGTAACCCAGGCTGTACAGTCCAAGCCGGCGTCGCGGCAGGTTGTTGTCAACCTGGTCCCAGGCCTCGACCACCAGCTGCAGGCCACCGCCATCGCGCGGTACCTGCAGGCGTCCATCGACCTTGTCGATCAGGCGCTGGTTGTTGCTGTCGAGCAAGGCGATATCGTCGATCTTCGGCGCGACATGATCGGCGTAGTTGGAGAAGCCAAGCCGCACCGCATTGCGCTCGTAGCCCGATGGCCCAACCGCCAGGTGCACGTGCGCCTGATTGTTGATGCTGCCCAATGCATCACCGGGCTGGAAGCGCGTGCCACGGCGTACACGTACGCGATCCAGCTGGCCGGCTTCGTCGTAGACGAGCTGCATGCGTGCTGGATCCAGCGCACGATTGGATGCATCGCGGCCAACCTTCATGTGGATGTAGTCGAGCTTGTTCAGCGACAGGCCTTCAGCCTGGCCACCAAGTGACCAGGTCGATGCCGGGCTGCTGACCTTTGCGCTGGCTACGGCGAGTACGGTCTGGCCCACATCACCGCGCACATCGAAACCGCTATGCAGGTGGTGTCGGCTCTCCCCGCTGAAGTTGCCACGCACCTCGCCCAGCGTGCCGGTGACTTCATGCCAGCCCAGTTGAGGTGCCAGCGGCCAACGCCCCTGGTTGGCGGGTAGCGGGTTGTCCGGCGACGGTCCCAGTTGCGGCGGCGCATCGGCTGTTGTCGCGATGTGTGGCACCAGATGATGGATGCGATAGGCATCCGCGTCGCTCAGCAGCAGGCTGCCATCCGGCGCCAGCGCCAGCCCCGCCGGGCGCGCAAAGCGCTGCGCGTCGTTGCCCGCCACGGCCACAATATGGCCGTGTGGTGACAACTGCACCACGCGGCCGCTCAGCCGCTCGCCAACATAGACCACGTCGTCATGGGTGATGGCCAGGGTCATCGGTCCCCACAACACCCGATCGGCGTTGGGCATTCCAACCCGGGTACTGACCATGCCGGTGCTGCTGACCGTGCGCAGCGCGTTGTTCTGCAGGTCGGTGACCCAGAGGTTGCCGTGGCTGTCGAACTTCAGGTCGGTCGGTGTATCAAAACGCGCCTGGGCGCCCTGCCCATCCTCCCAACCCGGCAGTGCACCACCGGCCAGGGTGCTGACCGTGCCATCGGTGGCAATCACGCGGATGCGGTCATTCCAGGTATCGGCGACATAAACGCGGCCGTCCGCAGCCACCGCCACGCCCATTGGTCCATTGAAGCGCGCCTGCGCGCCCTTGCCATCGGCGAAGCCCGGCATGCCATCACCGGCCAGGGTAATGACCTGGCCCTGCGCGCTGATCCTGCGGATGGCATGGTTGCCGGTGTCGGCCACATAGAGATTGCCCTGCCCATCCAGGGCGATGCCCGACGGCGTGTTGAACTTCGCTGCAGCGCCCTGCCCGTCGGCAAAGCCTTCAATGCCACCAGCCAACACCTCGAAGGCACCGTCAAGGCCGCGGTAGAGAATGCGGTTGTTGTCGCCTGCATCGGCGACGAACAACAGGCCACCGCCCATCGCCAGCCCCCAGGGATCACTGAAGCGGGTATGTGCGCCCTTGCCGGCGCTGCTACCCGCCACGCCGTCGCCGCCCAGCAACTCGATCTGCGCCTGCCAGCCCAGCGGTGTAGGCGGCGGACCCGCTGGCGCAGGCACCTGTGGCGCCCACACGAAGGTGGCAGCCAGCGCGGCGCCGGTCACGGCAATGACGGCAATTACCCAATGTTTGCGATCCATGTACACCCAACCAACGACGGACCCGGCACCATAGACGCTCACGGCCTGCGGCGAAACCGCCGAAAGCCCTGCATGGTGGAGAACCGTATGCATCTATATCTGCAAGAAGAGGCGATCCGCCTGCAGGCTGGGCAGAGCACGGATATCAGCCTGTCGCTGTCACTGCCCTCGCTGTTGAAGGCGGGACTGCAGCATTTCCCGCCTTCGGAGCAGGCAATGGAACAGGCCATTGCCAGCACCGAAGATGCCTTGATGCCGTGGATTCCAGCCCTGCGCCTGGATTCACTGGAGGTATTGGAGTGTGCCGATGCGGTGCTGGCGCCTCTGCCGGGCGTGCTGGGCTATCCGCCGCAGGCGATCTGTGAGCTGGACATCGACGAAGTCGAGCGGGCATTCAACCAGTTGGCACAGGTAGCGGCGGGGATGCCGGCAAAGAGCCTGGATATACCCGAGCGCCCGGATTTCGTTGCCGCGCTGGTGGTGGTGCGCGAGCTGATGCATCACGTGGGTTGGGAGCAGTTGCGGTTGCTGGAGGCTGGGATTGAGAGCTGAAGCTGAAGCTGAAGCTGAAGCCAAAGCCAAAGCCAAAGCCAAAGCCAAGGCAAAGGCAAAGGCACCCCTCCCTAACCCTCCCCTGCTTCGCAAGGGAGGGGACTGAAGCAAAACCTGCAGTGCCGCACGATCCGCCCCCTCCCTTTGCCGCAGGCAAGGGGAGGGCTGGGGAGGGGTGCCTTTGCTCCGCTTTTGCCTTCCTCAATCCCGAAAAGCCCTACTACAAAGCCGGCCGCTCCGGCCCAGTCCCCATCGCCTCGCGATAACGCCCGTACAAGGCCAATACCTTGTCCACGTACTGCCGCGTCTCCGCATACGGCGGCACCCCGCCATAGCGCGCAACCACACCGATCCCGGCGTTGTACGCGGCAGCCGCCAGAGTTCGATCACCGTTGTAACGGCGCAGCAGCGATTTCATGTAGCGCGCGCCACCATGGATGGACTGCGCAGGTGACAAGGGATCACTCACCCCGTACTCGGTTGCCGTCTCCGGCATCAACTGCATCACCCCCTGCGCGCCCTTGGGCGACACCGCTTTTTCATCGAATGCGCTTTCGGCATGGGCGACCGCACGCAACCAGGCATCATCCACGCCGGTGGCTTTCGCAGCGGCACGGAATTGCGGGGCGTGCCGGTTCAACTGCGGCGTGCCTACCCGGCCCAGACCTTCATGGGCCGGCTCGCCCGGCGGCGTGGCGACAGTGAAACGCAGGTAAGGCGTCGAGCCCGGCAGGTTGCGGGTGGAATAAACCAGCCTGCCATCCTGCTCACGCTCATACAGGGTGCCGCTGAACACACCGAAGTTGCCCCAGAGATTGGGGGTCTGCACGGCGTTGTCATCGATCTCGATGGCCTTGCAGTTGGAGCCCGGCTCCAGCGCAGTGGCCATGCTGACCGTGCCCTTCTGCACGCAGCGGTACACCGTGCGCGCCTGCAACGGCGCACACAACCCGTACAAGAGCAGCAACAGCACAAGTGCGGCCGCGCGCGGCATGGGGCCAGATCCAATCGTGAGGAAGGAGACGATGCTGAGCCTGCCTGTTTGAACGGCAGGTGATGAAAAAGGCGCCAATCGCGTCCAGAATGAATACCTGCTTTCCAGCCCCTTCCAGCACCCATGACCGTGCCACTGCTCGGCTTTGATAACCCCCAATTCCATACCGGACGCAACACCAGCGTACGGCGAGGCGCGCGTTGGCATGGGGTGGCGCAGGCGTGTATCGAACTGGGTGAAGGCCGCCAGATTGGTCCCATCTCACTGCAGACCGAGCTGAGGGCCTTTGATGCCTTGGATGAAGCCGATCTGCGCGATGAGCATGATCCCGGCTGTCGCACGCCTGCGGGATTACTTGCGGTGATGCAACGCTTGTATCCCGGGTTTCGCGATGATGAGTTGGTGACGCTGGTGCATTTCTGGGTGGAGTGAGAGAACACACCTGAATGCCAACGGATTGCCTGGCCGCGCAGCGAGCTGGGCCGGGCAAGCAGAGCCGGTGGACGGAGCTCTGGCGGTCATTCCGATAGGCCGCCAACAGCCCCGGGTGCGCTGCGCTTACCCGGGCTACGTATGTGCTGTTGCTGTTGCTGTTGCTTCTGCTTCTGCTGTTTCTTTTGCTTCTGCTGTTGCTTCTGCCGTGGCCGTGGCTCTTTCCTTCTCCCGTTCACGGGAGAAGGTGGTGCGAAGCACCGGATGAGGGGAGCTTTTGCTTTTGCTTTTGCTTTTGCTTTTGCTTTTACTTCAAGCAAAAACCAAAACCACAAAAGCTCCCACCGCAATCAACGCCCCTGCGCCGCCCGCAGATGCCCACCTACTGGCACCGAAAATGCTCGCCCATCAGCCACATCCCAATTGATCGACCAGGTCATCACGCCCCGGAATTCCGGATGCGGCTGGCTCGGCTTCACCTCATCGCATTGCTTCGCCATGGTCAGGCAATCGAAGGCACGATTGATATCCGCCGGCGTCGCATAACCATTGCCTGCAGCGCGCAGACCCGACGGCAGCGCCAAGGCAACCTGGTCCGCACGCAGCCCAGCAAAGCGTCCCTTGCCACCGGCCAGATCAAACCCTTCGATCAGCATCCTGGCCGAGCCAACCATCATGTCCACGCTGCCACCCGAATATTTCTCAGCGCGGTACGGCGTGGGCAGACCACCGTTGTTGTAAAGCTGCACATGCAGCAGATCCAGTTCCTCGCGCAGGCCATCGATCAGCGGCAGATACGCACCCCAGATGCCTTCCATAGACACCATGCCACCCTGAACATACGGATGCTCCGGCGCCATCGACACATACAGGTTCGGGTACATGCCATGCAGGCGCTTCACCGCCGAGATCAGGTGCGGCGTAACCGGCGCGCCGTGCACCACACCTGCGATCTTCTCCAGATCGACATCGATGCCATCGAAACCGTAGGTATTGATCGCATCGGCGGTGGTGCGCACGAAATTGTCTTCGTCGCGCTGGGTGTTCAAGGTCACCGTGCCCAGTTCACCACCGAAGGACAACACCACGATCTTGCCCTGCGCACGCTTGGCGGCGATGTCGGCAATCAACTGCGTGCGGTCCAGCGCGGGATCCGGATTGAACGCCACCTTGCCCTCGCCCATGTCATCGGCGAAGGCCAGCACGATCACGTCCCAGCTCTCATCCACCTTGCCCACCGGCAACAGGCCCTGCCCGTTGTCGAAGTTATGCAGATAGCCAACCAACGCATGTTTGGGTAGCGCGTGGCTAAACCCCGGGGCGACACCAACACCTGCGGACGGCACCGGCACCGGCGTTGCCTGGCAACCGAATGTCGAAACAAGCGCCAGCGTGGAGAACAAAAGACCGATCGACTTCATCGCACCACCAGAATAGGAAGACGTCCGATTCTAGGCATGCAAAACCACCAAAAAACCATTCAAAGACAATAACTTAGAAAAGTCGTCCTGTTTTGTCCCGGTTTGTCTGGCAGCTGTCGCGCAGGTCGATCAGCAGGAACCGGCAATGGCAACAGGCAGGCCCGCTGCTGGCCCAGGATGACCGCCGCTCAAGTGCACATTTTCATGCGCCGCTCGGCATCCCACAGTGCGCGCCGGGCCATGTCATAGGCGCTGTCCGCGGCACTGAGCAGGCTGTGCTCGGCCTCCACCGGATCGGCGCCATTGTTGAAACGGTACTCGGCGCGCTGCAGCGCATCCAGGTGCGTCATCGCGGGCGCAAGCCACTGCCGGCGCTGCTGCCCATTGCAGCGCGGATAGCGCTGCTCCAGCGCGCCCAGCGCAACGCGAATGCGGCGACTGGCTTCACCCTTCATGTCCGGTGCTTTCTCGTAACGGATGGGCGCTGCCTTGTAGGCATCGCCGGTGGCTTCGCTGCCCAGATCGGACTTGCGCTCATGCAGATTGGGATTGAACGCCACCTCGGGCGGGCGCCGTGCCTGCGCCGGTTGGATATCGGGACCATGAATCAAGCGCGCGCCCATCTGCCCAAGCGTTGGCGGCTTTTCCTTGTCCTCGAACATGCCGGAAACCATTTTCTCCAGCGGTCGATCACCAACCCCGGTCGCCAACTCGTCGCGGTGCTCGAACACCCGCTCGGTCGCGCTCTTGGGCCGGGTGGCGTTGCCGTCCGTGGGCACCGCCAATGTGCCGTCCTTGCCATACAGGCGTTGCGACCAGCCAGCCTGCGCTGCCGATGGCTTCGCTGCAGGTACTGCAGTCATCGCAAGTTGCGGAGTTGCAGGCGCCGCATCAACGGCAGGCGCGCTGCTGGTGGCTGCTGTCGGCGCACGCTGTGGACTATCCGGCAGCGCTGAAGCTGCGCGTTGCTGCGGCGGTGCAAGTGCGGCCGTCTGCGGTGAGGTCAGCAACCAGCGCAGTTGGATCCGGGTTTCCTCCCGTGCAACGTTCAGCTCCGGCAACTGCAGCAACAAACGCACCAGCCCGGACATGAACGCCAAGGCAATCACGCCGGCAGTCAATCGGGTCCATAGCGGTTCGGCAGCAGGATCGGAACGCATGCAACTCCAGCAAAAAGCACGACGCAGGGCAATAACCGGCCCTGTCACGGTAGATCGGCACACTGCAAAGACCGACAAGGGCACAGCGAGTTCCACGATTGTGCCTTTTGAATGTGTGAACCTGTGGCAAGAGTGGGTCATCATCGGGCAAACGCCGTCATCGTTCGCAGCACAAGGAGCCGTACGTGAATACCGTTGCAGCACAGAACCTGGATGAAAGCATCGCCAAGCAGCTGTTCTTTGGCCATATCGCCGAAGATGTGCTGTTCCCCTACCCACAGATCCGTGAACGTGACCGCGAGATGCTGGGCTCGATGACCGATGCCATCGACCAGTTCCTGGCCGACAAGACCGCCGAGCTGCGCCAGTACGACCGCGATGCCGAGCAGCCGCCGGAGTTCATCCAGGCGCTACGCGACATGGGCCTGTTCGGGCTGATCATTCCGGAGGAGTTCGGCGGGTTGGAGCTGTCCAATGGCGCCTATGCGCGCGTGCTGGGCCAGACCAGCAGCCACGACAGCTCGGTATCGCTGACCATCGGCGCGCACAGCTCGATCGGCATGAAGGGCCTGCTGTTGTTCGGCAACGACGAGCAGAAGCAGCGCTACCTGCCCAGACTGGCCAGCGGCGAGATGATCGCAGCCTTCTGCCTCACCGAATCCGGCGCCGGCTCCGATGCCGCGGCCATCCGCACCAAGGCACACCGCAACGACGACGGCAGTTGGACGCTGAGCGGCGAGAAGATCTGGATCACCAACGGCGGCATCGCCGATTTCTACACCGTGTTCGCGCGCACCGACACGCCCGAAGGCAAGGTCACCGCCTTCATCGTCGAGGCCGGCTGGGAAGGCGTCAGCCACGGCCCGCACGAAGACAAGATGGGCATCCGCGCCTCGTCCACCACCACGGTCGCCTTCAGCGATGTACGCGTTCCCGCGACCAATGTGCTGGGCCCGGTCGGCAAGGGCTTCAAGGTGGCGATGAACATCCTCAACAGCGGCCGCACGGGTCTGGGCGGCGGTGCTGTTGGCGGCATGCGTGCGTTGATCCGCATGGCCTGTGCACAGGCCAGCGAGCGCAAGCAGTTCGGCCAGTCGATCGCCGAGTTCGGCCTGGTGCGCGAGAAGATCGCGCAGATGACCGCCGATTGCTTCGCCGCCGAAAGCACGGTGTGGATGGTGGCGCACCTGATCGACAGCGGCCGCACCGACTACTCGGTGGAAGCGGCGATGAGCAAGATCTTCGCCAGCGAAGCCGTGCAGCGCAGCTGCTACGAAGCGCTGCAGATTGCCGCCGGCAACGGCTTCATGCGCGAACTGCCCTACGAGCAGATGACCCGCGATACGCGCATCCTGTCGATCTTTGAGGGCACCAACGAAATCCTGCGCCTGTACGTGGCCTTGAATGGCCTGAAGGGTGTGGGCGCGACATTGAGTGAGCTGCAGAGCGCCGTGGGAGGCATCTTCAACGACCCGATCAAAGGCTTCGGCGTGCTCAGCGACTATGCCGGGCGCCGCGTGCGTGAGGCCACCGGCTATGGCACTGGCCGTATCCGCGCACCACTCAATGATGCGTTGCGGCCCTTGGCGCGCTTGTGCGAGAAGTACACGGTGGAGCTGTCCAAGGCCTCGGACCGGCTGCTGCGCAAGCACGGCAAGAAGATCGCCGACCAGCAGCACGCGCAGAAGCGCGTAGCCGATATCGCCATCGATCTGTTTGTCGGGCTGTGTGTTCTTTCACGCGTTGAGAGCCTGCTGCAAGCGGGTCACCCTGCTGCAGACGACGCGGTGAAGATCGCCCGCCTGTTCGCCCGCCAGGCGCGGCGGCGCATGGCGCGCAACGTGCGGGGACTTGAGCGCAACGAAGATGAGATCGTCGAATCGCTGGCCGCATCGGTACTGGAGCGCGGCGGCTACGCCTGGGACGTGATGTAAGCCCCAGGATGTTTGTAGGAGCGGCGTAAGCCGCGAAGCCACTGCACCATACGCCGAGAACGTCCCTGCAATTGCAAACTCCCAGGCAACCGGAAAGTGCATCAGCTTCGCGGCTGATGCCGCTCCCACAGCAGCAACACCTGCGACCAACGCTTGTGGGAGCGGTGTAAACCGCGAAGCAACCGAGCTACCCGCCGAAGAAGATCGTGTAATTGCAATCAACCTGGTAATCGGCAGCTCCACCGGCTTCGCGGCTTGCGCCGCTCCTACAAAGCTGGGTCATCCGCTGCCAGCTCACCCTCGCGCAACACCCGCCGCATCAGCGTCCGTGCCTGTCGGTCCAGTCCCAGCACGCGCGGCTTCACGCCATGATGGCGATAGCGATTGACCACTTTCTCCAAAGCCGCCACCGCGGTGATATCCCACAGCTGCGCACCGGATAGATCAATCGTCACCGCTCGCCCCTCAGCAACGCGTGGATCAAAGGCATCAATGAAGGCATCCGCGGACGCAAAGAACACCTGCCCGCGCGCCACATAGCGAACGCTGCCATCCTCCTGATCCAGCGCTTCCACACGCAGCAGGCGTGCCACCTTCAGCGCGAAAAACACCCCGCTCAACAGCACGCCAACACCAACGCCGGCCGCCAGGTTGTGTGTACCCAGGGTCACCGCCACCGTCGCCAGCATCACCGTACCCGACAGGCGAGGATGCCGCAGCAGCGCGCCCAAGCTGCGCCAGTCAAACGTGGACACGCTGACCATCACCATGATCGCGACCAGCGCGATCACCGGCACCTGCCCAACCCAGGGCTTCAGCAACACCATCAGCACCAGCAGGAACACGCCGGCAAACAAGGTCGACAGCCGACCACGGCCACCGTACTTCACGTTGCCCACGGTCTGACCGATCATGCCGCAGCCGGCAATGCCGCCGAACAGGCTGGCGGCGATATTGGCCACACCCAGACCGGTGCATTCACGATTCTTGGAACTTGGTGTATCGGTGAGCTCATCGACCACACGCGCCGTCATCATCGATTCCAACAGACCCACCATCGCGATCGCCAAGGCCGGCATCGCAATGATGCGCAGCGTCTCCAGATCAAACGGCAGTGACGGCAGGCCCATCCATTGCGGCAGCGCGTCCGGCAATTTGCCCAGATCGGCGACGGTGGGCAGATCCAGCTTCAGCCACGTTGCCAACACGCTCAGCACCACGATGCAGATCAGCGGCGACGGAATCGCCCGCATGCCCGGCAGGGGCAGCCGCGGCAGCCCGTAGATGATCAGCAGGCCCAACGCCAGCATCGCCCAGGTGGCGGCAGTGGCGCCGTGCAGCTGCGGCAGCTGCGCAGCGAAAATCAGGATGGCCAGCGCATTGACGAAGCCGGTGCGCACCGAGCTGCTGACAAAGCGCATCAACACGCCCAGCCGCAGCACGCCGAATACGATCTGGATGACACCCGCCAGCAGGCCGGCGGCAAACAGATACGGCAGGCCATGCGCGCTGATCAGCGGCGCCGCCACCAAGGCCACCGAACCGGCAGCCGCCGTGATCATCGCCGGCCGGCCGCCGAACACCGCGATGACGATGCTCAGCACGAAGGAAGCAAACAGGCCAACCTGCGGGTCCACCCCGGCCACGAACGAGAACGCGATGACCTCGGGGATCAGCGCGAAGGTGGCCACGGCTCCGGCCAACATCTCGCGCAGGGGATTGGCGCGCCATTGCGCCAGTTCAGAATGCAGGAAGGACATACGGGCTGGCCGCCGGTGCTGGCAGAGCAGGCGGAATCGAAGTAAGGGGCGCGAATTATGCCTGCTTGGGTTGCTGGGTGCTGGTTGGTGCAGGGTTCCCGGCAAAAGCCTGAATGTTAAGCGGCACATGGTTTGATCAATCCGGGATTGCCCGAAATTGGCCAAAACGCGGACGAAACATTGAGCGACGGAAGTGACATTTGTCCGTCCCAATCCCATTGCCGGATCAGCCATCCTTGGAGCTCCAGAAGGAGGGCCAACTATGCCGATGAGAACAAAACTGCGCCACCTGAGCCCCGAGGGGAGAGAGGAGCTCAACCGCAAGATCAGAGACGCCTGCTATCGCGGCCTTGACGAGATAGTGCTCTGGCTGTCAGAAGAAAAAGGCTTAGAAATCAGCCGCTCAGCCATCCATCGACACGTTGTGATGCTCCGCACAGTGGACAGCCAGGCGGGCCGCATAGACGCCCAGATGGCGAGCGTAAGCGCAAATCGCACCCGCCGACGGCATCAGCTTCTAGCCCGTCTTGGTGCACTAGCGCTGGAACAACACCAGCTGATCAGTGAACTGGAAAAAACAGAAATCGAGCCGAATTGATCCCACGCCACGAAGCCCAACGAGCGTTTGATTTAGGTGGTGGGCTGGACCATGTTAGGTTTGATCAAAAAGTACATGAACAGGCCACGCGGGCAGATGAAATGATCAAAGCAATCGCCCGGCCTAAGCTATTTGAAACGGCTTTGAAGGGATGTAACGGCCGTAAAACACGTCATATAAAACAATAAGTTGGCGAAAATTAAACCGTTTCGCTTGCTTGCTGCACCTTGCCGATGAGAACACATCAGTTCCGATTGGTGGTCAAAGAAAGGGAACCGAACTGCGACGCCCCTGTCGCAGTTCCTATTCTGCGTCGCACTTCACGCAACCAATTGTGCCAAAAGGGTTTTTGCAGGTGAAGGCGTTATCCAACTGGCAAAAAACTGCGACGCCGAATCGGAAGGAATCGGCACAAAAGCTCCCCTAATTTGCTCAATGTTCCACGGCAAAGGGTCCCTCATGTTGCTTCGCAGTTCTAGACACTGAACTGCGAAGCGAAGTGCGAAAACCCGACCTCATTTCGCACTTCGCGAAAACCCTTGGGCCCCAAGGGTTTTGGTCTAGTCCCTCCACCGGGCCACCACCATCAAAGTGCGAAGCTGTGGACCAGCGGCAACGTGTTCCACGGCTAAGTACCCATCCCGATCCGGGCGGAGTACCTGGCTAAGTCCTCCAAGCTGTCGCGCCACCTGGGCGTGCCCTGCTTGCAAGTCTGCTTCCACGGCCCAATGTCGAAGCTTCACCCAAATGGAGCGAAATAAGATGACAAAGGACGCACACCTTGAGGCCGGTGAAGCCGAGTATTCCGACCGGATCAACGATCTGATCCGAACCATCGCTGCGATTTATGTAGTCAAGAACAAAGGAGCGATGACGTTGCAGGCAGCTTGGCACCGAGCGAGGGAGCTGGTTAACGGCTGGCTTGAGGCGCAGAACGATCCCACGGGCGCACAAGCTACCTTGTCCGAGAACCAACTCCTTTCGATGCCTGAGGATCCGAAGGAAGTGGCAGAGGTCGAGCGATACAAGAAGATCCTTGCCGGGCTTGGCGAGCCGTGATCATCAACCCCGGGTGTCGGGCAACCGACACCCGGGACTTTGCGGCTTGCGCAGGCAAAACGGTCAGATGCGCCCCGTCATTCATTCCTCAATTCCGCGCAACGTACATCAAGCCCGATAGTTCAAGCGACGGACTTCCAAGGGGCATTGTGAGGCGTATCGGCCTCAGGGCAGCCGGTACGGCGGCACCCAACTATGCTGGTCCGTCAAGGCGTCAAACCCTGCATCTTCAAAGAGAATAATGTCCGTTACCTCAGACGCGGCAAGGTCCCGGCGAACGTTCCAGTCGAAAGACACTGAAGGTTCTGGATGCGCAATGGTTGCCGTTACTGCATGTGACAGCAATCTAGGTGCAACGTTTGAAGCCAGGACGCTATCGAACGGAACAGCATACCTTACGATGGCGGGTTTCCCGATGCTTCGCAGCTCGGCGGCAGTTCCCGCCTCATGCTCGAAACCCTTGTAGAGCGCCTCGCCGCCCCAGTAGCTGAGTAGCCCGAACACCGCTGGAGCGTCTCGCAAGACGGATCGATTTGGACACAGCCACACCGAGCCCGCTCGTGTGCCTCGCCTGTTCGCCAAGTAATCAGCGAGTACCGGACCGTCGAGGAAGAACGCGCAGCGCTCGGGCTGCATTTCCCCGGCATCTTTCAGGGCATTGATTCTCTCGGCAACTAAGTGGGGAGTTAGAGCACGCAGGCCATTGGCCCGAATACCGACGACCTCCGGAGCCGTGAGACGCGTGCAGTGATAGCCCACAAGTCGATGGCCGAGTAGAAGGGCTTCGGCTTCTTTGATCAAAGCTTCGTAGACCTCCCGCCACTGATTCTTGGGAGGCCAGATTCGAGCACCAACATCCTCGCGAAGAAGCTCATCTATCCGCTCGCGCGCAAGCTGATACGAAACCAGCTGTCCCCGATTCCGGTTGACCAATTCGCGAAGCGCATCCGGCCATGTTTCAGGCTGTTCCAGTTCAATGTCCATGCTGCTTTAACCATGCTCCGTATCCCTAGGGAATGGCCGAAATATCTTTCCTGGCCGAGGCGTGAGTATCTCACCATAGAAGCTCCCAGCTAAGCGAGCTTTGTGCTGTGCGCCTGCATCGCAACACCATTGCAGCGAGCGATTACACAGTGGCAACGGCACATCGGAACGATGCTCGACGCGACGCGGATAGCTGCGAAGTCCATTGCGTGCCGCATTTGAATGCCGGACCTCAAAGACCACAAGTCTCATTCGACCGCCCCAGTTTTCACTGCAACGAAACCACCGCAAGTACGTTTGTGACATTTGTCGCACCCACGTTGGACAAATGTCGCTCTAAATTTCTCGGCAACTTATGTTAGGGCCAAGAAATTGAGCAGCCTGAAAAACGCGCTACTTGAGAGCCTCGCACTGTCGCTCGAGCGCACCTACTTGGGTGCGAGGGTGTTCTGCGGACGCGAACTATGCGTAGCGCGAATTGTCGTTTCCGCAGTAGCCAGGAAGATCGGTGGCCGCACCGTCTACTTCCCGCGAAAGGAGAAGCTTCTCGCCTTCCTCGACCTGTCGGAAGAACAGCCGGTAGATCGTGACGCTAAAGTAAAGCCGTGGAAAACGCTCGCCACGCAAGCGTTTACGGCGGCCAATGATGCGCTTGTTTTGGACGGTGTAGACGCTGATAGCGCCCGATCCATTGTCATCAAGAGCCTAGGCGACATGGCACAGCTGATGGAAGGAAAAGCCTTCTACATGCCTACTGGGCGACAGGGCCAGCACAACCGAAACAAAGAAATTCTGCGGCGTTGCCAGCGTGGCGAACGCGTCAGCAAGATCGCCGATGAGTTCGGCCTTACTGAGCGGCACGTTGGCCGCTTGTACAAGGCAGAGCTTGATGCCAGGAGAGCCTCCAGGTGGTGAAGTGCGGCAGCGCGTACCCGCCTACGCCGGGCTACTCCGCCGACCGTGGCCATTCATGGCCCTGCGGTCTCGGGCAGCCCTTTCATCTGGAGGCCGGTAACCGGCTCGGCCTGGTCCCAACTTCGACAAAGTCCCCCAAGAACGGGCTAGCTGGCGATAGCTTGTCTTCGTTGACCGAATCAAAGGCGTTTGAAAGGCGTTTAAACGCCCCTCTGCGCGCCTTCCGCTGTCCAGTCGGGGTGAGGGAAGCCCGCCCCGGCGCTCTGCCGCTTCTGCCGCTTCTGCCGCTTCCTGTGGCCCCGGCTTTCGGCCATGCCTCCGGGCCCTGTCGATCTCAGTAAAAGGACCAGAAATGACGATCCGTGCATTCCAATGCTTCTCTGCGGGTAACCACACCGACTCCAAAGGCCGTAAAGGGGTCTACAGCCATTCCGACTTAGTGAACATGGCTGCGGGATTTGACCCAAAACGCTACCGCGCTCCGTTGGTACTGGGCCATCCAGACGACGACAGAAGGGCCGCCAGCTACGGGGAAACCCAGGGCCTTCTTGCACTTGAGGGGAAGCTATTCGCCATTGCGGACGTTAACGACACGCTTCTTGGATTGGTTCGGCGCGGCTCCTATAAGAATGTGTCCTCATCATTCTTTCCGCCCAACCATCCAGACAACCCGCGTCCAGGCAGCTACTACCTGCGGCATATCGGCTTCTTGGGATCAGTCCCGCCAGCGGTCAAGGGGATGGAACCACTAGCTTTTGCTATGCCACGGGGCTTTGCCCACGCATCCCCCCTCACAGTCAGCTTCAGTGAGCGCTGTAGGTCCACCGCACAGCGCAGAACCGACAACATTCGCACCATCGCCAGTGATCTGCACGCTGCCAGTCCGGGGACGACCCTTGTTCGAGCTGCGATGCACGCTGAGCGCTTTCTTTGAGCTCTGGCAGAGGCACAGGGACCAGGCTAAAGCCATGACTACCGTTTCCACTGATGACGCATCGACTCGCCCCAATGCACGACCAATGGCGGACCTCGAAGCCAAAAGTCTCGCTAGCGTGGTGATCCAGCGACTAGTCACGTTACACGCCGAGCACGTGCAATTGCACCGCGTTGCCCGCGCCATTCGGGCAACAGCATCTGACCTTGATTCGCTCCCCAGAGAAAAGCAACGGAGGCTTGAAGTCATAGGCAGACGCTTGAGCCAAGTTCCACGTACAGCGTCAGCCGTTCTGCGCACAGCCTACGAAATGAACCTGCCACTCAACTATCCCCCGCAGCTCACCCACTACCTGAGAGGATCTGAAGAATGAACATCGCAGCAACAGCCCTTGAAAGCCTCAAAGATATTTTGCCAAGTTTCGAGAAAACAACAGCCAAGATCAGAGATGCCTTGCATGCTCTGAACAAGAAAATCAACGAGCTTCAGGCAGAGCGCCAGCGCCTGATTTCTCTCCCTGTCTGCGTAAAGGATGTTGAGGCGCTGCTTCACTCACAGATCGACAAGGAAGCCGACCACTATCGCAATCTTGCGGTTGCTGGACTGGTCAACGCTCTTGTGGGTCAGACGAAGGACTGGAAGCCACAGGCTAAGTACACAGCAGTTGAAGCGCAGCGGAGAATTGTGGAAAACATGCGTCCTTATTACGGCGGCGTGTTTGGCGGCATCAGAGATGCTAGCCCAGGTTCCTCCGCGCCGTATGACAGGGGCAGTGAGCGCTTGACCCAAGCGGCAGCGTCTTTCTTCTTCCGCGCTGAAATGAAGCGTGGCGCGTCTGAGATCATCGCCGCAATGGACTATCCGTTCGCCGATGCCACCTCACTTCAGAAAGTTCAAACAGATATCGCACGCATTGATTCTGAGCTAAAGGAACTCTGCGGCGCTCGCGACGAGCTTGTATCGCAAGCCAAGGCGCATGGGATCGTTATTCTTGAAAGGAGCGAAAGCGATATTCAAGCCGAAGATCATGCGAAAGGCAGCTTTGATAGCACCGGATGGGTTGTCGGCGAGGTCAGCGTGAATGAAGAGGGTGAAGAGTTCATCCTTTACCATTACAGGTGGCCCAATAAAGCTGATGACCTGACTGCACTCGACGGGAAGAATGTCATCTGCCGTGATTCAACAACGGGAAATGAGTTAATTCGTCCTTGGGAGCGTCTGCATGCACGCTATAAAGCCGCGCTTGGCGCACCGGCAGGTTTGGGCCATTTGCCCGAGTTTGCGAACATCCGCAGCCGGTAGTTCCCATGTCATCGCACTCCACGCCGCCGAGCTCGCTCGCCGCAGTCACCCAATTTCCCATATCCCAAGAAGTGTCGGATGGAATGGTGACCTTCCGCGTACGGCGCATTTCGAACGAAGTACAGCTCTCTGCTGAGGTCATGTGCCTCGATCGAGATGGCGGCGCATGCGTGGCGTTTCCGCGCGTTTTGCCGGATACCGCAGTCTTGCTCGCCCGTTACCTACTGGAAGCAAGCTGCGGCCATCCGCTGGATTGGGAGGCTGTCATGGGAGTGCTACCGCGTGCCCCTTAATGGCCGATGCTTGACGTGCAGCAAAAGCACCTGTAGCGTTCACCCCGTCGCCGCACAATCGGCGACCGGGTTTTGCAGCCCGCAACCTGAGGCGCACCAGCGCCCATCGTCCGATGCCCGGCGCTTTTTTATTGCCGGGCTTAAGCGATCCGGCCAGCACGTCATGGCAGTTCTATGGCGGGCGGTGTACGGAGACCGCAAGGTCTGCCGGTCCTCAGGCCGGTCTGCAAACCGTGCACCGTCCGCCACCTCGTTTTGCAGCGAGGCGGCGGTCTCTCAACTTCCTGAGGACACCGATATGGCCGCTGCTGCCGCTATTCGCACCACCCACACCCCTTCTTCCACTGTGGATTCGCGCACCCAGCGCGATGCCCTGGACACGTTGGAAGATGTCGCTTCTTCGCTTCGATCTATTCGTGATCTTTTGGTCCCCGGTGAGAGCTTTGAAGCAGTCTCCCGCGACAACTTGGCACTGCTTTTCTCTCTGCTGAGCCGCCAAGGCGAGGAAGGCAGTGATCGCGGGGACTTGGCTGCGAGCGCACAAATGGCCGTCGTGGATCTGATGGCTCCCGGTAACGATCTGCACTGCGTTTCCCGTGACCGCCTATGCGCACTGGTGGAGTTACTCGCCTATGTGCAGGCCGAGGCCCTTGCCAAGGTCTGGGGAGCCAACGCCGAATGAAAGCAGCACATCAAGCGCAGGAGCGCATCGAAGCAGGTTCTTCCACGCTTCGGGTTAAAGCTAAGGATGGATTAGTTCATATCGAGGCGACAGTGAAGGGGTCCGGCGCAGCTTGCGGCCGGGCCCATCTCATTACCCCGCAGA
>NZ_JASCOR010000042.1 GCF_029959445.1 Stenotrophomonas sp. PS02298 | reverse complement strand
GGCATGAGCCGCGAAGCTGGCTGCAATCAAACGCTGACCATGCCTGCAATCTGATCGACCGCGAGCTTCGCGGCTCATGCCGCGCCTACAAGGTCGGGGGGTCTCCGGGAAAGCCTCTGCCGAGCATGGCTCGGCACTACGGCTGCATGGGCACCATGCTGTGTGGGAGCGGTGTCAGCCGCGAAGCTGGCGACAATGAAACGGTGGCCCTGCCTGCAATCTGATCGACTACCTGCTTCGCGGCTGACGCCGCTCCTGCAAGATCGGCAGGTTATCCGGGAAGGCCCCTGCCGAACGTGGCTCGGCACTACACGGCTGTTCTTCTGCTGTTTTCCGGGCAAAAGAAAAGCGGGCACCAGGCCCGCTTTTCTTCTCAGCGATACAACACCGCAGCCTTATTCGGCCGGGGTGCCCTCGCCTTCTTCAACGGCCTTCATCGACAGGCGGATACGGCCCTGCTTGTCGACTTCCAGCACCTTGACCTTGACCACATCGCCTTCCTTCAGCACGTCGCCGACCTTCTCGACGCGGTCGCTGGAGATCTGCGACACGTGGACCAGACCGTCCTTGCCCGGCAGGATGGTGACGAATGCACCGAAGTCCATGATCTTGGCGACCTTGCCTTCGTAGATGCGGCCCGGCTCGACGTCCGAGGTGATCTGCTCGATGCGGGCCTTGGCGGCCTGGGCAGCAGCGTTGTTCACCGAAGCGATGGTGATGGTGCCATCGTCCTGGATGTCGATCTGGGTGCCGGTTTCCTTGGTGATGGCCTGGATGGTGGAACCACCCTTGCCGATCACTTCGCGGATCTTGTCCGGGTGGATCTTGATGGTCAGCAGACGCGGCGCGTAGTCCGACAGCTCGGCACGCGGGGTGGTCAGGCCGTGGGCCATTTCACCCAGGATGTGCAGACGGCCAGCCTTGGCCTGCTGCAGTGCCTGCTTCATGATCTCTTCGGTAATACCTTCGATCTTGATATCCATCTGCAGGGCGGAGATGCCCTCGGCGGTACCAGCGACCTTGAAGTCCATGTCACCCAGGTGATCTTCGTCACCCAGGATGTCGGACAGGACGACGAAACGCTCGCCTTCCTTGACCAGACCCATGGCGATACCCGCAACCGGCGACTTGACCGGCACGCCGGCGTCCATCAGGGCCAGCGAGGAACCGCAGACCGAAGCCATCGACGAGGAGCCGTTGGATTCAGTGATTTCCGACACCACGCGAATGGTGTACGGGAAGGCTTCCAGCGACGGCATCACAGCCAGCACACCGCGCTTGGCCAGACGGCCGTGGCCGATTTCACGACGCTTCGGCGCACCGAAACGACCGCACTCACCGACCGAGTAGGGCGGGAAGTTGTAATGGAACAGGAAGTTTTCCTTGTATTCACCGGCAACGGCGTCGATCACCTGGCCATCACGGGCGGTGCCCAGGGTGATGGTCACGATGGCCTGCGTTTCACCGCGGGTGAACAGCGAGGAACCGTGGGTACGCGGCAGCACGCCGGTCTTCACGGCGATCGGGCGGACGGTGTCCAGCGCACGGCCGTCGATGCGGACCTTGGTGTCCAGCACCGAGTTACGCATGGTGCTGTATTCCAGCTCGCCGAATTCCTTCGACAGCTCGGCCGAGTTCCAACCTTCAGCGGCAACGCGGCCAGCCAGGGTCTCAACCACGTCCTTCTTGATCGCCGAGATGGCGTCACGACGCTGCAGCTTGTCACGCACCTGGAAGGCTTCGCCGAGCTTGCCGCCGACGGCTTCCTGCAGGGCGCTGATCAGCGCGGTGTTCTTGGCCGGGGCAACCCAGTCGCTCGGCTTGGTACCGGCTTCAACGGTCAGTTCGTTGATCGCGTTGATGACCTTCTGCATTTCGCGGTGACCGAAGGTCACGGCGCCCAGCATCACGTCTTCGGACAGCAGTGCGGCTTCGGATTCCACCATCAGCACGGCGTTGGCGGTACCAGCGACCACCAGCTCCAGCTGCGATTCCTTCAGCTCCGACACGGTCGGGTTGAGGATGTACTGGCCGTCCTTGTAACCGACCTTGGCAGCGCCGATCGGGCCCTTGAACGGGGTGCCGGCCAGCGACAGTGCGGCCGAAGCACCGATCAGGGCGGCGATGTCGCCGTCCACTTCCGGGTTCAGCGACATCACCGTGGCGATGATCTGCACTTCGTTCTTGTAGTCTTCCGGGAACAGCGGACGGATCGGGCGATCGATCAGGCGCGAAATCAGCGTCTCTTTTTCGGTCGCACGGCCTTCACGCTTGAAGAAGCCACCCGGGATACGGCCACCGGCGTAGAACTTCTCCTGGTAATCGACGGTCAGCGGGAAGAAGTCCTGGCCTTCGCGCGCGCTCTTGGCGGCGACGGCAGTGACCAGCAACACGGTGTCGTCCATCTTGACGATGACTGCGCCGCCGGCCTGACGGGCGATTTCGCCGGTTTCAAGCGTGACGGTGTGTTTGCCGTACTGGAAGGTTTTGGTGATTTTTGCCACGGGGGATCCTTGAAATGCTTTCTTCGATTGGTCCGTTGCCAACCCATGCCGGCAACGGCTGGCCGGGCGGTTCCGGCCGGTCTACGACGATTTTGAAGCTCTAAAAACAAAACCGCGGCGCATCGCTGCGCCGCGGCGGGTATCGATTAGCGGCGCAGGCCGAGCTTTTCGATCAATGCTTTATAGCGTGCGACATCCTTGTTCTTCAGGTAGTCGAGCAGGCTACGGCGGCGATTGACCATCTGCAGCAGGCCACGGCGGCTGTGGTGATCCTTCTTGTGTTCCTTGAAGTGGCCGGTCAGCAGTTCAATGCGAGCGGTCAGCAGGGCGACCTGGACTTCCGGGGAACCGGTATCAGCAGCGCCGCGCTTGTTTTCTTCAATGACTTTCTGGGTGTCGATCGACATGGTTTTTCTCTTCAGATGCGGGGCCAGCAGGAACGTCTCAAGACGCACCGCACAGCTCGCCGATTAATAGGCTGCCCACCGAGGCGGGCAGTTGCCCTTTCTAGGGCCGCAAAATTGTAACGGTCACAACCATCCGGGACAAGGCAGAAATGACTTGAAAGGCACTGCCCGCTCCCGCCCGTTCAGAGATTGAAGCGCCGCTGCGGGCCAAGTCGCCCGCCCTCCTCGACCTGACCCAGCCCCAGCGGCTGACCGCCTTCGCCGTAAACCACCACCAGGCCAACCGGCCAGGCCGGATTGCGCAGGCGCTGGCCGACGCAGAAGCGCGCAGCCTGGGCGGCATCCAGCTCGACCCGGGCAAACTGGCTCAGGCCCTGTTCGATCGGCAGCAACCAGTCCCGCAGCGCGGCTTCGTCGCCGGATTCAGCGACTGCGCGCAGTGCATCCAGGCCGATCATCTTCGGCGCCATGAACGGTTCCACCCACAGCCGGCGCAACGCGGTGACATGCGCGCCACAGCCCAGCAATTCGCCCAGGTCACGGGCAATGCTGCGGATATAGGTGCCAGAACCGCAGGTCACGCGCAGCGACAGGCACTCACCTTCACGGGCCAGCATTTCAATCGCCTGCACTTGCACCTCGCGCTCGGGGGCTTCGATAGCCTCACCACGACGCGCCTTGGCATACAGCGGCTCGCCACCCTGCTTCAACGCCGAATAGATCGGCGCCCGCTGCAGGATGGTGCCAGTCAGGCTGGCCAAGGCCACCTGCAACTGCGCATCACTGAATTCAGGCACCGGTCGCTCGCGCAGCACCGCGCCATCGGCATCATCGGTATCGGTGGTGCTGCCCAGCCGGATTTCGGCGTCATAGGCCTTGGCCGAGCCAAGCAACAAGCCGGCGATCTTGGTCGCCTCGCCAAAACACAGCGGCAGAAGACCGGTGGCCAGCGGATCAAGGCTACCGGTATGACCGCCCTTCTCGGCACGGAAAAGACGACGTGCAACCTGCAGCGCGGTGTTGGAGCTCATGCCTGCCGGCTTGTCGAGCAGAACGATGCCATTCAGGCGGCGGAATTGGATTCTGGGACGCATGCAACACCATAGGCGGGCTGGCGCGCGATCAGCACGCCGAGCATAAAACGGGAAAGCCGCCTGCACCAACGCGCAGGCCAGACATGACAACAGCCCTTACGGGCTGCTGCGATTACTCTTTGTCGGTGCCCTTGTCGGCGTCGGACTCGGGTTCCGGCGGTGGCACCAGGTCGCGCAGCAGATTGTCGATGCGCTCACCACGATCGACCGAATCGTCGTAATGGAAATGCAGCTCTGGCACATGCCGCAACTTCATCGCCTTGGCCAGCGACATACGCAGCTCAACCGTCAGCTCGCGCAGGCCCTTCATCGCCTCATCCGCACGTTCCGGCATCAGCGCGGTCACGAAGATCTTGGCGTGGGCCATGTCACGGGTAACTTCCACGTCCGACACACTGACCGAAGGCAGGCCGAATTCACGCACGGCGGCATGCACCAGCGTGCCCAGATCACGGCGAATCTGCGCAGAAACACGGTCGGTACGATGGAAAGTCTTAGGCATCAGGCAAGTATCAGCAATAAAGGGTGAATTTCAATGAAACCGGAAAGGAACCGCGCGCTGCAACCGCGTTCAGGGCCACAACTCGCGATTCCCCGACCCGGCTGCTGGAGGTTCCGCTCGCCGGGACCCGCCTTGGCGAATCCCGACTCCCGGCACCTCGATCGCAGCCGTTACAGCGTGCGCGGCACTTCGATACGCTCGAAGCACTCGATCTGGTCGCCCGGCTTGACGTCGTTGTAAGCCTTCACGCCGATACCGCACTCGGTACCATTGCGAACTTCCTCGACGTTTTCCTTGAAGCGACGCAGCGATTCCAGCTCGCCCTCGAACACCACCACGCTGTCGCGCAGCACGCGGATCGGCTTGTTCCGCTTCACCACGCCTTCGATGATCATGCAGCCTGCAACCGCACCGAACTTGGAGCTGCGGAACACGTCGCGGACCTGCGCGATACCGATGATCTCTTCGCGGATTTCCACGCCGAGCAGACCGGATGCCACCTGCTTCACCTGGTCGATCACGTCATAGATGATCGAGAAGTAACGCAGGTCAACGCCGTTGGATTCAATGATGCGACGGGCCGAAGCATCCGCACGCACGTTGAAGCCGATGACGGTGGCCTTCGAAGCCACGGCCGAGTTGGCGTCGGACTCGGTGATGCCGCCCACGCCGGAGTGGATCACGTTGATGCGGATGTCGTCGTTGGACAGCGCAACCAGCGCCTGGCTCAGTGCCTGCACCGAACCCTGCACGTCGGCCTTGATCAGCAGGTTCAGCACCTGCTGGCCATCGCCCTTGCCCAGCTGCGACATGATGTCTTCCATGCGGCTGCCGGCGGTGGCGACCAGGCGCGACTCGCGGCGCTTGGTTTCACGCGTCTGCGCAACGTCCTTGGCCAGACGCTCGTCTTCAACCACGACGAAGTCATCACCGGCTTCCGGCACACCCGACAGACCCAGCACCTGCACCGGAATCGACGGACCCGCTTCGGAGACCTGGGCGCCGGTTTCGTCGAACAGTGCACGCACGCGACCGTACTGGATACCGCACACCAGGTAGTCGCCCTTCTTCAGCAGACCCTGTTGCACCAGCACCGTCGCGATCGGGCCACGGCCCTTGTCCAGCGAGGATTCGATGACCACGCCGTTGGCGCGGCCGTCGGCCACGGCCTTCAGTTCCAGCACTTCGGCCTGCAGCGAAATCGCATCCAGCAGGTCATCGATGCCCTGGCCAGTCTTGGCCGAGATCTCCACCATCTGCACGTCACCGCCGAAGTCTTCGGCCACGACCTGCTCGGCAAGCAGTTCGTTCTTGACACGCATCGGGTCGGCGGACGACTTGTCGATCTTGTTGATCGCCACCACGATCGGCGCGTTTGCGGCGCGGGCGTGCTGGATGGCTTCCTTGGTCTGCGGCATCACGCCATCGTCGGCGGCGACAACCACCACCACGATGTCGGTCAGCTGCGCACCACGGGCACGCATCGAGGTGAACGCGGCGTGGCCAGGGGTATCGAGGAAGCTGATCACGCCCTTCGGCGTGGTCACATGGTAAGCACCAATGTGCTGGGTGATGCCACCGGCTTCGCCATTGGCAACCTTGGTGCGGCGCATGTAGTCCAGCAGCGAGGTCTTGCCGTGATCGACGTGGCCCATGATGGTCACGACCGGCGCACGCGGCACCGCCACGCGCTCATCAGCGCCAGTGATGGCCAGCAGTGCGTCTTCGGCATCGTTGGCGTTGGCGCGAACCACGTTGTGGCCGAGCTCTTCGACAACCAGTGCCGCAGTGTCATGGTCGATGGTCTGGGTGATGGTCGCCATCACGCCCATCTTGAACAGCGCCTTCACTACCTCGCCGCCCTTGAGCGCGAGCTTCTGCGCCAGATCGGCGACGGTGATGGTGTCGCCAACGGCGACTTCACGCACCACCGGTGCGGTCGGCCGTTCGAAGGCGTGGCTGCCGCCACCGCTACGTGCTGCTTCATTGCCACGGCGGCCCTGCGGTGCACGCGCACCCGGACGACCGCGCGAATTCGTATTGCTGCTGTTGCCACGACGGGCACGGTCAGACGCCGACAGGTGCAGCTGGCCACCGAAACGGTTGCCATCCCCACCTTCGTTGCGCTTGCCCGACTTTGCATTGGCATTGGCGCTGTTGCCACGCTCCTCGCGGGCAGGCGCACGGGCCGGTGCTGCAGCAGCCGGGCGTGCGGCGCGCGGCGCCGGCGCTTCGACTTCCGGTGCCGGCTTTGCAGCAGCAGCCTTGGCAGCCGCTTCAGCAGCGGCCTTCTCAGCCTCGATGCGCGCGGCTTCGGCTTCTTCGGCGGCCTTCTTGGCAGCGATGCTTTCGTCGCGGGCGCGATCCTTCTCGGCCAGCATGCGCTGTTCGTCGAGATTGCGCTGACGCGACTCTTCGAGCTTGCGCAGGATGTCCGCGCGCTCTTCGTCCGGCGTCATCGCAGGCTTGCCACCTTCCGGCTTGGTGTAGGTGCGCTTCTGGCGCACTTCCACATTGACGGTGGTCTTGCTGCGGCCAGCGTTGACAGTCACTTCCTGATGCTTGCGGCGGTTCAGGGTGATCTTCTTGGCTGCGGCCTCGGCGTCTTCGGCCGGCTGCTCTTCCTTGCCATGCGAACGGCGGAGGAAGCCCAGCAGCTTCACTTTCTCGGTACTGGTCACGACCTGGTCGGGACCGCTGAACTTCATCCCGGCCTGGGACAGCTGTTCAAGCAGTTTCTCGACCGGCGTGTTGACCAGTTCGGCGAGCTTGCGGATGGTGGTTTGCTGCGACATTCGGATCCTATGATCTTGTTTGCGCCCCCTCGTCACGAACGAAGGCAGCGCGGAGTCTACGCCCTGAGCGGCTCAGGGCACTGTTCATCGCTGGCTCATTCGCCGCGCTCCAGGCGGGCGATCTCCTCGGCGCGGGCTGCCAGGACCAACGCCGCGGCGCGCTCCAGATCCATGCCCTCGATGCCGAACTCCAGAACCTCGTCGGCAGCCAGATCCGACAGATCCTCACTTGTGCGCACGCCGTGGCCAGCCAGCGCGTACGCGGTCGCCTCATCCATGCCCTTCAGTGCCAGCAGATCTGCTGCCGGCACACCGCCGTCAGCACCCTCTTCCACCGCCAGCGCTTCATTGAGCAGCGCATCGCGGGCGCGGGCGCGGAGTTCTTCGACGATATCTTCGTCGAAGCCTTCCACTGCCAGCAACTCACCAACCGGCACGTAGGCAATTTCCTCCACCGTACCAAAACCTTCGGACACCAGGATGCCGGCGATTTCCTCGTCCACTTCCAGCTTGTCCATGAACAGCTGGCGGGCGACGCCCTGCTCGGCTTCCGACTTGGCGGTCACCTGGTCCTGGGTCATCACATTCAGCTGCCAACCGGTCAGGCGGCTGGCCAGACGCACGTTCTGGCCGCCCTTGCCGATTGCCTGGGCCAGACGGTCTTCCGCCACGGCCAGGTCCATCGAATGCTTTTCTTCGTCAACGATGATCGACTGGACTTCAGCCGGTGCCATCGCGTTGATGACGAAGTTGGCCGGGTTTTCATTCCACAGCACGATATCCACGCGCTCGCCATTGAGCTCGTTGGACACCGCCTGCACGCGCGAACCGCGCATGCCGATGCAGGCGCCGATCGGATCGGTGCGGCTGTCATGGGCCAGCACGGCGATCTTGGCGCGGTCGCCCGGGTCACGTGCACAGGCCTTGATCTCAACCAGGCCCTGGCCGACTTCCGGCACTTCCAGCTTGAACAGCTCGATCATGAATTCCGGCGCAGCGCGGCTGATGAACAGCTGCGGGCCACGCGGCTCCGAACGCACTTCAGCCAGGTAACCGCGCACGCGGTCGCCGGCACGCAGCACGTCACGCGGGATGCCCTTGTCCTTCGGAATGAAGGCTTCGGCATTGCCGCCCAGATCGACATAGATGTTGCCGCGCTCAGCGCGCTTGACCACACCGGTGACCAGTTCGCCAACGCGGTCCTTCCACGCATCCACCACCTGCTGGCGCTCGGCTTCGCGCACACGCTGGACGATGACCTGCTTGGCAGCCTGCGCTGCGATACGGCCGAAATCGGGGTTTTCAATCTGCTCTTCGATGTAGTCACCGACTTCGACGCCGTCGGCTTCGTCCACCGCATCCATCAAACGGATCTGGCGGTCCGGGGACTCCATCACGACGTCATCAGCGACCACTTCCCAGCGACGGAAAGTTTCGTAGGTGCCGTCCTTGTGGTTGATCGAAACGCGTGCCAGGACTTCTTCCTCGGCGTAACGCTTCTTCGCGGCAGAAGCCAGGGCGGCCTCGATCGCGTCAAAAATGACTTCACGCGGCACGCCCTTCTCGTTGGCGACTGCGTCAACTACCAGCAAAAGTTCCTTGCTCATCGGCTCACTCCGCGCGCGGCTTTTTGGCCGCCGTTTCGTTATTGGAATTATTCTTGGCCTTGCCCTGCTTGGGGGCCGGACCCGTCGGTTTGGTCGGTGCCAGGCCAAGCGCGGCCCAGTCCGGAATGATGCGTGCCTTGTCGATGTTGTCGAACGACGCCACGAACGGCTTGTTGTCGACCACAAACGTCACCGTGCCCTGCTCCAGGTCAACCGCGACGATTTCACCCTGCAGGCGACGGCGGTTTTCCTGCGGCAGCTTCAAGCCGACCTTGGCGGATTCACCAATGGCGCGCTCGAACTGCTCCAGCGAGAACAACGGACGGTCCACGCCCGGCGAAGACACTTCCAGCGTGTAATTGCCGCTGATCGGGTCCTCGACGTCCAGCTGCGCGGAAACCTCGCGGCTCACCCGCTCGCAGTCCTCGACATTGACCATGCGCTCAGGCTGCTCAGCCAGCGGCACGTCGATATACAGGCGCAACGTTGCGCCGCCCGGGGCCGGCAGATATTCGGCGCCAAGCAACTCGAGCCCCAACGCCTGCACGGTGGGGCCCAGCAGATTCGCGATTTCAGTAGCCTTGTCGCTCACAGCCAGCCTTGATTCGTAAGTTAGAGAACGGTTGTCACCCAACCGGGGTTTCTGATTTCCAGAAACAGCAAAGGGCCCACATGGGCCCTTTGTCCGTTTGGATCCGATGACCGGATCCCGGTTGCAAGAACGGAAGCAGCCGTTCTTGCGAGCCCAACTTTTGCCTCATCAACACATCGTGTTGCAAAGACCGAAGCTGGTAGCGGGGGCAGGATTTGAACCTGCGACCTTCGGGTTATGAGCCCGACGAGCTGCCAGACTGCTCCACCCCGCATCAGAAGCGGAATTATGAAGTAACCAAGCCGATAATGCAAGACTTATTTACTTCGCGTTTCCCCCAAGAAGCTGGAGAAACCCGGAAAAACCCTTCCGGTTGAATCACTTATCAAGTGATTCCGACCTTCCGCTGGGCGGTGAGGCCGTCAACTCAGGAGATGAATAATACACACTTCGCGCAGATTTGTAACGTTTTTTATTACAAATGTGCAAAAGAATTGCGCATCCACTCCATGATCGGGCCCAAACCGAGCGGCAGGAACAGCAGCAGCACGGAATTCACGCCCAACACGATACCCAGGATGCGGTCATTGTTGCGCGGCAGCGGCTCACCCACCGGCTCATCGAAGTACATGACCTTGATGACGCGCAGGTAGTAGAAGCAACCAATCACCGCACACAACACACCAACCATGGCCAGCCACAGCAGGCCACCATTGACGGCCGCGCTCAGCACCGACAGCTTGGTCCAGAAGCCCAGGAACGGCGGGATACCGGCCAGCGACGCCATGATGCACAGGACCAGGCCTGCCATCCACGGGCTGCGTGCGTTCAGGCCCTTGAAGTCTTCGATGTTCTCGGCCTCAAAACCGGCACGCGACATCGCGATGATCGCGCCGAATGCCGCGGTCGACATGATGGCGTAGGCAATGGCGTAGAACAGCGCGGCCGAATAGCCCGCCTCGCCGCCACCGGCGATACCCATCAGCAGGAAGCCGATGTGCGACACGGTCGAGTACGCCAGCATGCGCTTCAGGTTGGTCTGGGCGATGGCCATCAGGTTACCGATGACCAGCGACAACGCGGCCAGGCCGGCCAGCACGTACTGCAGCTCGGTCGACAGCGGGCCAACGCCCATTTCCAGCAGACGGTAGGCCATGCCGAACGCGGCCAGCTTCGGTGCCGAACTGATGAACAGCGCGATCGGCGCCGGTGCACCCTGGTAGACGTCGGGCAGCCACATGTGGAACGGTGCCGCGCCCAGCTTGAAGGCAACGCCGGCGACCATGAACACCGCACCAGTCAACAGCAGCAGGCGCTCATCGGAATGGGCGATGGAGGCGTGGATCACGTCCAGATGCAGCGAGCCGGTGGCGCCATAGATCAGCGACATGCCGTACAGCAGCAGGCCCGAGGCCAACGAACCCAGCACGATGTACTTCATGCCGGCTTCGGCCGCGAGCTTGTTCTCGCGATTGCTGGCGACCAGCGCATAGGAACACAGCGCCAGCAGTTCAAGGCCCAGGTAGACCATCAGCAGGCTGCCGGCCGAGACCAGGATCATCATGCCAGCGGTGGCGAACAGGATCAGCACCGGGATCTCGCCCTGGTACAGGTTGCGCTCGCGCAGGTAGCTCCAGCCGTAGATCAGGCTCAGGCCACTGACCAGCACCACGACGGTTTTCATCACGTCGGCAGCGTTGTCACGGATGAACATCCCGTGGAATACCTCGCCCTGCCCGCCCACGCCGTTCAACAGCATGATGAAGGCGACAGCGAGGATCGCCACCGAAATGAAATGGGTCCAGACCTTGTGCCTGGTGCTGATGAACAGATCAAGGATCAGCAGGGCAAAGGCACCGCCAATCACTACCAGTTCGGGCAGCAACGGCAGCAGGTCGGTCGTGGTCAACGGCAGAGGCGTCGGCGTGGTCATCATCAAATCCTGGAATCAATACTCTCGACGAGCCGCTTACAGCAGCTTGCTTGAAGCGATCTGCATCGCCAGATGGGCGATGGAGGGCTCCATCAGATCGGTCAGCGGCTTGGGATAGAAGCCCAGCACCAGCGTACCGACCGCAAACACGGTCATTACCAGCCACTCGCGACCATTCATGTCCTTCAGCTCGGCGACGTGGGCATTGCCCACTTCACCGAAGAACACGCGCTTGTACAGCCACAGCGAATAAGCAGCACTGATGATCAGCGTGGTAGCAGCGCCCAGGGCAACCAGCGGATTCCACTGGAATGCGGCCAACACGATCATGAACTCACCAACGAAGCCGCTAGTACCCGGCAGACCGGAGTTGGCCATGAAGAACAGCAGTGCGAACGCCGCAAACCACGGCATCACATTCACCACGCCGCCGTAATCGGCGACGCGGCGACTGTGCATGCGGTCATACAGCACGCCCACGCAGGAGAACATCGCGCCGGAGACGAAACCGTGCGAAACCATCTGCACCATGGCGCCCTGCAGGCCCAGGCGGGCTGCGTCGGCACTGCCGGCGTCACGCACCAGCCACAGCGCGATGAAGGTACCCAGGGTAACGAAACCCATGTGCGCGACCGACGAATAAGCAATCAGCTTCTTCATGTCGTCCTGCACCATCGCCACCAGGCCAACGTAGATCACCGCCACCAGCGACAACGCGATCACCAGCCAGGCCCACTCGTGGCTTGCGTCCGGAACGATCGGCAGGTTGAAACGCAGGAAGCCATAGCCACCGATCTTCAGTGCGATCGCCGCCAGGATCACCGAGCCTGCGGTCGGCGCTTCAACGTGCGCGTCAGGCAACCAGGTGTGCACCGGGAACATCGGCACCTTGACCGCGAAGGCGATCAGGAAGGCGAAGAATATCCAGGTCTGCTCCTTGGCCGACAGCTGCAGCTGGTACAGGTCAACCAGCTGGAAGCTGCCGCCCTTCAGGTACAGGTAGATCAGCGCCACCAGCATCAGCACCGAGCCGAGGAAGGTGTACAGGAAGAACTTCATCGCCGCGTAGATGCGACGCGGACCGCCCCAGACGCCGATGATCAGGAACATCGGGATCAGCATGGCTTCGAAGAACACGTAGAACAGCATCGCGTCGGTGGCGGCGAAAATGCCGACCGTCACGCCTTCCAGGATCAGGAAGGCGGCCACGTACTGATTGACGCGCTTGTCGACCACGCCCCATGCACCGATCAGAGCCAACACGCCGATCAGCGTGGTCAGCAGGATCAGGGCAATGGCGATGCCGTCGACCGCCAGGTTGTAGCCGATGTCGAACGCCGGGATCCACGGGTGCTGTTCGACGAACTGCATCACATCGGCCGCGCCGCGGTCATAGCCGCTGAGCAGACCGAGGCTGAGCAGGAAGGTGAGCAATGCGACCGCCAGGGATGCCCAACGGGCAGCCTGGGCGTTACGCAAGGCGAGGATCAATGCACCGCCGATGATCGGCAGCCAGATGAGAATGCTAAGTAGAGGCCAGTTCGACACGTCTTCTATTCCGTACAGGTCAACGCCAGAAATGCATCAGCACGCCCAACAGGGCAATCAGGCCGATGATCATCGCGAACGCGTAGTGGTAGAGGAAACCGGATTGGGTGCGGCGCAACAGGTTGGCAGCCAAGTCGACCAGACGCGCCGAACCATTGACCATCACCCCATCAACGACCGTGCTATCAACGGCACGGGCGGCCTTGCCGAGCTGCACACCACCGCCGGCAAAGCCGTCGATCCAGAGCTTGTCGAAGCCGTACTTGTTTTCCAGCACCGAAACCACCGGTGCCAGGGTCTTGCGAGCCTGTCCTGCCAGTTCCGGCTTCCAGATGTAGAACACCCAGGCCAGCGCGAAACCTGCAACCGTCAACCAGAACGCCGGCATCTGCATGCCGTGTACCGCATAGGCCACCGAACCGTGCCAGAACTCCTTGCCGACTTCGGCAATGGTGTCACGCGCCGGGTCGTAGAAGTCGACGATACCGGTGAAGAACGACATGGCCTGGCCGGGAATGCCGCCAGCGGCAGCATGGCCATCCCAGCCGGTACCAAACAGCATCGGGCCGATGGTGAAGAAGCCGATCAGGATGGACGGGATAGCCAGCAGGATCAGCGGCACGGTCACCACCAGCGGCGACTCGTGCGGCTCGTGCGCACCATGACCGTGGTGGTCATCGTGGCCGTGGCCATGATCGGCGTGGTGATCATCATGTGCGTCGCGGAAGCGTTCCTTGCCGAAGAAGGTCAGGAACAGCAGGCGGAAGCTGTAGAAACTGGTGACGATCACGCCACCGAGCACCGCCCAGTAACCGTACAGGGCAACCCAGCCAGCATCGGCAGCATGCGCGTGCATCGCGGCAGCTTCGATGATGGTGTCCTTCGAGTAGAAACCGGCGAAGAACGGCGTACCCACCAGGGCCAGCGTACCGATCCACATGGTGATGTGGGTAATCGGCATGTATTTGCGCAGGCCGCCCATCTTCATCATGTTCTGCTCATGGTGCATGCCCATGATCACCGAACCGGCACCCAGGAACAGCAGCGCCTTGAAGAAGGCGTGGGTCATCAGGTGGAACACGGCGCCCGAGTAGGCCGACACGCCCAGTGCAACCGTCATGTAGCCCAGCTGCGACAAGGTCGAGTAGGCAACCACGCGCTTGATGTCGGTCTGCACGATGCCGATCAGGCCGGTGAAGAACGCGGTGGTGGCACCGATGAACAGGATGAAGTCCAGCGCGGTCTGCGACAGCTCGAACAGCGGCGACATGCGGGTCACCATGAAGATACCCGCGGTGACCATGGTCGCGGCGTGGATCAGTGCCGAGATCGGGGTCGGGCCTTCCATCGAGTCCGGCAGCCACACGTGCAGCGGCACCTGTGCCGACTTGCCCATCGCACCGATGAACAGGCAGATGCAGATGATGGTCGCCACGCTCCACTGGTTGTCGCCGATCAGCTGCACCATGGCGTGACCGGTCGTGTCGGTGCCCAGCACGGTGCTGGCATTGGCGAACACGGTTGCGTAGTCCAGCGAGCCGAAGGCCCACAGGATGCCGGCAATACCGAGCAGGAAGCCGAAGTCACCAACGCGGTTGACCAGGAACGCTTTCATGTTGGCGAAGACGGCGGTCGGCTTCTTGAAGTAGAAACCGATCAACAGGTACGACACCAGGCCCACCGCTTCCCAGCCAAAGAACAGCTGCAGGAAGTTGTTGCTCATCACCAGGGTGAGCATCGAGAAGGTGAACAGCGAGATGTAGCTGAAGAAACGCTGGTAGCCGTCGTCTTCGGACATGTAGCCGATCGAGTAGATGTGGACCAGCAGCGACACGAAGGTCACCACCACCATCATCATCGCGGTCATGCGGTCGATCATGAAACCGACGTGGGCCGCGTACTGGCCGACTTCAAAGAAGGTGTAGACGTTCTGGTTGTACGGCTGCGCCCCGCCCCACAACAGCTGGGAGAAGATGTAGGCCGACAGGCCGCAGCTGATCGCCACGCCCAGGATGGTGATGTACTGGGCGCCCTTGCGCCCCACCTGACGACCGAACAGGCCGGCGATGATGCTGCCGAACAGTGGTGCAAGCACCACTGCAATCAACAGACTCTTGGAGAGAGTGATTTCCATCTTCGGATCAGCCCTTCAGCGAATCGACTTCGCCCACGTTGATGGTGTGGCGAGTACGGAACAAGGTCACCAGGATCGCGAGGCCGATTGCAGCTTCGGCCGCGGCCACGGTCAGGATGAAGAACACGAACAGCTGACCGGCGGTGTCGCCCAGCTCACGCGAGAAGGCGATGAAGTTGATGTTCACCGACAACAGCATCAGTTCGATCGACATCAACAACACGATGATGTTCTTGCGGTTGAGGAAGATGCCGGCAACGCTGATGCAGAACATCACCGCGCCCAGCGCAAGCATATGGCCCAGGGAAATCATGGCTTGGCCTCCTCGCCACCGTCATGTTGCGTATCGACCTGCACCACCGGCTTCTCGGCGGCCATCTTGACCATGCGCAGGCGGTCTTTTGCCTTGGTCATGGTCTGCTCGGTCGGGTTCTGCGTCTTCAGGCCTTCGCGACGGCGCAGGGTCAGCATCACAGCTGCCACCACGGCCACGGTCAGGATCACGGCCGCGAACTCGAACGGCAGCAGGTATTCAGTGAACAGGCTGCGTGCCAGCCAGGTGATGTTGGACGTATCGGCGGCCACCGCGGCGGCGTTGTCCACCGGGAACGGCGCGGTACGTGCCTTGACCCCGATCAGGGTCAGCATCTGCACCAGCATCACCACCGCGACCACCAGGCCGACCGGCAGGTAACGCACCCAGCCTTCACGCAGGTTGGTGGTATCGATGTCCAGCATCATCACCACGAACAGGAACAACACCATCACCGCGCCGACGTAGACCAGCACCAGGGTGACACCGAGGAACTCGGCCCCCACCAGCAACCAGACGCAGGCAATGGAGAAGAAGGTCAGGATCAAGCACAGCACGGCGTACACCGGGTTGCGCACACTGATCACCGCTGCCGCGGAAATGCCGGCAATGATGGAGAAGAACCAGAAACAAATATTTACCCAATCCATCTCAAGACCTCAGCGGAAGGCGGCGTCGGCGGCACGGCGCTCGGCGATTTCGGCTTCAAGCCGGTCGCCAATTGCCAGCAGCTGCGGCTTGGTGATGACGTTCTCGCCACGCTTCTCGAAGTGGTACTCGAGAATGTGGGTCTCGACGATCGAGTCCACCGGGCAGCTTTCTTCGCAGAAGCCGCAGAAGATGCACTTGAACAGATCGATTTCGTAACGCGTGGTACGGCGGGTACCGTCTTCGCGCTTGGCCGAGTCGATGGTGATCGCCAGTGCCGGGCACACTGCTTCGCACAGTTTGCAGGCGATGCAGCGTTCTTCACCGTTGGGGTAACGGCGCAGGGCGTGCAGGCCACGGAAACGCGGCGACTGCGGGAACTTCTCCATCGGGTACATCACGGTGTACTTGGGCTTGAACGTGTATTTCAACGTCAGCCACAAGCCGCCGAGCAACTCCAGGAGCAGCAGGCTTTTGAAATAGTGGGTGATCTTATTCATGAATCAAACGCCCTTCTGGATCACGCCGTAGAACACCATCAGTGCCGTCACCGCGATCCAGAAAATGGTCAACGGGATGAACACCTTCCAGCCCAGACGCATGATCTGGTCATAACGGAAGCGCGGGAAGCTGGCACGGAACCAGATGTACGCACTGGCGAAGAACAGCACCTTGAGCAGCAACCACGGCCAACCGCCGGTCCAGATCCAGTTGATCCACGGCGAGATGTCGGCCGTGATCCAACCCTGGAGCGGGCTCAGCCAGCCACCGAGGAAGAAGATCGAGATCAGGAAGCTGACCAGGATCATGTTGGCGTACTCGGCCAGGAAGAACAGTGCGAACGCACCGCCGGAGTACTCCACCATGTGGCCGGCAACGATTTCCGACTCGCCTTCGACCACGTCGAACGGCGCGCGGTTGGTTTCGGCAACGCCGGACACCCAATACACGACGAACAGCGGGAACAGCGGCAGCAGGAACCAGTCAAACAGACCCGAATTGCCCTTCTGCGCCAGCACGATGTCGGTCAGGTTCAAGCTGCCGGCGGCAATCATCACGCCGACCAGAGCGAAGCCCATCGCGATTTCGTAGCTGACCACCTGAGCGGCCGAACGCATCGCACCGAGGAAGGCGTACTTGGAGTTGGAGGCCCAACCGGCGAGGATCACGCCGTACACGCCCAGCGAGGTCATCGCCAGCAGGTACAGCAGACCGACGTTGGCGTTGGACAGCACCAGCTTGTAGTCGAACGGAACCACCGCCCACGCCGCGAACGACGGTGCCAGCACGATCAGCGGCGCGATGATGTACATCGCCTTGTGTGCGCTTGCCGGGGCAATGATTTCCTTGAACAGCAGCTTGGTGACGTCGGCGAAGGCCTGCAGCAGGCCGCCCAGACCGACATACATCGGCCCGTGGCGCACGTGCATCCAGCCGATCAGCTTGCGCTCCCACAACACGTAGAAGGCAACCGAAATGATCACCGGCATGGCGATCAAGAGGATCTTGATCACCGTCCACAGCACGATGCCGATGTCACCCAGCGACATGAACCACTGGAACAAGGGGTCGATCGCGTTTAACAGCAACTCGTTCATGCAGCCACCACCGTTACCCGAGCGGCACCCAGCGGCGCGGTTGCGCCGTGGCCCGATTCAATCCACACCGTACCGGCAGCAACGCGGGCGTCGACCACAACCGACAGCGTGGCGCGACCAGCGTCGGTACCGACCTTGGCCATCTGGCCTTCGCTCAGCTGCAGACGTGCAGCGTCATCGGCGTTGAGCACGATGCGCGGATCATTGTTGAGCGGATGCGACTGCAGCGCCTGCGCACGACGCACGACGGCATCGGTACGGTAGATCGCAGGGGTCGAAGCCACTTCGAAGCCCTCGCCTGCCAGCTGCGGCTGCGCCGAAGCGGCAACCTTGACCGTGACCGGCTGCAGGCCGGCACGCAGGCCTGCCAGATCGGTGAAACCGAAACCGGCCAACTGCATGTCACCACCCAGCGCACGCAGCACGCGCCAGCCCTCGCGGGCCTCGCCCTGCAGCTTGCCGCCAGCACGGGCGATCTGGTTGCGGCCGTCCAGATTGGTCAGCGTTGCGTCGATTTCCGGCAGCGCGCCAATCGGCAGGATCACATCGGCCACATCGCGGGTCGAGGTGCAGGCGAAATGGCTGAAGGCCACAACCTTGGCACCGGCCAGCGCCTTGCGGGCAGCGGCGGTATCGGCGAAGTCCAGGCCTGGCTCGATGCCGTACAGGGCATAGGCCTTGCGCGGCTGCGCCAGCATTGCATTGACGTCCTTGCCGGCCGGCAGCACGCCAGCATGGGCCAGGCCCACGGCATTCGCACCCTGCGGGATACGGCACAGCTTGGCGCCGGTGGCAGCGGCAAACGCACTGGCAGCGGCACGGATGTTGGCAGCCTGCGGGTGATTCTCGGCAATGGCACCGACGATGATGACGGTGTTGTTGCCGCCCTTCACCGCGTCGACCAACTGCGCGTTGCCCAGCGTTTCGACGAAGCGCGACGGTGCAACGATGTGCTTGCCAGCCAGCTTGAACGCGAAGTCGAAATCAACCGAGTTGATCGAATGGATCTTGGCGCCGTTGGTGGTCTGCGCCTTGCGCAGGCGAGCGTGCAGCAGCGGCAGTTCATGGCGGATGTTGCTACCCAGCACCACGATCTGATCCGCGTGCTCGATGTCGGCAAGCGACATGCCGAACGTTTCGGCAACCGGCGCATCGGAGAAGTCGCGGTTGTTGATGCGATGGTCGATGTTGTTCGAACCCAGGCCAGCGGCCAGGCGGGCCAGCAGTGCACCCTCCTCGTTCGAGGTTGCCGGGTGCACCAGCACGCCGAGCTCGTCGCCACGGTTGGCTTCGAAGATTTCGCGGGCAGCGGCCAGACCTTCGGCCCAGCTCACTTCCTTCCACTCGCCATTGACCTTCTGCAGCGGCTTGACCGCGCGGTCGGCCGCATACAGGCCCTGGTGCGAATAACGATCGCGATCGGACAGCCAGCACTCGTTGACCAGCTCGTTGTCACGCGGCACCGCACGCAGCACTTCGCCGCGACGGGTGTGCAGGAACAGGTTCGAGCCCATCGCGTCGTGGTAACCCAGCGACTCGCGTGCGGTCAGTTCCCACGGACGCGCCTTGAACTGGAACACCTTGTTGGTCAGCGCGCCGACCGGGCATACGTCGATGACATTGCCGGACAGCTCGGTGGTCAACGGCTTGCCGTCGTAGGTACCGATCTGCAGGTTCTCACCACGCGACATGCCACCCAGCTCGTAGGTGCCAGCGACTTCAGCGGTGAAGCGCACGCAACGGGTGCACTGGATGCAGCGGGTCATCTCGGTGGCGACCAGCGGCCCCATGTCCTCGTCGACCACGACGCGCTTGCGCTCGTTGAAGCGGCTGACCGAACGGCCGTAGCCCAGCGACACGTCCTGCAGCTCGCACTCGCCGCCCTGATCGCAGATCGGGCAGTCCAGCGGGTGGTTGATGAGCAGGAACTCCATCACCGAGCGCTGGTACTTGAGCGCCTTTTCGTTGCGGGTCTGGATCTTCATGCCATCCATGACCGGGGTTGCGCAGGCCGGCGACGGCTTGGGCGACTTTTCAACGTCGACCAGGCACATGCGGCAGTTTGCGGCGATCGGCAGCTTCTCGTGGTAGCAGAAGCGCGGAATCGGGATGCCAGCCTTGTCGGCGGCCTGGATGATCATCGAACCCTTGGGTACGACCAGGGACTGACCATCGATATCGATGGTCACGTGATCCGGCGGTACATTGGGATTTACCGGTTGCGCGCTCATGCGGCAGCAGTCTCCACCTTCTTGCCGTCAACCATCGAATGACCGTTGACGATGTAGTACTCGAATTCGTTCCAGAACTGGCGCAGGAAGCCTTGAATCGGCCACGCTGCCGCCTCACCGAACGCACAGATGGTGTGGCCTTCGATCTGGCCGGCAACCGTCTTCAGCTGATGCAGGTCTTCCATCGTGGCCTGGCCGGCGACGATGCGCTCCAGCACGCGGTGCATCCAGCCGGTGCCTTCACGGCACGGGGTGCACTGGCCACAGGATTCCTTGTGGAAGAACTGGCTGATGCGGCAGGCGAACTTGACGCAGCAGACGCTGTCATCCAGCACCACGATGGCACCGGAACCCAGGCCCGAGCCCAGTGCACGGATGGTGTCGTAGTCCATCGCCAGCCCGTTGAGCTGCTCGGCGGTCAGCACCGGCATCGACACGCCGCCCGGGATTGCGCCCTTCAGCTTGCGGCCCGGACGCAGGCCACCGGCCATCGCCAGCAGGTCGTCGAACGTGGTGCCCAACGGAACTTCGAAGTTGCCGCCCTTGGTCACGCAGCCGGAGACCGAGAAGCACTTCGGGCCACCGTTGTTGGTCAGGCTCAGGTTCTTGAACCACTCTGCGCCGTTACGGATGATCGCCGGCACCGAGGCATAGGTCTCGGTGTTGTTGATCGTCGTCGGCTTGCCGTACAGGCCGAAGTTGGCCGGGAACGGCGGCTTGTAACGCGGCTGGCCCTTCTTGCCTTCCAGCGACTCCATCAGTGCGGTTTCTTCGCCGCAGATGTAGGCGCCAGCGCCGAGTGCGCCATAGATATCGATGTCGCAACCGCTGCCCAGCACGTTCTTGCCCAGCCAGCCGTGCTTGTAGGCATCGGCCAGGGCCTGCTCGAAGTGCTCGAACGGCTCGTGGTGGAACTCACCGCGCAGGTAGTTGTATGCCGCGGTCGAGCCGGTGGCGTAGCAGGCGATCGCCATGCCTTCCACGACCGAATGCGGGTTGTAACGCAGGATGTCGCGGTCCTTGCAGGTGCCCGGCTCGGATTCATCCGAGTTGCAGAGGATGTACTTCTGCACATCACCCTTGGGCATGAAGGACCACTTCAGGCCGGTCGGGAAGCCTGCACCGCCACGGCCACGCAGGCCGGACTGCTTCACCATCTCGATGACGTCGGCCGGCGGGATCTTCTCTTCGAGGATCTTGCGCAGCGCGGCGTAGCCACCGGTCTTCAGATAGCTTTCGTACGACCACGGGGTGTCGTAATGCAGCGTGGTGTAGACCACGTTGTGCGGAAGCGGCGCCGGTCCGACCGGGCCCTTGGATTCGTGGTGTGCCATGCCTTACTCCAGCCCGTCCAGCAGCGCGTCGACCTGGTCCAGCGTCAGGCGCTCGTGGTAATGGCCGTTGATGACCATCATCGGCGCACCGGCGCAGCCAGCCAGGCACTCTTCCTCTTTCTTGAGGTAGACGCGGCCGTCTGCAGTCGATTCACCGTGCTTGATGCCCAGCTTCTTCTCGCAATGGCGGACGATGTCGTCGGCGCCATTGAGCCAGCAGCTGACGTTGGTGCAGATGGCGACGTTGTTGCGGCCAACCTTCTCGGTCTCGAACATCGAGTAGAAGGTTGCAACTTCGTACGCCCACACGAACGGCAGGTCCAGGTACTTGGCCACGCCGGCGATCAGCTCGTCGCTCAGCCAGCCCTGGTTCTGCTCCTGTGCGGCATGCAGGCCCTGCAGCACCGCCGAACGCTTGCGGTCCGGCGGGAACTTGGACAGCCAGTGATCGATGTGAGCGCGCGTCTTGTCGCTCAACACCACCATCGGGTCGACGTTGCGCGCCGCCTCGAAATTACCCGTCGCCTTCATAGGCCGACCTCAACGAATACCAAAAGCTGAAAAACCGTTGCCTGCGGCGGCAGGACCGCGCAGGCAACGGACGATGTCTGATCCGCCGGCATTACCGGTCAACCTCACCGAACACGAGGTCGTAGGTGCCGATCATTGCCACCACGTCGGCCAGCATGTGGCCGCGCACGACCGAATCGATCGACGAAAGGTGGGCGAAGCCCGGCGCGCGCAGGTGGGCGCGGAACGGCTTGTTGGCACCGTCGGAGACCAGGTAGCAACCGAACTCACCCTTGGGCGCTTCAACCGCCGCATAGGTTTCACCGGCCGGCACGCAGTAGCCTTCACTGAACAGCTTGAAGTGATGGATCAGCGCTTCCATGTCGTCCTTCATCTCGGCGCGAGCCGGCGGGGCGACCTTGAAGTTCTTGACCATCACCGGGCCCGGGTTGGCCTTCAGCCAAGCCACGCACTGCTTGATGATGCGGTTGGATTCGCGCATCTCGGCAATACGCACCAGGTAACGGTCGTAGCAGTCGCCCTTGGTGCCCAACGGCAGGTCGAAATCGACCGCGTCGTACTTGGCGTACGGCTGTTTCTTGCGCAGATCCCAGGCAATACCCGAACCACGCAGCATCACGCCGGTCATGCCCCAGGCCAGCGCATGTTCCGGGGTGATCACGCCAATGCCGACGGTACGCTGTTTCCAGATACGGTTGTCGGTCAGCAGGGTTTCGTACTCGTCAACGCGACCCGGGAACTCCTTGGTGAAGTTCTCCAGGAAGTCGAGCAGCGAGCCTTCGCGCGAAGCATTCAGGCGCTTCAGCGCATTGCCCTTGTGCCAACGCGATTCCTTGTACTTCGGCATGGTGTCCGGCAGGTCGCGGTACACGCCACCCGGACGGTAGTACGCCGCGTGCATGCGCGCACCGGAGACTGCTTCGTAGCAGTCCATCAGCTCTTCACGCTCACGGAAGGCATACAGCATCACCGCCATCGCGCCCAGATCGAGCGCGTTGGAGCCCAGCCACATCAAGTGGTTCAGGATGCGGGTGACTTCGTCGAACATGGTGCGGATGTACTGCGCACGCTCCGGCACCTCGATACCCACCAGGGTTTCGATGGCGCGGACATAGGCGTGCTCGTTGCACATCATCGAGCAGTAATCCAGGCGATCCATGTAACCGATCGACTGGTTGAACGGCTTGGACTCGGCCAGCTTCTCGGTCGCGCGGTGCAGCAGGCCGATATGCGGATCGGCGCGCATGATGGTCTCGCCGTCCATTTCCAGGATCAGGCGCAGCACACCATGCGCGGCCGGATGCTGCGGGCCGAAGTTCATGGTGTAGTTGCGGATTTCCTGCTTGGCTTCGGCAGGATTGCTCGCAAAGGCCTGCGAAGCCTGGTGGAATTCCTTCTTTACGTCCGCACTCACTTGCTTGCCTCCGTCTGCGCGCGCTCGCCTTCAGCAGTCTGGAAACGGGCATCGTCGCGGATAACACGCGGCACGCCTACGCGCGGCTCGACCGAAGTCACCGGCTCGTAGACCACACGCTTCTTTTCTTCGTCGTAACGCACTTCGACGTTGCCGATCAGCGGGAAATCCTTGCGGAAAGGATGGCCCACGAAACCGTAGTCGGTCAGGATGCGACGCAGGTCCGGGTGACCTTCGAAGATCACGCCATACAGATCGAACGCTTCGCGCTCGAACCAGTTCAGGCCCGGATAGATATCGGTCAGCGAGGCCACCACCGGCAGCGATTCGCTGGGTGCGTAGCAACGGATGCGCAGCAACTGATTGTGCTGGTAGGAGCGCAACTGGCAGACCACCGCGAAACGCTGCTTCGGCAGTGCGTCCGGCTGCGCGCCTTCGGCGGTTTCGTGGCTGGGGAACTCACCCCAGGCGAAACGACCTGCGCCACTGCCTTCCACGCCACGACTGAAGCCGTGCGAGGAAACGTCCGAGGTATCCCACTCGTCGCTGCCGTAACCGAGGTAATCGACGCCGCACAGGTCGGTGGCGTGCTCGAAGCCGAGTTCATCACGCAGCGCCAGAGCGGTTGCGTGCCAATCGGCAACAGCCACTTCCAGCGTTACTTCGCCGCGCGGTTCGACCACCACAACCTGCGCACCGGCAAAACGGGCGCGAAGTTTATCGATGAGAGAAGGTGCTTGCTGGGCCATGGGGGCTGGCGTGCTCTTGATTTGAAAGGGGGTCAGCGTGCGATGGTCTGGGTACGCCAGATCTTCTTCTGCAGCTGCAAAATGCCGTACACCAGCGCCTCGGCCGTCGGCGGGCAGCCCGGGACGTAGACGTCCACCGGCACCACACGATCGCAACCGCGCACCACTGCATAGGAATAATGGTAATAACCGCCGCCGTTGGCGCAGCTACCCATCGAGATGACCCACTTCGGGTCCGGCATCTGGTCGTAGACCTTGCGCAGCGCCGGGGCCATCTTATTGACCAGGGTGCCGGCGACGATCATCACGTCGGACTGACGCGGCGAGGGACGGAACACCACGCCATAACGATCAAGGTCCAGACGCGCCGCACCCGCGTGCATCATTTCCACCGCGCAGCAGGCCAGACCGAAGGTCATGGGCCACATCGAGCCGGTACGTGCCCAGTTCAACAGCGCGTCAACGCTGGTGGTCACATAGCCCTTCTCGAGCAGGGGGTTATCGCCTTCAGGCCGCAGAATGTCATCAACCCGCCCTTCCGGGACGGGGTTGTTCATCAGGCCGTCGAGAGTTTGGATCACTCCCATTCCAGCGCTCCCTTCTTCCACACGTAGATAAAGCCGAGGAACAGCATGCCCACGAACAAGCCCATGGTGACCAGCGAACGGGCGCCGAGCTCCATGAACACCTGGGTCCAGGGCACAATAAAGATGATTTCCAGGTCAAAGACGATGAACTGGATGGCGATGAGGTAGTAGCGCACGTCGAACTTCATGCGCGCGTTCTCGAACGCCTCGAAGCCACACTCGTAGGCGGAGAGTTTCTCGGTGTCCGGCGAACGCGGAGCGAGGAACCGACCGATCAACATCAGCGCAACGCCAATGCCGGTGGCGACGATCAGAAACAGCAGAGACGGCAAATATTCGGCCAGCACAGCGATTCTCTCTTGCCTCTGCCCGGGACACCTGCAGGTGCCAAGGCATGGGGGATGAACGGGACTTGCCACGACGGGAAGCTGCTGCAACCCGCGTACCCGCATAAAACAATGGTGCCCAAGAGGGGACTCGAACCCCTACGACTCTCGTCGCTACCACCTCAAGGTAGTGCGTCTACCAATTCCGCCACCTGGGCTTACGTCAGCGCAGCTGCTTCGCAGTGCGCCGCGTATTGTAACCGTCTTCAGTCTTTCTGTGCGGGTTCAGCGGGCTTTTCTTCGCTCTTGGCCGGAATATTTTCCGCCGGAGCCGTTGCCTGGGGCACTTCACCCACGGCTGCGGCAGCCGGAGCCGCCGGAACGGCCTGCAACTCACCTGCAGGAACCGCCGGCGCAGCAGCCGGGGCCGCCGTCTCAACCGTACCCATCAGGCCCACGCCCTGGTCCGACGGACGCGAACCGTGGCTGGCGTACCACGCCATGAACAAGCTGATGCCGAAAAACACCACGGCCAGCCATTTGGTGCTCTTGGACAGGAAGTTGGACGCACCACGCGCGCCGAACACCGTACCCGATGCACCGGCACCAAAACCCGAACCAGCAGCAGCACCAGAGCCACGCTGCATCAGGATCAGCGCGATCATCGCGAGCGCCACCAGCACATAGACCACATTGAGGATCAACATCAGCATTTTTGAAATCCGTCCCGGACAATTACCCGTTAGCGACTGGCAGCCGCCCTCGCGATGGCCAGAAAATCAGCCGCCACCAGCGAAGCGCCACCTACCAGCCCGCCATCGACGTCAGGCTGTGAAAACAGCTCTGCTGCGTTGTCGGGCTTGACGCTGCCGCCATAAAGGATCGACAACGAATCGGCAATTCTAGCATCGCGCTCGGCGACTACGCCACGAATGAACGCATGCACGGCCTGCGCCTGCTCCGGCGTGGCGGTACGACCGGTGCCAATTGCCCAGATCGGCTCATACGCCACCACCGCCTTGGCGAAGGCCTGCACCCCGGCCAGATCCAGTACCGGCGCCAGCTGCGAGGCAATCACCGCCTCGGTCTGCGCGGCCTCACGCTGCTCCAGCGTCTCACCCACGCATAAGACTGGGATAAGGCCCGCATTGATCGCGGCAACGAACTTGCGTGCAACCAGCTCGCTGCTTTCGTTGTGGTACTGGCGGCGCTCGGAGTGGCCGACCAAGCCGTGGGTGGCGCCGACGTCCACCAGCATGCTGGCCGAAACCTCACCTGTGTAGGCGCCCTTTTCGTTGCTACTGACATCCTGCGAGCCAAAAGCCAGCTCCGTCTCCTCGAAATCCTCGACAAGATCCCCCAGGTAGGGCAACGGCGGCAGGATCACGAGGCTTACACCTGGCAGCGGCAGGCCCGCAGCCACCTGTCCGACCAGATCGGTGGCGAATTGCCGGCTGCCATGCAGCTTCCAGTTACCAGCAACGATTTTTTGGCGCATTCAGGCATAACTCCCCGGTAAAAAGTATCGGCAAAGGATAGCCGATATGCGGACATCGGCAGGACAACCTGCGGACAACGGAAGACAAGACGCAAAAACGCCGCCGGGCCAGGGCCGCGGCGGCGCGATAGGACAGCTGGCGAAACCAGCGCCGGCTTACTTCAGCTTGATTTCGCGCAGGCGCTCTTCCAGGAAGCCATGGGCGGTGATCGCCTCCGGATAGCGGCTCGGATTCTCCGCGGTGATGCACGAAGGCAGCACATCGATCAGGAAGTCCGGGTTCGGGTGCAGGAAAAACGGCACCGAATAGCGCGGCTTGCGTGCCAGCTCACCCGGGGGATTGACCACGCGGTGGATGGTGGACGGGTAAACATGGTTGGTCAGGCGCTGCAGCATGTCGCCGATGTTGACCACGATGGTGTCGGCGTCGGAGGTGAACGGCACCCACTCACCCTCATGCGACTGCACTTCCAGACCGGCCGCACTGGCACCAACCAGCAAGGTGATGAAGTTGATGTCGCCATGTGCGCCAGCGCGCACGTTGGGGATGTCATCGGTGGTGATCGGCGGATAGTGGATCGGGCGCAGGATCGAGTTGCCGTTGTTGGTCTTGTCGGCAAAGAAGGTCTCGGGCAGGCCGATGTGCAGGGCCAGGGCCGACAGCACGCGCGAACCCAGCTGGTCCAGCTTCTGGTACAGGCCGTACCCATGCTCCTTGAAACCGGGAACTTCGCTCGGCCACAGGTTCGGCGGCATCACCTCCCGGTACTTGGAGTCATCGGCGATCTCGCGACCGATATGCCAGAACTCCTTCAGGTCGAAATGCTTGGAGCCCTTGGCGGTTTCCACGCCGAATTGGGTATAGCCACGCGCACCGCCGCCGCCGGCGATGTGGTACTGCTTCTTCACATCTTCAGGCAGCGCGAAGAATGCCTTGAACACGTCATACGCGGCGTCGATCTCTGCCTGCGGGATGCCGTGGTTGCGAATACCCGCAAAACCCCACTGACGATACGCAGCGCCCAGTTCAGCCACGAAGGCCTCACGGTCGGTATCGAAACGGGTGATGTCGAGGGTGGGAATACGGGAACTCATACAAAACTCCAAAGAAGGGAACGGGACGCCGGCCATTGAAACCGACGTCCCGGCAGCACCACCATGATCCAGCTCAAACCTGTGCGGTAGCCGAACGAACCGCATCAGCCAGCGCCTCAAGCGTCGCGGCCATCAGCCCGGCCTCATCGGCCTCGACCGTGACCCGAACCACCGGCTCGGTACCCGACGGCCGCAGGAATGCCCTGCCCCGCCCAGCCACCGCGGCCTGCGCGGCCGCCAGCGCAGCCTGTACTGGCGCGCTGGCAACGACTTCGCGCGCACCACTTTCCAGGCGCACATTGATGGTCTTCTGCGGCACCATCACCAGCCCGTGCAATGCCTGGTGCAGGTTTACGCCAGCATCGCCGAGCACTTCCAGCACCTGCAGCGCACTGACGATGGCGTCACCGGTGGTGGCACGATCCAGGCACAGGATATGGCCAGAGGCTTCGCCGCCCAGCACGCCATTCCCCTCAACCAGCGCCTTGTGCACATAACGGTCACCGACATTGGCGCGTACGAACGGAATACCCTGGCGCTCCAGCGCCTGTTCCAACCCGTAATTGGTCATCAGCGTACCCACCACCGGGCCACTCAGGCGTCCATTGGCCTGCCAGGCCTTGGCCAGCACATACAGCAAACCATCGCCATCGACGGCAGCGCCAGTGTGATCAACCATCAGCACGCGATCGCCATCGCCATCGAAGGCGATGCCGATATCCGCGCCAACCTCGACTACCTTGCGGGCCAGATTGTCGATATGGGTCGAGCCGACGCCATCGTTGATATTGACGCCATTGGGCTCGGCACCGATCGCGGTTACCTCGGCACCCAGCTCGCGGAACAGCAACGGCGCAACGTGATAGGTAGCGCCGTGGGCGCAATCGAGCACGACTTTCAGCCCGCGCAGGTAGAAATTGCGTGGCACGCTGGCCTTGCAGAACTCGATGTAACGGCCCACTGCATCACGGGCACGATTGGCCTTCCCCAGCTGTTCGGATTCGACCGTCGAGAACGGCTGGTCCATCGCTGCTTCCAGCGCCAGTTCGGTGGCGTCATCGAGCTTCTCGCCTTCGGCCGAGAAGAACTTGATGCCGTTGTCATAGTGCGGGTTGTGCGAGGCACTGATCACGATGCCAGCATCTGCACCCAGCGTATGCGCCAGGAAGGCCACCGCAGGGGTCGGCATCGGCCCCAGCAGCTGCACGTTGGCACCTGCAGCGACCAGGCCCGCTTCCAAGGCCGATTCGAACATATAGCCGGAGATGCGCGTGTCTTTGCCGATCACCACGGTCGGCTGTGCACCGCCGCTGCGCGCAACCAGCACGCGCCCCAATGCATTGCCAACCCGCAGCACAAAATCAGCGGAAATGACGCCCTTGCCGACCCGGCCGCGGATGCCGTCGGTACCAAAATACTTGCGCGTACCCATCAGGCGGCCACTTCCTCATGCTGCGGTTGACGACCCAGCATGGCCAACAGCTCGGCCAGTCGGTCACGCATTTCGCGGCGGTCACAGATCTGGTCGATGGCGCCATGCTCGAGCAGGAACTCAGAGCGCTGGAAGCCTTCCGGCAGCTTTTCGCGCACGGTCTGCTCGATCACGCGCGGACCGGCAAAACCGATCAGCGCCTGCGGCTCGGCGATGTTGATATCGCCCAGCATCGCGAACGAGGCCGACACACCACCGGTGGTGGGATGGGTCAGCACCGAGATGTAGGGCAAGCCAGCTTCGCGCAGCTTGGCCAGCGCGGCCGAGGTCTTGGCCATCTGCATCAGCGAGAACAGGCCTTCCTGCATGCGGGCACCACCGGAGGCGGAGAAGCACACGTAGGGGGAACCGATTTCCAGCGCCGTCTCTGCAGCCAGCGCGAAGCGCTCGCCGACCACCGAACCCATCGAACCGCCCATGAAGGCGAAATCGAAGGAGGAAGCCACCAGCGGGCGGCCCTTCAGCAAGCCGCGCATGGCGACCAGCGCGTCGTACTCGCCGGTGTTCTTCTGGCTGGCCTTGATGCGTTCGACGTATTTCTTCTGGTCCTTGAACTTGAGCACGTCGGTCGGCCCGAGGCGGGCAGCGATCTCGCTGGTGCTGTCAGCGTCAAACAACGAAGCCAGGCGCGCACGCGCGCGGATGGCCATGTGGTGCCCGCACTTCGGGCAGACCTCCAGGTTTTCTTCCAGCTCCGGGCGGTACAGGGCCGCGCCGCAGCTACTGCATTTTTCCCACAGCCCCTCGGGGACGCTGCGTTTTTTGGAGGGCGTGTTGTCGGTACGGATGCCGGACGGCATCAACTTGCTGAGCCAACTCATGCGGGATGACAATTCCGTTCAGGGTGGCCTCGCGGCCACGACAGGGCCCACAGTCTAGCTCACCACTGCGACCAAGTCGCAGCACCAGATCTGGCGCAATCCCTACTGCCGCGTATGTTTGCAGCGCAGCGCCAAGCCATGCCCGGCAGAAAGCTGGATCACTGTAGTGCCGAGCCGCGCTCGGCAGAGGCCTTGCCGATAAAGCGTCCTTGTAGTGCCGAGCCATGCTCGGCAAGGGCGTTCCCGGTAAAGCCTCTTGCCGAGCATGGCTC
>NZ_JASCOR010000041.1 GCF_029959445.1 Stenotrophomonas sp. PS02298 | reverse complement strand
GGCGTCAGCCGCGAAGCTGGTCTTGCTTGGACACTGGGAAGCTGTGCGATCTGATGGTGTATCAGCTTCGCGGCTGACGCCGCTCCCACAAACAGCCAAACAGCCAGGCAACCAAACGGCCTGTCTTGGCGCGGCCTCCCCACATACGAAAAGCCCGCCTTGCGGCGGGCTTTGGCTTACTTGGCTTCGATCACCTTGCTCGGCGCGTCTTCGCCGTGCTTCTTGATCATCCACCACTGCTGCAGCAGGCTCAGGCCGCCGTTGACCACCCAGTACAGGACCAGGCCGGACGGCATGAAGGCCATCATCACGCCGAATACCAGCGGCATGAACTGCATCATCTTCTGCTGCATCGGGTCCATGCCCACAGCCGGGGTCAGCTTCTGGGTGAACCACATCACCGCGATGTTGATGATCGGCAGGATGAAGTACGGGTCACGCGCGGTCAGATCCTGGATCCAGCCCAGCCACGGTGCCTGACGCAGTTCCACCGACTCCACCAGCACCCAGTACAGGGCGAAGAAGATCGGCATCTGGATCAGCAGCGGCAAGCAGCCACCCAGCGGATTGATCTTCTCCTTCTTGTACAGCTCCATCATTGCAGTCTGGAACTTCTGCTTGTCGTCGCCGTAGCGCTCCTTCAGCTGCGCGATGCGCGGCTGGAACTTGCGCATCTTGGCCTGCGACTTGAACTGCGCATTGGCCAGCGGGAACAGCGCCATCTTCAACAGGATCACCAGACCGATGATGGCCCAGCCCCAGTTGCCGACCAGCTTGTGCACCTGGTTCATCACCCAGAACAAGCCCTGGCCGATGATGGCCATGATCGAGAAGCGGCTGTAATCGACCACGCGGTCCAGGCCCTTCACGTCTTCCTTGGCGATCTGGTTGACCAGCTTCGGGCCCACCCACAGGCGCGCCTCGGTGCTGACCTTCTGGCCCGGTGCCACGGTGAAGCCGGGGCCGCGGGTTTCGATCACGTTGCGCGGACCGTTCTGCGACAGCAGGTACAGCGCGGACTGGTCAGCCTGCGGAATCCAGGCGGTGAAGAAATGGTGCTGCAGCATCGCCACCCAACCACCACTGATGGTCTGGTTGATGGTGCCGTCTTCCAGGTAATCCTTGAACGCCCGACGCTGGTAGCCATCAGCCGGGCTGAACCAGGTGGCGCCGTTGAAGCTGAAGGAGTCCGGGTTGGTCATGCCCTTGGTGATCACCGGCGGCACGCGGTCCAGCTTGCGGAACACATAGCCCTGCCACGGCGCAGTGCCGGTATTGACCACTTCGTCCTTCACGCTGATGGCGTAATCGCCACGCTTGAAGGTGTAGGTGCGGTGGATGCTGACGCCGTTCGGGCCATTCCACACGAACGGTACCTGCACTTCGCTCTGGCCGTCAGCCAGGGCGACGGTGGTGACACCCTGCACCGGCTGGAAGCCGTTGGCGCCGGGCACCGGCGAGTTGTTCTGGCTGGCCCAACCGGCGGTGGCACTGTAAGGATGCGCCTTGTCTTCGGTCAGCAGCTGTACCGGCGGGCTGCCGGCGGCCTTGGTCTGCGGGAAGTGCAGCAGATCAGCGTCGAGCACGCTGCGGCCGTCGAGCACCAGCTTCAGTACGTCGGTGGTGACGGTCACGCGCTGGGCGCTGGTGGCGGCTTCCATGCCTGCAGATGCGGCGGCGACAGGAGGCTGGCCCGGCACGGTGGCCTGCGGTACGTCGGCGGTGGCCGGTGCATGCAGATCGACGTCATTGGCACCCGGCACGGCCGGCTGGGTGGTGGCCACAGTCGCCGGATCCGGTGCGGCCTTTTCGCGACCCCATTCCATCCACAGCAGCACGGCTACCATCAGCCAGGCAAAAATCAGGAATACACGGGTCTGGTTCATCAGCAGGCAGGCTCGGCTCGACCGGAGGAAGTGTCCGGTACGTTCAAAGGAAGAGGGGCGGGTGCGCCCTCGTGCGGCGGCATTGTGCCGCCCGCAGCCACAACGGGCAATGCGCCGGCACGGCGCAGCAGGCGCTCGAACGCCTCACGGATCTGTTGATTACTGGCGGTCTTGGCCGCGGATCGGGCAACGATGACGTAATCGCCACCGCTCAGGCACGACCGTAGATGGCGTGTTGCATCCCGCAACACACGCTTGATACGGTTACGACCGACCGCACGCGTATCCACCTTGCGTGACACAGCCAAGCCGAGTCGAGCAGGGGAATCCCCTTTCAACCAGTGGAGTGTCATCAAGGGTTCGGATACACGGCGGGCGCCGTTGAAGACCGTTGTATATTCGGCACGCGTACGAACCCGCGCAGAGCGAGGGAATCGCTTGCGCGGGCAAGTACTGATCACGATCGGTGTTGCGATTGCCGCTTCACGCGGCAACGCAATCAAGCGCTGAGGACTTTGCGGCCCTTGGCGCGGCGACGCGACAGGATCTTGCGGCCGTCGGCGGTCTTCATACGAGCACGGAAACCGTGATCGCGCTTGCGCTTGAGGTTGCTGGGCTGGAACGTGCGCTTGGTGGCCATTGGGGCACCTGTATGAAGTGGACGGAAAGAACCGGAAATTCTATAGACCCTACCGGGGTCACGTCAAGTCTCGCTTGACAAAGCTATCCACAGCCCGGTGTACATCTTGTGGATGAGCCTGTGAATAAAACCGGGACAAGCATTCCCGCATCGGGCCTGCGGTGGTAGTCTGGGCCATCCACTTTCCCCCTTCCGGCCTGTGGCCCGGCGGCTTTCTGCGCCCGGCTGGCAAGCCTTTGACGACTATTGCTGATGGATGCCTGGACACGTTGTCTCGAACGTCTGGAGGCGGAATTTCCGCCCGAAGATGTCCACACCTGGTTGAAGCCGCTGCAGGCCGACCAACGCGCTGACAGCCTTGTGCTGTACGCGCCCAATGCCTTTATCGTCGACCAGGTGCGCGAACGCTACCTGCCGCGCATCGGCGAATTGCTGACCCATTTCGCCGGTTTCGGTGAAGTGATCCTGGAAATCGGCTCGCGTCCGCGGGCGCCGGAACCGGCCCCGCTGGTCGCCCCGAGTGCCACTTCCGTGCCGGCTGCGCCGGTGGTGCCGTTCAACGGCAACCTTGACGCCCACTACACCTTCACCAATTTCGTCGAAGGCCGCAGCAACCAGCTCGGTTTGGCCGCGGCATTCCAGGCGGCGCAGAAGCCGGGCGATCGTGCGCATAACCCCTTGCTGCTGTACGGCGGCACCGGTCTGGGTAAGACCCACCTGATGCTGGCCGCTGGCAATGCCATGCGCCAGGCCAATCCGGCGGCAAAAGTGCTCTATCTGCGTTCGGAACAGTTCTTCAGTGCGATGATCCGTGCGCTGCAGGAAAAGTCCATGGACCAGTTCAAGCGTCAGTTCCAGCAGGTCGATGCGCTGCTGATCGATGACATCCAGTTCTTCGCCGGCAAAGATCGTACCCAGGAAGAGTTTTTCCACACCTTCAATGCCTTGTTTGACGGAAAGCAGCAGATCATCCTGACCTGCGACCGCTACCCGCGCGAAGTGGAAGGCCTGGAAGCCCGCCTGAAATCACGTCTGGCCTGGGGTTTGTCGGTGGCCATCGAGCCGCCGGACTTTGAAACCCGTGCTGCCATCGTGCTGGCCAAGGCCCGCGAACGCGGCGCCGAGATTCCGGACGACGTGGCGTTCCTGATCGCCAAGAAGATGCGCTCCAACGTGCGCGATCTGGAAGGTGCGCTCAATACGCTGACTGCCCGCGCCAATTTCACCGGCCGCGCGATCACCACCGAGTTTGCCCAGGAAACCCTGCGCGATCTGCTGCGTGCCCAGCAACAAGCCATCAGCATCCCCAATATCCAGAAAACGGTTGCCGACTACTACGGCCTGCAGATCAAGGATCTGCTGTCAAAGCGGCGCACCCGTTCCCTGGCCCGTCCGCGCCAGGTCGCCATGGCGCTGACCAAGGAACTGACCGAACACAGCCTGCCGGAAATCGGCGATGCGTTTGCCGGCCGCGACCACACCACCGTGCTGCACGCCTGCCGCCAGATCCGCACGTTGATGGAAACCGACGGCAAGCTGCGCGAGGACTGGGAAAAGCTGATCCGCAAGCTCAGCGAGTAAGCCCCTGCGCTGCCCTGTTGGAACACTCATCGATGAAACAGGTGGGAAAACCATTGGGGCAGCGAGGTCTGGGCCGGAAGTGGAGCGAATGATGCACCGACGCCACTGCGGCGTCATCGCACAAAACGGTGCATGATTCGGGGGCAGGTTTTGGAGAAGTTGTGGATAAAATTGGTCGGCAAATCCGCGGCAAAATTATCCACAGGTTCCCCCACCAGCTCAGCGTCAGTAATACATGGGTTTCAGCTTCAATAAAACATTTAAAAACAAACACTTAGGTGTGTTTTAAGCCAAATCTGGCTCTACCAGCACCACCAAGCTTTTGATTTAATCCACATCTTTTAAAAGCATAGGGGCACGAAACCACATGCGTTTCACACTGCAGCGCGAAGCCTTTCTCAAGCCGTTGGCCCAGGTCGTCAACGTGGTTGAACGCCGCCAGACCCTGCCGGTTCTGGCCAATTTCCTCGTCCAGGTTCAAGGCGGCCAGCTTTCGCTGACCGGCACCGACCTGGAAGTCGAAATGGTCTCCCGCATCGCGGTCGAGGATGCACAGGACGGCGAAACCACGATCCCGGCGCGCAAGTTGTTCGAAATCATCCGCGCCCTGCCTGATGGCAGCCGCATTACGGTTTCGCAGACCGGCGACAAGATCACCGTCCAGGCCGGACGCAGCCGTTTCACTCTCGCGACCCTGCCGGCGAACGACTTCCCGTCAGTCGACGAAGTTGAAGCGACCGAGCGCGTCGTCGTGCCGGAAGCAGCGTTGAAGGAACTGATCGAGCGCACTGCGTTCGCAATGGCGCAGCAGGACGTGCGCTATTACCTCAACGGCCTGCTGTTCGACCTGCGCGACAGCATCTTGCGCTGCGTTGCAACCGACGGCCACCGCCTGGCGCTGTGCGAAACCGCGCTGGAAAACGATAACGGTGCCAAGCGTCAGATCATCGTGCCGCGCAAGGGCGTGACCGAATTGCAGCGTCTGCTGGAAGGTGGCGAGCGTGAGGTCGAGCTGGAAGTCGGCCGCAGCCACGTGCGCATGAAGCGCGACGATGTCACCTTCACCTCGAAGCTGATCGACGGCCGTTTTCCGGATTACGAAGCAGTGATTCCGATCGGCGCTGACCGCGAAGTAAAGGTTGAGCGCGAAACCCTGCGTGCTTCGCTGCAACGTGCGGCAATTCTCTCCAACGAGAAGTACCGCGGCGTTCGCGTCGAAGTGACCCCGGGCCAGCTGAAGATCAGCGCGCACAACCCGGAGCAGGAAGAAGCACAGGAAGAAATCGAAGCCGATACCGTGGTCAGCGATCTGGCCATCGGCTTCAACGTGAACTACCTGCTCGATGCCCTGTCGGCACTGCGCGACGAGCACGTTGTCATCCAGCTGCGTGATTCCAACTCGTCGGCACTGGTGCGTGAGGCCAGCAGCGAGAAGTCGCGTCACGTGGTGATGCCGCTGCGTCTCTGACCTGCCGGTTCCACGTGGAACACGAAGAAGCCCGGCTCAATGCCGGGCTTTTTTGTGGATTTTGGTTCTGGCTGAGGTTCCACGTGGAACAGCCAGGATGAAACCCCGAAATTTGCTGATTTCTGGATGCTTGGCATCCCTAGCCGCCTGCTTCCCGAGGTGGAGGAGCAAAGAGCCGCCAGATCTCTGGCCAATATGAATCCCGACGTTTCCTCCAGCTACCAGGGTCAGCAACCATTCGACAGTGGAGCCCAGAGACCTGGTTCCAGTTCATGCCGATCGGCCTCGCCATTGCCTTCGAAGCACATCGAGATTCCTGCACCGGATTTCCTGTCTGGTCCGATCGCATCAGCGCTTACCGGAAGGCTTTGACCTACAGAACCTCCTCCCTGCCCGGCTGCACCAACGTCCATGCCCGAGACGGTTCCGCTGATCCTTCGTGTTGTCTAACGAGATCAAAGATCAGCGGTTCGAGGTTCTCCGTGTTTCCGAGCGTCATGTCCGATCGGAAGAGCCAGGCAAGCGGCCAAATCCATTAAATCCGGGAGCTTGGACCCTGCCCGGTTTCTCAGAATTCAAAAAATCAGCCCCCATTCCGGAGCTGGCTCCAAGAGTTATCGAGGCGGAGGTGGCTACCGCCTCAGCTCAGCCTCGAATTTCTTGAAATCTGAAACCAGCAGCTTGATCCCAGTGGCCAGAATTCAACGATTCACAGCTCTGGTTTTTAGCTCCTCCTGGCTGCCTGTTTTCTCAGCTCTATGCTTTAAATCTGAGAATAAATCAAAAGCTTGGTGGTGATGGTAGGAGCAGATTTTATGTAAAACTACCTTAAGTGCTTGTTTTACATTGCCTTATTGGCCTTGAAACCCCCTGTAAAACAGGGCTTCAAGCCTGTGGATATCTGTGGATAAGGTCGAGGTGGGCTTATAAGGCCAATCTTATCCACAGATTGCCCCACTTATACACAGGGTTTGTGCCCGAACCTATACATGCCAAAAAACAGACCGTGTTTTCGTGAAATCTGCAGAGCTGGTGCCCAGAGCACTACTCAGATTTGAAGAAATCCGGTGATGTTCCACGTGGCACCTATCGATGTTGGAGCAGCGATCGCGCAGATTCGCTAACCGGGCTGCTCGAACTTGGTGGATGCTTTAAGCTGCGCATGGCCAGCCACGGCCCCCGTGCTGGCGTCGTGCTTTCTTTCGAGCGTCAATGCATATCGTCCGTGTTGCCTTGAACCGCGTGCGTCGGTTCGATTCAGTGGAACTGGCTCCCCGTCCTGGAATCAACCTGATTACCGGCGCCAATGGCGCGGGCAAGACCAGCGTGCTCGAGGCCCTGCACCTGATGGCCTATGGCCGCAGCTTCCGAGGCCGGGTCCGGGACGGACTGGTGCAGAAAGGCGCTGAGAATCTGGATGTTTTTGTCGAGTGGCAGGAGCGTAGCGACGCAGAACTCGGCGTCTCAACGCGTCGGGCAGGGTTGCGGCACAGCGGACAGGTCTGGAAAGGCCGCTTGGACGGCGAAGACGTGGCGCAACTGGGCAATCTCTGCGCTGCGCTGGCTGTTGTCACCTTTGAACCGGGCAGCCATGCGCTGGTCAGCGGCGGCAGTGAACCCCGTCGACGCTTCATCGATTGGGGATTGTTCCACGTGGAACCTGACTTTCTTCCCCTCTGGCGGCGCTACACGCGGGCCTTGAAGCAGCGGAATGCGCTGTTGAAGATGGGCGCCCCTGGCAAACAGCTGGATGCCTGGGATTGGGAGCTGGCCGAGGCTGGCGCTCCCCTTACCTCTCGTCGCCAACACTACCTGGAGCGTTTGCAGGATCGAGCGGTCGCAATCGCTGCAGATCTGGCTCCAGGCCTGCAGATGAGTACCCTGGAACTGCAGCCAGGCTGGCGCCGGCACGAAATGTCGTTGGGCGATGCCCTGTTGTTGGCCCGCGAGCGCGACCGTAGCGCTGGCTATACCTCGGTTGGCCCGCACCGGGCCGACTGGAGCGTTGGTTTCACGCAGATTCCTGGCCGTGACGCGCTATCGCGTGGGCAAGCGAAGCTCACCGCTCTGGCCTGCTTGTTGGGGCAGGCCGACGATTACGCCAGCCAACGTGGCGAATGGCCGGTAATCGCCCTGGATGACCTGGGTTCGGAGCTGGACCGCAATCACCAACACCGCGTTCTGCAGTATCTGGCGGCAACGCCTGCGCAGATATTCATCACCGCAACCGAAACACCCGCTGCGCTGCAAGCAGAACTGCGTCCGGCGGCTGTGTTCCACGTGGAACATGGCACCATCAATGCCGTGAGTTGAGCCTTCAGGGCGGAAATTCCCCCGGCAGGTATAATCGGAACGTCATCCCCTATCTCTCATGCCCGTTCCACGGAATGGCGCATGACCTGCGGAGCCTACGGCAAGCGCAATGAGCGAAGAACAGAACACCCCGGTCAACAACGGCAATTACGACGCTAACAGCATCACCGCATTGGAAGGCTTGGAGGCTGTTCGCAAGCGTCCCGGTATGTACATCGGCGACGTCCATGACGGCACTGGCCTGCACCACATGGTGTTCGAGGTTGTCGACAACTCCATCGACGAAGCCCTCGCCGGTCATGCCGACAACGTACTGGTCACCATCCATGCCGATGGCTCGGTGTCGGTGGCAGACAACGGCCGCGGTATCCCGGTCGGCAAGCATGCGCAGATGAGCCAGAAGCTCGATCGCGAAGTCTCCGCTGCCGAAGTGGTGATGACCGTCCTGCACGCAGGCGGCAAGTTCGACGACAACAGCTACAAGGTTTCTGGTGGCTTGCACGGCGTCGGCGTCAGCGTGGTCAATGCGCTATCGCAGAAGCTGTTGCTGGATATCTTCCAGGGTGGCTTCCACTACCAGCAGGAATACGCCGACGGCGCCGCGGTTACTCCGCTCAAGCAGCTGGAAACCAGTGATCGCCGCGGCACCATGCTGCGCTTCTGGCCGTCGGTGACGGCATTCCACGGTAACGTCGAATTCCACTACGAGATTCTGGCCCGTCGTCTGCGCGAGCTGTCCTTCCTGAATTCCGGCGTCAACATCACCTTGGTGGATGAGCGCGGCGAAGGCCGTCGCGACGATTACCACTACGAAGGTGGCATCAAGAGCTTCGTGGAGCACCTGGCGCAGGTGAAGACCCCGCTGCACCCGAATGTCATCGCGGTAACCGGCGAAGCCAATGGCATCGTGGTCGAGGTTGCGTTGCAGTGGACCGATTCCTACCAGGAAACGATGTACTGCTTCACCAACAACATCCCGCAGAAGGACGGCGGTACCCACCTTGCCGGCTTCCGCGCCGCGTTGACCCGCACGCTCAACAACTACATCGAGCAGAGCGGCATCGCCAAGCAAGCCAAGATCAGCTTCACCGGCGACGATATGCGTGAAGGCATGATCGCCGTGTTGTCGGTGAAGGTACCGGACCCGAGCTTCTCCAGCCAGACCAAGGAAAAGCTGGTCAGCTCCGACGTCAAGCCGGCGGTGGAAAGCACCTTCGGCGCCAAGCTCGAAGAGTTCCTGCAGGAAAACCCGAACGAAGCCAAGGCTATTGCTGGCAAGATCGTCGATGCCGCGCGTGCCCGTGAAGCCGCGCGCAAGGCCCGCGACCTGACCCGCCGCAAGGGCGCACTGGATATCGCTGGCCTGCCGGGCAAGCTGGCCGACTGTCAGGAAAAGGATCCTGCGCTGTCCGAACTGTTCATCGTCGAGGGTGATTCGGCAGGTGGCTCGGCCAAGCAGGGCCGCAACCGCAAGAACCAGGCGGTGCTGCCCTTGCGCGGCAAGATCCTCAACGTGGAACGTGCCCGCTTCGACCGCATGCTGTCCTCCGACCAGGTCGGTACCCTGATCACCGCACTGGGCACCGGCATCGGCCGCGATGAGTACAACCCGGACAAGCTGCGTTACCACAAGATCATCATCATGACCGACGCCGACGTCGACGGTGCGCACATCCGTACGCTGCTGTTGACGTTCTTCTATCGGCAGATGCCGGAGCTGATCGAGCGTGGTTTTGTGTATATCGGCCTGCCGCCGCTGTACAAGATCAAGCAGGGCAAGACCGAGTTGTACCTGAAGGATGACCCGGCGCTGGATGCTTATCTGGCCAATAACGCAGTGGAAAACGCGGCGCTGATTCCGGCTGCTGGCGAACCGCCGATCGAGGGCGTGGCCCTGGAAAAGCTGTTGATGACCTACGCAGCTGCGCAGGAAACCATCAACCGCAACGCGCACCGCTATGACCGCAGCCTGCTGGAGACGCTGGTCGATTTCACTCCGATGGATCTTGAGCACCTGCGCAGCGCCGGCGAGAACGAAGGCCTGGCAGCGTTGGCCAAGCGCCTGAACCAGGGCAGCCTGGGCACGCCGCGTTTCAGCCTGGTCCTGCAGGAACCGAATGAGCAGCGTCCGGCTGCGGTGCTGGTCACGCGTCGTCACATGGGTGAGGAACACACCCAGGTGCTGCCGCTGGCTGCATTTGAATCCGGCGAACTGCGTCAGCTGCACGTGGCATCGCAGTTGCTGCATGGGCTGGTACGCGAAGGCGCCACCATCAATCGCGGTAACAAGTCTGCCGAGATCACCGGTTTCGCGCAGGCACAGGCCTGGTTGATGGAAGAGGCCAAGAAGGGACGCCAGATCCAGCGCTTCAAGGGCCTGGGTGAAATGAACCCAGAGCAGCTGTGGGACACCACGGTGAACCCGGATACGCGCCGTCTATTGCAGGTCCGCATCGAAGACGCTGTTGAAGCCGATCAGATCTTCAGCACCTTGATGGGCGATGTGGTGGAACCGCGTCGTGATTTCATCGAGAGCAATGCGCTGAAGGTAACCAACCTGGATATCTGATCCAGCGCAACCGTCAGTGTGGGCGCCGGCAACGGCGCCCACTTTTCATCGAGCCACTGCAAGGTCCGCGATGTCCACTCTTCCCGACGTACCGCTCTCCCCTTCTTCCCCTGCCCTCTCCAAATCTGGTTCGCCGCTGCTCGGCTTTGCCCTGGATCTGTTGATCGGCATTGCCACGCTGTTGTTCCTGAGTGTGCTGGGCGGTCTGGTGTGGGCGCTGTGGCGTGGCGTCGAAGTTGGCATGCAGGCTGCGCGCGATGGTGCTGCGCCGGCAGCAGCAGAGCTGGCAACCGCTTTGGGCACGCCCGGAGCCTTGCCGCAGATGCTGATTGCACTGGTATCCACCGGTGGTGCGGCATTGCTGCTTTACTTCCTGCGCCGTCGCGCCACTCCGGCTGAGCGTGCGCAATCGCATCAGGCCATGCGCCGTGCATCGACCTGGGGTTGGATCGCAGTTGTCGCTACCGGTGTTTTTCTTGGCAGCAGCGGGATTGGCTGGGTTGCCAAGCAGATGGGCGTGGAGCCGGTGCCAACCAACCTGTTGCTGATGCAGCAGGCGTGGACGCAATACCCATTGTTCCTGATCGTCTTCGCGGTGGTGTTGGCGCCGGCTTACGAAGAATTATTGTTCCGTCGCGTGTTGTTCGGACGCCTGTGGGCCGCCAACCGTCCCCTGCTGGGCATCGTGCTCAGCAGCTTGGCATTTGCCCTGGTGCACGAGATCCCCGGCACCAGCCCCAACAGCTTTCCGGCGATGCTGCAGCTGTGGTTGATATACGGCGGCATGGGCGCTGCGTTTGCATGGGTTTATCGCAGGACAGGAACGCTGTGGGCGGCGGTAATCGCCCATGCGCTGAACAATGCGGTTGCCTTGGCGGCGATGGTGCTGTTCGGCACGCAATAAAGCTGCCGGCGATTGACGAAAAATTAAGCAAGACACTCGCACACTGCAGATGTGAACGAGGGGATCCCGGATGAAAGCTGTCGGACTAGCCGTTGTTGCCGCGCTGTTGCTCAGCGCATGCGCCACCACCACCTCGCCTACCGGGCGACGTCAGGTCATAGGTGGCGTTTCCCAGCAGCAGCTGGATCAGCTCGGCGCGCAGGCCTTTGCTGAAACCAAGGCCAAGCAAACCCTCAACCGCGACGCCAAACAGAACGCCTACGTGCAATGCGTGGTCAATGCCCTGGTGGCGAAGTTGCCACAGCAATACCATGGCGTACGGTGGGAGACCGCCGTATTCGTCGACAAGGAACCCAACGCCTTCGCCCTGCCCGGCGGCAAGGTTGGCGTGAACACCGGCATTTTCACCGTGGCCAAGAACCAGGATCAGCTGGCTGCGGTGATCGGTCATGAAATCGGCCACGTTATCTCGCGCCACCACGAAGAGCGGTTGACCCGGCAACAAGGTACGCAGGTGGGCTTGGGGATTCTGGGCGCGCTGGCTGGCGCAGCCTACGGCGATACCGCCGCAAGTGCGGTCAATCAATTCGGCGGAATGGGCGCGCAAGGTCTGATCCTGCTGCCTGGTTCCCGCACCCAGGAAAGTGAGGCTGACGTGGTGGGGCAACGGCTGATGGCACAGGCCGGGTTTGACCCCTCACAAGCTGTGAATCTATGGCAGAACATGATGGCAGCCAGCGGAAATCGCTCTCCGCAATGGCTTTCCACCCATCCAGACCCGGCCAATCGAATCCGTGAGTTGCAACGTGATACACCTGCGCTTGAGCCTGTATTTCAGCAGGCTAGGCGCTCTGGTGTAGTCCCACGCTGTGGTTAGTTGTAGGAAAATGCTGCAGTACACCATCAGAAGTGATTTCTCCGTCAAATAATTTCTGATACGTTTGCGTGCTCGGTCCCGTTCCGAGAGTTTGAATTTCTACCGCCCCGGCGGCCCCTTCGAGGTGAAACATGATCTTCCGCAGCCAAAAGCACGCCGTGCTCTCCATCCTCATCGCCACTGCATTGGGCGGTGTTGTCGTCGCTGACGCTGCGGCGCAGTCGCGCTCGTCCGAGCGTCGGGGCAACAAGGACAGTGCCAAGGCTGAAGTGTTGTACCCGGAAGCTACCCGCGTGGACCCCAAGGGCAAGGCCTCCTCGAAGATGGGCAGCAAGCTCAACAAGCTGTTTGCCGCCTACAACAAGCAGGAATTCGCGGAAACCCGCACCCTGGCCGATGAGATCATCGCTTCGCCGGATGCCAACGATTACGACAAGGCCGTTGCCAACCAGCTGGCCTCGCAGGGCGCTTACAACCTCGACGACAATGCCGCTGCCAAGCAGTATCTGCAGCAGGCAATCGCGCTGAACCAGCTGGACAACAACGGCCACTACCAGGCGATGTTGATGCTGGCCCAGCTGCAGCTGCAGGATGACCAGCTGGTGGAAGGCCTGGCCAACCTGGACAAATACTTCGCCGAGTCGAAGTCGAACAAGCCCGAAGAACTGATCATCAAGGGCCAGGCGCTGTACCAGAGCGAAAAGTATGCCGAGGCTATTCCGGTGCTGAAGGCGGCCATCGCTGCCGCGCCCGAGCCGAAGGACAACTGGAACCAGCTGCTGATGGCGGCCTACTCCGAAGCCGGCCAGACCGGTGAGGCAGTGAAGGAAGCCGAGGCACTGGCGGCCAAGAACCCGGCCGACAAGAAGGCCCAGCTCAACCTGGCCAGCATGTACATGCAGGCAGACCAGATGGACAAGGCTGCCGCAGTGATGGACAAGCTGCGTGCGGCCGGGCAGCTCACCGAAGAGCGCGAATACAAGCAGTTGTATTCGATCTACGCCAACACCGACAACAAGGAACGGGACGTCATTGCGGTGATCAACGAGGGTATCTCCAAGGGCATCCTCAAGCCGGACTACCAGACCTATCTGGCGCTGGCACAGTCGTACTACTACACCGAGCAGGTGCCGCAGGCGATCGAAGCCTGGAAGAACGCGGCCCCGCTGTCCAAGGATGGTGAAACCTACCTGAATCTGGCAAAGGTTCTGCACTCGGAAGGGCGTATTCCGGAAGCCAAGCAGGCAGCGCGTGACGCATTGGCCAAGGGTGTCAAAAACCCGGCAGATGCAAACAAAATCATCAACCTGAAGTAAGCAGGAATAACGCCTGAACGGCTGCAATTTAGATGCGCAGCTGGTCAGGATTGGTATAAGCTTGGAGGTTCCTGCGGTGTCATGCACCGCTGAATCAGGGGCGGCTTCACACCACCGCCCCGACCCCACTAAAGAGTTCTTGGCGCATGACGGAACAACTGGTCTTCCACCACAGGTATGACACCCAGAAAGAGACGGGCCTCAGCTGGCCCCGCATCGCGGGTATCGCATTTGTAATCGCACTGCATCTCGCAGCCCTGATGATGCTCCTGATCCCGGCCGTTGCCCCCAAGGCAGCTGCGGAGAAGGAACGCAACGTCATGGTGACGTTGGTCGACGCTCCGCCGCCGCCACCGCCGCCGCCGCCGCCGCCGCCGCCGCAGGACACCCCGCCGCCGCCGGTAAAGAACCTGGCGCCGCCGAAGCAATCGCCGCTGCCGCCGCCGCCGGAAGCACCGGTGATCGACGTGCCGGAACCGCGTCCGAATGACGTGGTCACGCCGCCGTCGCCGCCGACGCCGCCGTCACCGCCGGTTGATATCCAGGCCAGCGTCGACATCTCGTCCAAGGCCATGAACCCGCCGCGTTACCCGCCGGCTGCATTCCGTGCCGGTATCCAGGGCGAGGTCATCCTGATCATTGATGTCGATGCCAGCGGCAACGTCACCAATGTGTCTGTCGAGAAGTCCAGCCGCAACCGCGACCTCGACCGAGCTGCAATGGAAGCGGCGCGCAAGTGGAAGTTCAACCCCGCCCAGAGCGGTGGATCGAAGGCAGCTGGTCGCGTCCGCGTCCCGGTCAACTTTGCGCTGAGCTGATCCAAGGGGCGGCTTTGATAGCCGCCACCAGGTCAGGTCAACATTAGCTACACCCTTTAACACCACACACAACAAAGGTAAGCGTCATGCTGCAGGAAATTTTCATCGCCGCTGCTGCCGGGGGCAACGCAAACAACGCTCTCTCGCAGATGGGCTTCGAGCATCTGATCCACGAAATGACCACCAAGCCGGGCGACTTCGCCGTCTCCTGGGTTGTTCTGCTGACCCTGGTGATCATGTCGGCCATGTCCTGGTACTGGACCGTCATCAACATCTTCCGCACCGCTCGCCTGAAGTCGGCTGCTGATCGCGTGCCGTCGCAGTTCTGGGATGCCCCGAACGCACAGGACGCCATCCGCGCCATGGAAGAGCAGCCGGCTTCGGAGCCGTTCTCCAAGATCGCTCTGGACGCAGCCCAGGCTGCTGCCCACCACCAGCAGGCTGGTGCTTCGGAAACCCTGAGCCGTTCGGAATTCGTTGACCGCGCCCTGCGTCAGGCCGTGACCCGCGAATCCAACAAGCTGCAGGGCGGCATGATCCTGCTGGCCACCGTCGGTGCAACCGCTCCGTTCGTGGGTCTGCTGGGTACCGTGTGGGGCATCTACGGCGCGCTGATCAAGATCGGTGCAACCGGTTCGGCCTCGATCGACGCCGTTGCCGGCCCGGTGGGTGAAGCACTGATCATGACCGCCATCGGTCTGTTCGTGGCTATCCCGGCCGTGTTCGCCTTCAACTTCTTCAGCAAGATCAACAGCGCGACTGTCAGCAAGTTCGACACCTTCGCTCACGATCTGCACGACTTCTTCGCCACCGGTTCGCGCGTTCGCTAATCCGGCAGCTTTAGTAAGTCTTCGCAACGATATAGACGGAGCCCGTTATGGCTTTCAGTAGTGGTAACAGCAGCGGCCCAATGGCCGACATCAACGTCACTCCCCTCGTGGACGTGATGCTGGTGCTGCTGATCATCTTCATCATCACGGCTCCCCTGATGTCCCACAAGGTCAAGGTGGAGTTGCCGGAAGCCAACCTGATCCAGAACCCGGAAGATGCGCCTGATCGCAAGAATCCGATTACGGTGGCGGTCAAGGAAGACGGCAAGCTCTACTGGAACGACGAAGAGGTCTCGAAGGAGACCTTGGAGTCGCGTTTCGCGACTGCTGCCCAGCAGACGCCGCAGCCGCCGCTGAATCTGCGTGGTGACAAGACCACCAAGATGAAGGTGATCAACGAGGTCACCAAGATCGCGCAGGGCCAGGGCATGCTGGACGTCGGTTTCGTTGCCACCAAAGAAAAGGGGCAATAAGCCATGGCATTCAGTAGTGGTGGAAACAGGGGCCCAATGGCCGACATCAACGTCACGCCCCTCGTGGACGTGATGCTGGTTCTGCTGATCATCTTCATTGTGACCGCGCCGATCATGACGTATCCGATCGCCGTGGATCTGCCGCAGCGGGTCATCAACCCGCCGCCGCAGCTGCGTGAGCCGCCGCCGCCGATCGACCTCCGCGTCGACGCCAGCAACCAGGTTTACTGGAACAACAGTCCGGTGAACGTGGGCGACCTGCAGCAGAAGATGGAAGAAGAAGTACAGAAGGATCCGACCAACCAGCCGGAACTTCGCATCGAAGCAAGCCCGGATTCGGAGTACGACGTCATGGCCAAGATCCTGGCCCAGGCGAAGAACGCTCAGATGAAGAAGATTGGCTTCGTGCAGTAAGCAATACTGCAACACCAAGTCATGACGCGACTGGAAAACGCCCTCCTTGCGGGGGCGTTTTTTTTTTGTCGTTTTTCCGCGCGCGCATCGCGGCGAACGATCAGATCGAGCCTCCTTCCGTTCTTCCGTTTACGGGCTGAGAGGGCTGCGTGCGAAGCACCGATTTGCTGCCCCGCCCGTTCTTGCGCCAGATTGGACAAGCGGCGGGACGCAGAGCGCGGATCGTCATCGGTCTATTGGCTGATCGATGGTTTTCCGAAGTCAGAAGGACAGGGTCACGAGGGGGCCCGGCAGCGCTCTACGAAACGCCGCTTGTGTCCGAAGAAATCGCGCTTGCAGTTCTGGGTCTCCGCCGTGGAGGAGGCACGCGTTCCCGTGCGCTCGTCATCGCAGCGGATTATCCACAGCAGCCTGTGGATAGTGCCTTGCTGCAGTCCAGAACTTGAAGGAAGTCCCCCTCACCTGTGGATTACTTCGAAGTGATCCACGTGGAGACGGATTGCCCTTGATTGCAATGTGATCGCGAAAGCCTGCCTGGCACTGTGGATAACTCGGATTGGAAGGGCCTCTTTCCGCACGAAGCCCTGCCCTGACTTTTTCACAAAGCATGTGGATAACCATTACCACTGACCGCTTGGGCAGGACGACTGGCGTGTTTGCATCATCCTTTGCATGCGACTGTCACGCCGTGTCTCATTCCCAGTAATCGCCGCGTGGGCATCGAGCTGTTGTCAGGTAGGGTTTGGAGACTGCCGCCGTTATTTTCCGGCAAATGGCGGATAAATATCGCTAATTCCAGCTAAAAGAGCTTTTTCGGCCGTGGTCGAGCAGAGTCAGATCGGCGAAGAAAATCGCCAATCAGCACTGGCGACTGGGCCTATCCGCAATCAAGACTCGACCATTCCGGCTGAGAGGGGCAACTACGACGCAGCGCGCGAGGGACTTTTCATCGGCCAAAAGCCTGTGGATAAGCTATCAGGCGGCCGCGTCCGGGAGTCAGCACACACCAGGTTCCGGGTTGCTTGCAAGCGGCGTTTTCTGCCTATCCACAATGCTGAGCGGTTCAGTCATATCCCTACGAAACGTTGTGGAAACGTATGTGGATAAGTGTGTGGATGCAATTTCACCCAACTCACGTAAGAGGAGGTCCGTTGCATTGCAGGCGCGCTGCCAGATGGGCCGGTACCGCTTGTCAGTTCTGAAGCAGCGCGGCGACGGATGCCAGCCGCCGCGCTTTGGAGTGGCCCCAGCCACGCTTAGCCGTGCAGGTCTTCGGCTTCGGCAATGGCTGCGAGATAGCCCGCCACGCTGGCTTCCAGCCCGCTATACAAGGCTTCGCTGATCAGGGCGTGGCCGATGGAAACTTCCAACACATTGGGGACGTGGGCCAGAAACGCGGTCAAATTGGCCTGCGACAGATCATGGCCGGCGTTGACGCCCAAGCCTGCGGCCTGGGCGCGGCGGGCCGCATCGGCGAACAGCGCCAGGGATTCCCAAGGGTTACCCGCCGCATGCGCCTCTGCATAGGGTCCTGTGTATAACTCGACGCGATCGGCACCGAGCACGGCGGCCTGGGCGATATCCGGATTGCCGGCATCGACGAACAGGCTGACCCGGCAGCCATAGGATTTCAGGGTGGCGATCAGTGGGCGCAGCCGCTCACCATCACGGCCGAAGTCGAAACCGTGATCGGAGGTCAGCTGGCCATCGCTATCGGGCACCAACGTCGCCTGCGCCGGGCGGGTCTGTTCGCACAGCTCAAGCAGGCCGGGGTAGCCCTCGCGCGCCGGTGTGAACGGATTGCCTTCGATATTGAACTCCACCCCGTGCTGCTGGGTGAGCGCGGACAGCAGCAGCACGTCTGCAGCGCGGATGTGGCGCTGGTCGGGACGCGGGTGCACGGTGATGCCATGGGCGCCCGCGCGCAGGCAGGTCATTGCTGCCCGCACCACATCCGGATCATTGCCACCGCGCGAATTGCGCAGCACCGCGATCTTGTTGACGTTGACGCTGAGCACGGTCATGGCTGCGGCAGCTCGCGGTCGCCGGCTGCGGGACTTGCGGGTGCCTGCACAGGCGGGGTGACTGCTGCGTCAGCGGCGGGATCGGCTTTGGGCTGAAGCTGGGCGCGCAGCGCCTGCAGTTCAGCAGCATGCAGGGGGCGCGGTGCCGAACTCACACCGCTGAAGCGGGAGACGTACAGACCCTTCGCCCACAGCACGAGAAACACCAATGCAGCCAGCAGGGCCAACACCAGCAGCCCGCTATGGGTGGTGGAAAAGGCAAGCACAAACGCGCCAAGCGCGAGCAATAGAAACAGCCAGTACATGACGATCTCCCTGTCAGAGGCGTGCAGTGTAACGGCGCTGGCAGCACTGATTCCATGCATGGACAGGGGTTTGGCCGCTGTACCGGACAGCCGGTAGGTTCAGCGAAACAAGCGGACTTCGTTCAGGGCATTTCGGCCGGAATCAAGCCAGTGCAGCGCCTTGCCGGCGGCCCTGACCTATAGCAATGGTGATGCCAGGCGCGCGAAGGCTTCTGGCAGGCGCTTGCGCCACAGCGAGCGGTCGCGGAGCAACTGCACTTCCTCGGCACTGTCGAATTCGGCCCGCAGGATGGCTTCGAGTTCGCCGGTGAGCTTGAGGTCGGTGTACATCATCGACAGCTCGAAATTGAGCCGGAAACTGCGGTGGTCGAAGTTGGCGGTGCCGACGATGCAGGTGTCGTCATCGGCGATGAAGGCCTTGCTGTGCAGCATGCGCGGGCCGTACTCGAAGATGCGCACGCCGGCTTCCAGCAATTCATCGAAATAGGAGCGCGCAGCCAGGGTGACGAACCTGGAATCGCTTTGCTTCGGAACCATCAGGCGCACGTCCAGGCCACCGAGTGCAGCCGAGGTCAGCGCCATGCGCGCCGCCTCGCCGGGGACGAAATACGGCGTCACCAGCCAGACGCGGCGCTTGGCCTCCTGGATGGCGGCTACATGCAGGCGATGGATGGGCTCCCAGGCCGAATCCGGGCCGGACACCAGCACCTGCGCATCGATGCTGCCCTGCGCGCGGGTAGGCACATCGGCCGGGAACAGGTCGCCGCGCTCGAACAGCTCCGGGCCCTGTTCGGTGGCGTAGATCCAGTCCTCAAGGAACACCAGCTGCAGGCTGTGGACAACCTGCCCGCGGATGCGCATATGCAGGTCGCGATAGGCATTCGGGTTGCGGCTGTCGTCTTCCTCGTCGGTGACATTGATGCCGCCGGTGAAGGCGACCTCGCCATCCACCACCACCAGCTTGCGGTGGGTGCGCATGTTCAGCCACGGCCGCTTCAGTGGCTTGAGCAGCTGGCGTGGATGGAACCAGGCAACGTCCGCGCCCGCCTCTAACAGTGGCTGCAGGAACTTCCTGCCGACTTTCGACGAACCCACCGCATCCAGCAGCAAGCGCACCTTGATGCCAGCGCGGGCGCGTTCCACCAGCGCGTCGCGCATGGCGGTGCCGGCATGGTCCGGTTCGAAGATGTAGTACTCCAGGTTGACGTGGCGGCGCGCCTTGCCAATGGCGTCGATGATGGCGGCATAGGTCGCCGCCCCATCCAGCAACCAGTCGACGTCGGTCGCGGTGCTAGGCGACAGCCCGGTGGTGGCCTGCCCTACCCGCGCCAGCTCGGTGCAGTTGGCATCGGGCGGACACACTGCGTCATAGGTGCTCATCCCTTCGCGCGAACGACCACGGCGCAGGCGCTGGCGCACGATCTTCTGCGGGCCGAACAGGTAGAACACGAACAGGCCGATATACGGCAGCGCCGCCAGCGACAGGATCCAGCTCAGCGTGGCGACCGGCTCGCGCTTCTGCAGCACGATGTAGCAGGCCAGCACCAGCAGATAGGTGACATAGGCGGCGGCCAGGATCTGGGCGACGTGGGGAATGCTGGACAGACTTGTCCACAGGTCTTGGAGGGCTTCGCGCATCCGCCGATTCTAGCCATGGCCGCTGGCGGCAGGGACCGGTCTTTTTTGTGGGAGCGGCGTGAGCCGCGAAGCCACAGCTGGCTCCGGTGCCGAAAGCGCTTGGCAGCCATGAAATCGGTATGCGCTCTGCGCGGTGGGATGGCCAGCTTCGCGGCTGACGCCGCTCCTACAAAAACTGCGATGCGTTAGCCGATGAAGTAACCCGCGCTGTTGTGGGAGCGGCATGAGCCGCGAAGCCACCGCTGGCTCCGGTGCCGAAAGCGCTTGGCTGCCATGGGATTGGGTGTGCGCGTCGTGTGGATGCAAGGTCAGCTGCGCGGCTGACACCGCTCCCACAAAGGCGCGCTTCAGTTTGTGCATTGCGTCATTTAATACATAAATGTAATATACCGGGATGGACAAACCCATTCCCGCCGCCGGCGGCTACGCCAGCATCGACCAGAAGCTGGCGATCAGCAGTGCCCGCCACCCCGGTTTCCCGCGCGATCAGGCCATGCTGGCGCGGTTGATCAAGCTTGTGCACAAGCTGTTCTGCGACCACGGCAACCAGCTGATGCGCGAATACGGCATCTCCCATCCGGAATACAACGTACTGATGATGCTGGACGGCTCCGAGCAGGGCCTGAGCCCGTCGGAGATCAGCGAGGCCGCCAGCGAGAAGTCCTCCAACGTCACCCGCCTGATCGACCAGCTGCTGGCCAAGGGCCTGGTCAGCCGTGAGCCCAGCGACGAGGACCGGCGCAAGCTGGTGGTGCGTTTGAGCCCGGCCGGCGAGCAGCTGATCGAGCAGGTGATGCCGGCGGTGATCCAGCAGCTGCAGCGCTTCTTCAGCGGCGTCGAGCCGGCCGAACTGCGCCACACCGAAACCGTGCTGACCCGCATCCTGATGGGTCTGGAACAACACCCATGAGCACCCGACCGGCTGAGTACACGCCGGGCGCGCCCAGCTCCAACGGCAACACCTGGCTGCACGCCTTCGCCCAGGCAATGAGCGGCGAACGCGCGGTGTGGGCGTATATCGGCAAGGTGCTGGTGGCCTTGTACCTGTCCGGCTGGATCGCGATGCGGCTGGGCATGAGTTCGCCTGGCACGGCGATGATCACCGTGCTGGTGGTGATGAACCGCAATACCGGCATGGTGCTGGCCAAGGCCTTCTACCGCGGCGTTGGTACCGTGGTGGGCTGTGCGATGGCGGTGCTGATGGTGTCGCTGTTCCCGCAAAGCCCGGTTGCCCTGGTGACGGTGATGGCCTTGTGGGCCGGCTTCTGTGCCGGCGGCTCGGTGTGGAGCCGCGGCATGGCGTCCTACGGCTTCGTGCTGTCCGGCTACACCGTGGCGATGATCGTGTTCCCGGTGCTCAGCCACCCGCAGAACATCCTCAACAGCGCGTTGGAGCGCACCGGCGAGGTGCTGCTCGGCATGGCGGTGAGCAGTGTGGTGTTCGACGTGCTGTGGCCCAACCGCCTGCGTGCCGGCCTGCGGGCAGCCGATGACGGCAACCTCAACGACTTCCTTGGCTTCGTCGCCGATGCGATCGGCAGCCGCCTGCACGGCTTTGAAGTGATCGAGCGCACCCAGAGCCGGGTGGTGCAAGGCGCGATCAACTTTGAAGACCTGCGTGCCATGGCCTGGTTCGACGACCCGATCCTGCGCAGCAACAACGGCCAGCTGAAGCTGATCAACCAGCACTTCATGGCGGCCACCTCGCGCTTCCAGGCGCTGCACCACCATATCGATCGCCTGCGCCGCAGCAAGGACGACGCCCTGCTCGCGGCGATACGGGCAAGCCTGAAGCCGCTGTCGCAGCTGCTGGACGACAGCGCGCTACGCGATGACGTGCCGGCCCTGGCCAAGGCCTTGCAGCATTGGTGTGGACAACTCGACGGCGTGTTTGCCCGCGAAAGGCGCGCATTGCCGATGGACCTGCAACCCGGTTTCGACGCCAGCACCTTGCTGGTGCGTCGTTTCGCCGAAGAGCTGCAGGCCTATCTGGGCGCCAAGGCACGGATGGAAACCGGCAACGGCCGCCTGCGCGCACGCGCGCCGCGCTTGAGCAAAGTGCGCTTCACCCGCGCCAACGACTGGTATGCGATTGCCCTGGCCGGCGTGCGTTGCTTCGTGGTGATGCTGGCCTTGTCGCTGCTGTGGTTGAGCAGCAGCTGGAACCAGGGCGGCTTGGCGGTGTTCGGCATGGCGGCGCTGGTGGCGATGTCTTCGGCGGCACCAGACCCGTTGTGGGTAGTGCGGCGCGCCACCATTGGCCACGTGATCGCTCCCTTCTTCGCACTGCCTGGCTTCATCGCCATGGCGCTGGCATCGAACTTCCCGATGCTGGTGCTGCTGACCCTGCCATCGATGATCGCCTCGCTGTACATCTCCACCCGGCCGCGTTTCGCGGTGACCGGCATGGCCTTGAACGTCGGCATCCTGGTCTCGTGGAACATGGGCCCGCATTTCCACCCCAGCGCACAGACCTATCTGGACAACTCGCTGACGCTGGCAGTTGGCGCGTTCATCGCCACCGGTGTGTTCATGCTGGTGCCAGGCCTGCCTGGCAGCAAACAACGCCAGCGACGCCTGCTGGAACGCCTGCGTGCGCAGGTGCAGTTGGCGGTAAGCGCGCCCTTGCCCGGCCTGCTGCCGAAGTTCGAAAGCGTCAGCCGCGAACTGTTCCAGCAGGTGGCCAGCCGCACCGCACCGGGCAGCCGACCGTCACGGCAATTGTTCGAATGGGCCTTGCTGGTGCATGAAGCCGGCCATTGTGCGATCGACCTTCGCCACGATCTGGCCGAGCAACAACTGCCAGCCACGCTACACGCACAGATTGAGAAGGCACTGGCGCTGCTCGGCCAGCTCTACCGCCAACCACAAGCGCGCACCCTGCGCGATGCCAAGGCCAGCGTGGATGCCGCACTGGATGAACTGGTCGGCCCACAACCGCAGGCGCTGCGCGCCGTGCGTGATCACCTGTATCTGTTGCGGATGAGCCTGGACGACAGCGCCTCGGTGCTGGCTGCCTATGTGCAGCGCTCGCGCCGCCAGCAACGCCTGAAGGAGGCCCGCCATGCCGTTTGAAGTTTCCATCGGCGACATCTATTTCCCCGGCGCGCTGGTGCTGGTGGTGCTGTTGTTGCCGGTGTTCGGCCTGCTGGATTACGGCCTGGGCCGGGTTGGCCTGTACCGCCGTGCGCTGCACCCCTCGCTGGTGCGCGTTGCCCTGTTTGCCAGTGTTTACTGCCTGGCCTTGTTGTTGTTCCTGCCACACTTTTCCTGATCGAGGATGTACCGATGAAAACCGCCAGCCTGATACGAGGCGGTGTCACCAGCGTGGTGGTGCTGCTTGCCGCAGTGCTTGCCTACGTGGTCTGGCACCAATACATGCTTACCCCGTGGACGCGCGATGCGCGCCTGCGTGCGGAAGTGGTGCGCATAGCGCCGGATGTGTCCGGCCTGGTCACCGAAGTCGCCGTGCACGACAACCAGCTGGTCAAGCAAGGCCAGCTGCTGTTCGTCATCGACCGCGACCGCTATGCACTGGCGGTCGCCAAGGCCGAAGCCGATCTGCAGGCCGCCGAAGCCGCTGCACGCGCTGCTGGCGCGTCGATCTCAGCGGCGAGTGCTGGTGCCAGTGCCAGCCAGGCCGAGTTCCGCATGCGTCAGGAACAGGCGCAGCGCCGCGCCCAGCTCGACGGCATCGTCTCGCGTGAATCGCAGGCTGATGCACGCGCCGTGGCGCAGGCTGCTCAGGCCAGCTGGAAGCAGGCACAGGCCAGTGCGCATGCCGCAAGCGCCAGCAGCCAACAGGCCAGTGCCGCCCTGCAACAGGCGCGGGTGACGCTGCAGCAGGCGCAGCTTGAACTGGCCCGCACCGAAGTGCGCGCAAGCGCCGACGGCACCATCACCAACCTCGACGTACGCGTAGGCGACTACGCCGCTGCCGGCCAGGCACGGATGGCGCTGGTCGCCAGCGAAGGCATGTGGGTGTATGGCTACTTCGAGGAAACCAAGCTGCCGAAAATCCACCGCGGTGATGCCGTGGATATCCGCCTGATGGCCGGTGGCGTGCACCTGCAGGGCAAGGTCGAAGGCATTGCCACCGGCATCGCCGATGCCGCCGGACCGACCAGTAGCAACCTGCTGGCCGAGGTCGAGCCAACTTTCAACTGGGTGCGGCTGGCGCAGCGCGTGCCGGTGCGGGTCAGCATCGATCCGCAGTCGGTACCGGCCGATGCCGTGCTCAGCGCCGGCATGAGCGCCACTTTGGTGATCAAGCCCAAGGCTGGCTGAAGCAGGCGTCGGGTGAATACGGCTTGTCGCACATCCTGCGACAAGCCGGCGTTAGGGTAGGCGCATGCCTACCCCGATCAAGGGCCGCGGTGCCAGCACCTACCTGCCCGGCCGTTTCGAAACCCAGACCAGCGAAGCCGTCGATGACGGCTGGGCAGTCGATGAAAGCGAGGAATTCGCTGCCGCGAGGCTGCGTACCGACGTGCGCCCGGAAACCGCGCGCAGCATCATCAGCCGTAACAACTCGCCGGACGTGGGTTTCAGCCAATCGGTCAATCCGTATCGCGGTTGTGAGCACGGTATCAATACCCCCTAATTGTTCATTGATAAAGGCCTATAGATCAATAAGTTAAGGCGGAAACAGTGAACACATGGGGTGGAAGGAAATGCGTGGAAAGCCCCGACCAACTCGTCGTTCCAGGACGAGTTAGTCAACGTTCGTGTATTGCAAGGAGAGTCAGAGCTCTGCAGCGAGTAACAAGGCAGACATCGACGTGCCCAACCCAACGGCCACGCGCTCCAAAGTGGCGAGAGTAACGTTCTTTTCGCCGCGTTCGATCTTGCTGTAGTAGGCGCGATGCATCTCGATGTGATCGGCAAAGCCCTCCTGGCTGAGCCCCAGAGCAACGCGATGCGCACGGATCACATCTGCAAGTTTTGCTTGATTCGTATGCTCGACCATACGAAGAAGCTTGTGGTTCCAGTACTTTAAAGACTACGCCTCTAAAGGTAGTCTATCTATAAGTACTGGGCGTCTTACTCATGAACTTTTATCTCGTATGTCCGGAATTGGAGTTCACTCTTGAACTCCCCTTCTCGCCCTTGGGCAGGGAGCAAGTCGTCAGGCAAGTGCGTCGAATGCAGGAGGAGGAGGGGCAGGCCAGAAGCTTCGAGTACCGCCTTGCCGAAGAGCTGTCAAAGCTCATCCCTCAACTCACCGATTGGGACATCAAGCCTCCCACCGGTGCACAGATGGCGTACGCGACGTCGCTATGCGCACAGCTGGGCATTCCCCTGCCCGCAGCAACACGCCGATCGCGTGCAATGATGCAAACCTTCCTGGCTGAAGCGAAGTCACTCGCCGGCGAACGCTCCCAATGAAGGTCTTCCGCACGTCATAGCTGTGGATAAGCCTGGGAAGAACCTACTCTGCAGATCCAAGGGTGGCCTACAGCTAACTGAATCTCCCGGTGTTGCAGTACCTGTGGTTAGCAATAATACTAACTGCCTGTCCTTCCCGGGTTGGCGATATGGAACAGGATGCTCGAAAGGCACAAGTTCCCATCAAAGGTAGAGGTGCCGCATCTTGCGTTCCAAGCCGCTTCGATACCACAGCAATCGTAGGGGTCGATGATGGCTGGGAGTCCGTCTATCAGGGGATGGAAGACGAGCCGCGATTGCGAACTCAGGTACAGGAAGAGCGAGCGCGGACGGTCATCAGCCGCAACTCGTCGCCCGACGTCGGCTTCAGCGCGTCGGTCAATCCGTACCGCGGGTGCGAGCATGGGTGCGTCTACTGCTTTGCACGCCCTTCTCACTCCTATCTCAGCCTCTCACCCGGCTTGGACTTCGAGACGCGCCTGTTTGCAAAGACGAACGCGCCTGAACGACTCCGAGCAGAGATCAGCAAGTCGAACTACAAGTGCGCCCCAATTGCGTTGGGGATCAACACCGACGGCTATCAGCCGATTGAAAGGAACTATCAAATTACACGCCAATGCCTGGAGGTGCTTGCTGACGCAAAGCATCCGGTGAGCTTCGTCACCAAGAGCGCTCTGATCACCAAGGACATCGACTTGCTGGCCTCGATGGCCAAAGATCGGCTGGTAACGGTCTACTTCTCAGTCACCACGCTCGATAGGAAGCTATCGGCAAAACTCGAGCCACGAGCCGCCGCTCCCCACGCCAGGCTGCGGGCAATGAAACAGCTGCAGGAGGCAGGAGTGCCGGTAGGCGTTCTGATCGCGCCCGTCATCCCCATGATCACCGACCAGGACCTCGAAGCAATCCTTCAGGCCGCATACGAGCATGGCGCGAAGGCCGCCGGCTACGTGTTGCTCAGACTGCCCAACGAGATCAAGGACATCTGGAGAGAGTGGCTCGAGCTGCACTACCCGGATCGAGCCGAGCACGTGCTTAGTTTGATGCGGCAGATGCATGGCGGAAAGGAGTACGACGCCAGCTTCGGCACCAGGATGTCCGGAACGGGCCCGGTGGCCGACCTGATCCGCAAACGATTTGAGAAGAAGCATCGTGAGCTCGGATTCACCAGGCTGCCAGCGCTGGCCACCCATCTCTTTCAACCGCCTCAGGAAAAGTCTCCCCAGGGGCAGCTCTTCTAGATCTGAGACATTCGGTATCAAGGCCTCAATCTGTAGCATCCGCCTCAGAGCCGCTGCCGCGAGCTTCAAGGCGTTCTTTGAAGAGTGGGACCAGGCAAAGATGCCACATCAGCCAGCAAGCATAGATGGAATCACCGGAGTAGGCTTGGCCATCGCTTGTCGTTCCGTGCGCGATGGCGTGGCGAAGCCCCGGGCCGGATCGAGCAAGAAACACTCGCTCGATGTCATCAACCACGGACGCGCTGAAGATGGCCTCTAGCTCACCGCGATGATTCTTGTACAACTGCGTAATGCTCATGTCCTCTTGTGTTCCAGAATCCTCATCGTGACGAACAACATCGACGTCATGTCCTTTCAGGACATAGACCAGCGAGGCCTCCAGCAGCGGAGTCAGGATGAACATGGCGGACGTCATATCACCATGCAGAAACGCCAGAATGCCCTTGGAAAAGGTCTCCGTGAGATCAGGAGGAACGAATGGGCTTTCCCGGCAGAGAGGAAAGACCTCGTCAAGTGTTACTGAGTGCTCGCTGGCCAACTGGTATACGACGACAGCGATCCGACCCCGCACTACAGTCTCTCGGTAGATTCCCTCCTGCCTCGCGATAGCATGCTCCAATGCGGCAGGATCAATGTTTCGCATGTCCGTTCCCGGAGAACGGAATCGAACATGGCCATCGGAATCGTGCTGCTGAACACCGAACAATGACCCTAATGGATGCTTCCGCATCCCTTCCATTGCCTCTTCCTCAATGACTGAAGTAGGCCGGGGCCGGTGGATAGCAGCAAGCAAGAACAGAGCCTCCTCAATCGAGAGACCCTGAGTCCGATCCTTTACAGCCTTGACCAACTCGCTCAGATCAAACGAGTACTCGAAGGTACCGAACTCATCCTCTGCAGCGGACTGAAGCCGAATCAACTCTATGCGAAGCTCGCGCTTAGAGGCCTTGGCATCAGACGAAGACAGACCCCGCAGCAAGTCAATGGCCTGCTGTACGAAGTGTGACCCACTCAAATTTCCGCCCAATGCCCTTCCATGCTCAGCCATACGGCAGCTCGCTTCAAGCATGCATCTCTCGTAGTTGGCAGTGTCCTGCGCACGGCGCCACGCGCGACCCGCACCAACAAGCGCATCGCAAACAGAATGAGGGTCGGTTCCAGAAGTGAACCCGCGTGCAGCTACCTCCATACGAGGTGCACAACGCTCCGGCAGATCCAACTCGTAGTCCAAGGCGAGGTTCATCATGGCCAACAGCCCTTGGCTGTCGCCCTCAGACTGAAACTGATCGGCAGACGCCAGGCAAAAAGTTTTCAGCGCCATGAAATCGGAGTCGTTCTCGCGCAGGCGCAGTAGTTCACAGATCTGAAGCCCTCTGCGAAGCGCACTTTTGACCTCGCTAATGGGACGATGATCCGAATCGTAATCCCGATGCCTAAGCTCTCGGGTAAGCATCCCATCTGCTACCCGAACATAGGCAAGCACGGCCGCTCTACCAGCATCAACACGGCTCCGCTCGACCAGCCAGGCAAGATCCAAAAGCCGAGCGGAGATCACAGGATTGGGCGACCGTCTCCCCAACTCATCCAGGACTGCGCCACACCCCTTCCAATCCGATCCAATAGCTGTCCGCCGATCACCGAACTCCATCATTGCACTGTAAGGGGTCTTGGGTAGGTCCAGCCTCTGGTGGAGCTGCAAAGCTGAAGCCACCATCCGGAGTACGCGACTTCGCGAAGAGTTGTTCTGCTCGTCGGTACTCCTATCCTCCGCTATAAAAAGATCACCGAGACGATGCGCGGAGGCCTCGCTGGCAAGCAGCTCAGGATCACCAACGTTGAAATCAAACGCGATTGCATCCGACAGCGAAGCTTCCGTCCAGGGATAATTGACACTGTTCATCGGGCGCATCCCCACCAAGTCAGATTGTAGCGATAGCGACATGAAGTTGCCGCTGCGAAGACAAGATAGAACCCAGGCAACCATAGTTGCGAACGCGTAAACCGGCCCCACCGGAAAACTACATCTAGGCTAGGGAACCAGAAGTTCTATCTCATCTAGAGAGGGTGGATCCACCAATCCTCCCTCATCGACGTAAGGCAGTCCCTCAGCCTTGCAGATCAGGGCCAACTCTCTTAGAAGCGCGTACACACTGGAAAACCTCTCCTCGATGGCAGCAGCTTCCTTGGTCAGAGATCTTCCCTCATGCACGATGGAATTGCGAAGCAATACGATCTCAGAGATTGGGGCCGCGACGCTGATCGGGACACAATGTCCGGTTAGCCTAAAGACTCGATCAAGTGTCTTCTTGATCGAGCCATCTGACGCATTGCGAGCAGCTCGGCGAGCGAGCTGGCAATGAAGCTCGGACAACGATGAGGCAGCCAACACCTCACGAAGAGGGACGTATGCCTCCTCCCGCTTTGACGAGCCCGGCATCAGATGAGCGTGAATCGATTGCGGCTTAGCTGTGAAGTAAACAATCAGGAACTCAAGGATGATGTTCTCTATGTATGTTGCAGCCGTGACGACCATAAGTGAAGAATAGTGGTCAATGGCGGAAAGCGCGTCACCGTAGATGGCCTCTCGAATCTGTTCGTCGAGACGATCCGCGTCCAGTGCCACTAACGAGCCCGTCTCATCCAAGGTCTGGACGGAGAAAGACCGCTTGTACTCGGCAACGACTGGCGGGTGCTCAGCCAAGTCAACAAGCCTTGAGTAAGTGGCTGGGGTGGAAAGGACCCGCCCGTGCCATTTTCCAACGTCAAATGCCATTCAAGATTCCCCCGGTTCCCGGCAATGAGCGTGATTGTCTGCGCGGCCGAATGGGTTGTCCACCAACCATCCCAAGAATCGGCCCAAGCTGGAAATACATGGCGATGCCTGGAAAGACGATCCGCCTGAAAGGGGGGCTGCTCTTGGTATTATCCCGCGATAGACTACTGACGCAGTCACCCCCCAGAACAATCAGGGTTCTCGCTCCACGGATTTGGTTGTCCCGCTTCCTCATCACAAGGAGTAGCGCATGCCCAAGCAAGTGAGAGGACTATCAGTCTACAGAAGCACAATTGAGAGGCTGCCCAAGTTTCGGCTGCTCAGTGGGCCTCTAACGGATGACCAAGCAGCGACGTTGGGACTCGACCACGTTCCAGTTGCAGGCGTTTCCATCGTCCCTAGCGCCGAGGGTCCCGCAACGTCTTTCAATGCCCGCGGTAAAGAAATCGTCAGGAATGACCTTCCGATGATCACTAAATCTCGATCAATCAACACCTCATGGAAGGACTGGCACGGGCACACCGGGCCTGTCCTAGATTTTGTGTAAACGGGTCACCGGCAGGAAACTGCCATCTGACCTGGAGACACCATGAGTTCACGCAAACATGAAGTACCCAACGAGTTGCTGAGCAGCTTGTTGGCTAACTACA
>NZ_JASCOR010000040.1 GCF_029959445.1 Stenotrophomonas sp. PS02298 | reverse complement strand
GAGCCATGCTCGGCAGGGGCCTTTACCGGTAAAGCTCCAGCCGAGCATGGCTCGGCACTACAGGGCGTCACCGGGAAAGCCTCAGCCGGGCATGGCCCGGCCGCCTTCAATCATGCCCGCCGGCATCCACATCCAGGGTCATCTGGTAGGTGAACTGGTCCGGCCGGTACAGCACGCTGAGCAGGTCCACCATGTTGCCGTCACCGTCATAGGAGCGGCGCTCCAAGGCCAACAGCGCGGTACCCGGCTCGACCTTCAGGTGCAGGGCGGCAATCGCATCGGCGTTGACGGCAGACAGCACCTGCTCCACCTGCTTGATCTGTATGCCAGCCGATTGGAACAGCTTCAGCCGTGAGCTGTTGGACAGCTTGGCTTCGCTGAAATCGGGGTGATCGGTATTGGTCCAGCTGTTGTAGTAGCCAAACGGGGTATCGCCACGCAGGCGCAGACGGATCGCATGTGCCAGCAGGTCGCGCGGGCCGGTATCGAACAATGCACGGATCGGCTCCGGTGGCACCGCACGGCGGAACTGCAGCAATTGCACCTTGGTGTGCTCGGCCAGCACTTCCAGGCTTTCCAGCAGCCCGGTCAGCGGACTGTGCATCGGCTTGGGCCGCGAGCGATGGATGACGTGGGTGCCCTTGCCGCGGCGGCGTTCGACCAGGCCCTCGGCGGCCAGTTCGTCCAGCGCCCGTTTGGCGGTGATGCGGGACACACCAAAGCCATCGGCCAGGTCGAACTCGGTGGGGATGCGGGCGCCGCGCGGGATCTCGCCATTGAGGATGCGGTCGCGCAGCAGGCTGAACATCTGGTGGTAAAGCGGCGTCGGCAAGTCGTTGCGCAACAGCTTGTGCGCGTTGGCACTCAATAGTGTGGCCAGTGTGTCTTGGGACATCTCGCTTCACCCTCCTTTGGCTTAATGCTATAATGATAGAACAAATAGGATAGGCCATGGTCACTGAAGAAACCGTGATTTGCTGGAGCCGTGACGGCGCGCTCGCCCGCATCGGCATCCACCGACCCGACAAGCGCAACGCCCTGGCCACCCGCCACTGGGCGGCGATCGAGGCCGCACTGGACGAAATTGCCGCCAGTGATGCCCAGATCGTGGTGGTGTCCGGCGTCCCGGGGGCGTTCAGTGCCGGCGCCGATATCGACGAACTCGGCCAGCTGCTCACCGTTCCGGAGGCCTTTGCCGCCAACAACGCCCAGGTCCAACGCACCCAGCTCAAACTCCAACGCCTGCCGCAGACCACGCTGGCCGTCATCGACGGCGCCTGCGTGGGCGGCGGCCTTGGCCTGGCCCTGGCCTGTGACCTGCGCCTGGCCAGTACCCGCAGCCGGTTCGCTATCACCCCAGCCAAGCTCGGTTTAGTTTACAGCGCCGATGACAGTCGCCGGTTGCTCAACACCGTCGGCATGGCCCGTACCCGGGAAATGCTGTTGACCGGACGTCTGCTCGACGCCGCCACCGCACTGGATTGGGGGTTGGTCAACCAGTTGGCGGGCGAGGATGGCATCGAGGCGCTGGAGCAGGCGCAGGTGCAGCAGCTGCTGGCCACCTCCGGCCAGGCCCGTCGCGCGATCAAGACCGTGCTTGGCCACCTCGGTGGCGATGCTTGCTTCAGCCTCGCCCAGGCCGACGCCGCCTTCAACGACGCCTTCAGCAGCAGTGACTTTGTCGAAGGCGCTGCTGCCTTCCTGGAAAAGCGCGCCCCACGCTTCATGTGAGCTCCCCAAAAGAGCTTTCCAGCACAGCCCTCCAATCGAGCCTGCCATGACCGCCTACCTGATCATCGAAGCGCACATCACCGATCCGCAGGGTTTCGGTGCCTACGCCCGCGCAACGCCAGATGTTGCCGCGCGCTACGGCGGCCGTTACCTCGTGATGGGCGGTGTCCAGCAGAGCCTTGAAGGCGAACACGCGCCAGCCCGCACCGTGATCTCGCAGTGGCCAGACCGCGCGGCCGCACTGGCGTTCTGGCACAGCCCCGAATACGCCGCGATCAAGCCGCTGCGTGCTGGCACCGGCAGCTTCCGCGTGCTGCTGGCCGATGGCGCGCAGACGCAAACACTCAACGACACCGCTACCGAAGGTAAGGTTCCATGATCGATGCTTATCGCGCGCTGGCGCTGCAGACCACCTGCCGCGCCATCAATGCCTGCGCCACGCCGGAAGACGCCGCCGCCGCGGTTGCGGACAATATCGAGCGCGTAGGCCGGCAGATCCGCGCCTCCAAGGCCTTCATCGGCGCCGACCTGAAACTGGTGGTGCTGCCCGAATACTTCGCCACCAGCTATCCGCTGGGCGACACCATTCCCGGCTGGGCGGCCAAGGGCTGCTTCGCCATGGATGGCGCCGAATACGAACAACTGGGCCGTATCGCCCAGGACAATGGTGTCTATCTGTGCTCCAACGCCTATGAGCGCGACCCGAATTTCCCGGAGCTGTACTTCCAGTCGTCGGTGATCCTGGGCGACAGCGGCAACCAGGTCCTGCGCTATCGCCGGCTGATCTCGCTGTATGCACCCAGCCCGCATGATGTCTGGGACAAGTACCTGGACGTATACGGCATCGACGGCGTGTTCCCGGTTGCGCGCACGCCGCTCGGCCGCCTGTCCTGCATCGCATCGGAAGAAATCCTGTATCCGGAAATCGCGCGGGCGATGGGCCTGCGTGGTGCCGAGGTGTTCCTGCATTCCACCAGCGAAGTCGGCAGCCCGGAGCTGACCCCCAAGGACATTGCCAAGCGTGCCCGTGCGCTGGAAAACATGGCCTATGTGGTCTCGGCCAATACCGCGGGCATCAGCGGCGTGGATATTCCGCTGGGCAGTGCCGATGGCATGAGCAAGATCGTCGATGACCAGGGCAGGGTGTTGTCCGCTGCCGGTACCGGCGAGTCGATGGCCGCCTACGCTGATCTGGATATCGCCGGCCTGCGCCGCCGTCGCCTGCGTCCGGGCATGGGCAACTTCCTGTCGCGGCTGCCGCAGGCTGCGATCAATGCCGGCCTCGGCAGCACCGCCTTGAAGCCGAATGCACTGCTGGACGGCGACAGCTTGAAGATTCCGCAGCGGGCCGACTTCGCTGCCCGCCAGAAAGCCACCCTTGATGCACTGCTGAGCGCTGGAGTACTGGGCAATGACTGACGCAACCACGCTGCCGCTGCGCAATCCGCGCAGCGGCCTGTTCGATGGCGAACTGCCGATCACGTCCGCTGCCGAAGTTGCTGCCTTGGGCGCTGGCCTGCGCAAGGCGCAGCTCGACTGGGCCGAGTGCAGCATCGAAGAACGCTGCGCGCGCTTGAATGCCTTGGCCGATGCGTTGGTCGCGCGCCGTGACGGTTTCCTCGACGCCTTGCTGGCCGATACCGGCCGCTGGCACGAATCGCAGATTGAAGTGGACGGCACGGTCGGCGCGATCCGCCGCTGGGCGCAGCAGGCGGCAGGGTGTCTGGCGGAAAAGCCCGCCCAGCAGGAGGCCATTCCCTTCATCCAAAGCCAGCAGACCTGGGTGCCGTATGCGGTGGTGGGAGTGATCAGCCCGTGGAATTTCCCGCTGATGCTGACGTTGATCGATGCGGTGCCGGCGCTTGCCGCGGGCTGCAGCATCCTCGCCAAGCCCAGTGAGGTTACCTCGCGCTTCGTGCCGCTGCTGCGCGAAGCATTGGACGAAGCGGGCCTGGGCGCGGTGTTCAAGCTGGCCACCGGCGCCGGCGCCACCGGCCAGGCGGTGATCGATGCCAGCGACCAGATCTGTTTCACCGGCTCGGTCGCCACCGGTCGCAAGGTCGGCGAAGCCTGCGCTCGCCGTTTCATTCCGGCTTCGCTGGAACTCGGTGGCAAGGACCCGGCGCTGGTCTTGTCCGATGCCAATATCGCGCATGCCGCCCGCGCCTTGGCGTGGGGCAGCTTCGTCAATGGTGGCCAAAGCTGCATGTCGATCGAGCGGGTCTACGTGGAAGCGCCGGTGGCCGATGCCTTCATCGCCGCGCTGGTGAAAGAAGCGTCCGCATTGGAGCTGGCCTGGCCGGATCCGAAGCAGGGCCAGATCGGCCCGGTGATCGCCGCTTCGCAGGTGGAGCTGGTACGCGCGCAGCTTGCCGATGCCAAGGCCAAGGGCGCGCGTGCGCTGACCGGCGGCGAGCTGATCGACCATGGCGGTATCTGGTGCCCGCCGACGGTGCTGGTTGATGTCACTGACGAGATGGCGGTGGTCGCTGATGAAAGCTTCGCCAGCGTCCTGCCGGTGATGGTGGTGGCCGATGAAGCCGAAGCCATCGCGCGTGCCAATGCCACCGAGTTCGGCCTGTCGGCGGCGGTGTTCACGCAAAGCCCCGAGCGTGCGCAGCGTGTGGCGCGCCAGCTGCAGGCCGGCGGCATTTCGATCAACGACGCCTGCTTGACCGGCATGGTGCAGACCGCCGAGAAACAGAGCTTCAAACTCTCCGGCATGGGTGGCTCACGCATGGGCACGGCATCGATCCGGCGATTCGTGCGCGCACGCGCGCTGCTGGTCAACACAGGTACGGCATCACCCTGGTGGTTCGCGCCTGCCTGAGGATCTGCCTCAGCACACCAGTACGAACTGGCCCAGGAAAATACCGAAGCCCAGCATCCACATCGCCAGCATCGCTGGAACCCCGGCGATGCGCAGCAGCCAGCGCGGCTGCGGCCGCGCATTGCGTGTCGCGCGGAAGATCAACAGCAGCAACACAATGCCGCCGCCAACGAACAGCGCGAAGATCGACCAGCCCAGCAGCCAGAATTCGGTGGATTTGGTGGATTCCTGCGGGCACTGGGCCATTGCCAGCGCGGCCGGTGACACCATGGAAAGGGTGACGATGGATAACAACCGGGCCAGTCCCGGCGAAGCAACAGGCATGTGGAGGATTCCCCCCTGAGGGATGCGTCAACGGTGATCCTGCCACATCTTACGCTCAGAGCCCCAATACGCCGGGGTTCATGCGCCGCTGCGGATCCAGCAACCGCTTGATGTCGCGCAGCAGGGCGGCAGGCGGATCCTCCAGTTCCGACAGGAACGGATAGGTACGCCCAATCTGATTGGAAGCGCCTCCCATCCGTGCGAACAGGGCGCAGGTCAGCTGCCGCAGCTGCTCGACCAGCGCCCGCGCATCGGGATTGTCCGGCCCTTGCGTAAAGGCCTGCAGCAGCGCTGGCTGCAGCGTGGCTTCGTGCAGCGGCTGCCAGTTGTCCTGCCAATGAAACACAGCCTCGAAGCTGAAGCTGTAGTTGCATAACGCCGAGCACAGATACGTAACGCGCACGCCACAGTGTTCGATCTCGGCAGCGTGCGCGGCGATCAGCTGTTGATGGGCGCGGATCAGTGCTGGCGCGCGTGAGTGCGCCACCTTGACGTTCAATGCCGCCCAACGGCTGCCGTTGGCGCCCAGCACCGCGTTGAGCCCGGGGAAGGGATCGGCGCGGGCGATACGTGGCACGGTTGCGGCGATCCCGCTGCCGCCGTGTTGCTGGGCCAGCGCCCGCGCAGTTGCCAGATCATGTTCAACCGCCGCCGGACTATTGCCCGCGGCAACCAGATGCAGGCTGAAGGCATCGGCGGGAACGACCCGGCGCCCGGCCCTGGCCATGCCGAGCAAGGCACTGCACTTGCTGGCAACGCCCGGGGTGCTCTCGAGCACCTGCCGCAGCGCCCGCAGCGCGCCAGCCACGCTGCGGGCGCGCTCGACATTCGCCGCCACCGCACCGGCATCCAGCACATAGGCTTCCTCGGCCAGGCCCGCGCGGGCAACGGCTGACAATGCACGCGCGGCGGATTCGAAATCGGTGAGCGCGAAGGAGGCGTAACCGTTGTGTGCAGGCAGCGGAATCAAGCGGAACGCAGCACGGGTCTTGATGCCGAAAGCGCCGCCGTCATGCATGAACAGGCCGGTGGTGTCCGGGCCGAAGTTGCGGAACACCGGTTCGGGCGCTGCCTTCAGCGCCCACTGTCCGGTACGCAGCACGTTGCCATCGGCGGTGATGACTTCAACGCCGAGTACATTGTCGGCGGCCGATCCGTAGCGCGCGCTGCCGAAGAACAAGGCACCGTGACTGAGTCCGCCACCAATGCTGGCGCCTGCACCGGAGAACGTACCGAAGTACGGCACGCGCAGGCCCAGTGGTGTGAGCGCGTCATGGAGTTGTTTCCAGGTCACCCCTGCCTGCGCCACCACGTACATGTCCTCGGCGCTGATATGTTCGATGTGGTTCAGTGCGGACAGATCCACCAGCACGCTGCCGCTGCTTTCACACAGGTAACCGCCGGTATAGCTCAGGCCGCCGCCACGCGGGATGACCGACAGCCCCGCAGCGGTGATGCGTGCAACCGCCTGCGCCAGGCAGGCACTGTCGCGCGTGCGGATGACCGCCAGCGGCGGTGGCCCGCTGCTGTACAGGTCGCCGGCCATCAAGCGCAAGGTGTCGCCATCGCACAAGACCGCGTCCTCACCCAGCAACCCGCGCAGATCTGCCAGCAACACGTTGTGATCGTTCATTGTCATGTTGGCTTGAACACGCTGATGAGCACGATTGCGGCAATGAACAGCCACAGCACGCCAAGTACCGAGGTCGCTTTGACATAGGTACGGCGGATGATGGCGTTGCTGGCATCGCTGGGGCCTTCCTGCGCCATCACCTTCCAGGTGCGGAAGTGAGCGATAAGCGCCAGCCGTATGCCGACGCCGGACGCCATCACCCCGGCGTACAACGCCAGCTTCCAGCGCAGCCATGCCGGCATGTCCCAGCCGCCGCCGAGCAGGCCGGTAGCCAGGCACAGCAGCAGCGCCATGAACAGGTAACGGGAGCCGCGGTCGATCGCCGCCAGGTGTGCACCCAGGCGGGTATGCCGTAGCTGGTGCACGGCTTCGACGAAGATCAACCACAACACGCACAGCACAGCGGCGATGGCGGCGGTGGTGTAAGCACCGGGTATCAAGCCATACAGCGCGGCCAGCGAGAATCCCAACCCGGCCTGCAACACCAGTGCGTAGCGCACGTGCTGGTCCACGTGCATCACATGCTCCATCAGCCGGCTGCGCTCAACGAAGGGAATGTTGCTGCCATTGCAGACGTAGCGGTAGGTGCTGTTGATCACCAGTTCCGAGCCCAGCCAGTAGCCAAGCACGGCGATGTGCGCGACCAGCAGGATCTGCAGCAGCACCTCAGTGCTCCTGCACGTGATAGCTGCTCAGCTCGTAGGCGGTCTGCATATAGCCGGTGACGCTGGCGCGCAGCAGGGTGTAGTGCTCATCGGCGCTTACCCACAGATCGTAGTCAGGGTGCTCTTCCGGCATGCCGACATCGAGGATGCGGAAGTGTCGTGCCTTGAAGCGGCCGGCGATGACATCGATCTCTTCCTCACCGATGTATTCAATGGCCAGTTGCACCGGGTAGATCATTGGGCCGGTGGCGCCACGATGATCCGGCGAGGACAGCAGCATGAAGAAGCGCTGCTTGCCCGGCCCCTGTGCCAGGTCGTAGAGCGACATCGCGTAGGCATCGTTGATGATGGCGTGGTTGCCGAAGGCCCGTAGCGGCGACTGCAGCGGGAAGCGCTGGCAGATGCGTCCCTCCACCGTAGTCGAGGATTCGCACTGGGCCTCGCTGGCGTTGAAGGTGAACCACCCCGAGCCGCGGAACTGGCCGCCGACGGCGATGCGCACGAAGCATTCCTGCGGCATGTTGCTGGAATCCACGCGCAGGTTGACGTCGCGTACAACGGCGGGCGCATCGTCGATCTCGCAATGCGCGGCCAGCACGCGCGAGCCGTCGCGGTGCACGTCCAGGCGGAAGCTTTCGCGGCCGCGTTCGGCGCCCTGCCGGTGGCTCTGGTTGCTGGTGTACTGGATGCTGCCGGTGATGGAACGAGCGATGCCGGTCATGCCGTGGTCTCCTTGGGAAGCGGTTCAATCTGCAGGATGCTCACCGGCACGTGGTCCGGGTCGTAGACGATCATTTCGCGGTACAGACCGGCTGGCGAGCGGGCGCCAGCGGTCCGCTTGGGATAGGCAAGCGGCGGCGTCAGGAAGCGGTAGCCGGCTGCGCCCAGCGCGCAATGCAGCGCATCGAAGCGATCAGTAGACAGCACCAGCGCAGCCTGTCCGTGGGCCGGTTTGCCCAGCGGCGGTGCAAGCGAGTTCAGCGCGGTCTGGCTGATCTCGAACAGGCCGACGATGACCGCTGCTTCCATTTCGGCTGCGAGCATTGCGATGCGGATGCGGCAGGCGGGCAGCTGTAGCAGTCCACCTGCCATCGGCCCTTCCAGGGCCTTTTCCTCGACGACTACCAAGCCCAATGTGTCGCGGTAGAACCGCAGTGAGGCTTCCAGGTCGCGGCAGAACAGGGTGAAGCGCTCGAACTGAAGGTGCATGTCACTCCTCGTTGCTGCGCAGGGGTGCCATCGGCGGTGGTTCTGTGGCCGTGCTGGCAGGAACGACGTCAGGGGGCCGACAGATACTCGATCAGCGCCTGCCGGCGCGCCGCATCGGGCACGGCGATGACCATGCGTGTACCAGGCACCCGCTTCGTCGGTGCTGCCAGATAGGCATCCAGTTGTGCGGCGTCCCAGGTGATGTCGCTGGCGCGCAGGGCGGGTGAGTAATCGAAGCCGGGATTGCTGCCGGCCTTGCGCCCGAGCAGGTCGTGCAGGTTCGGCCCCATCCTTTGCGGCGCGCCGGCATCGCGGCTGTGGCAGGTCGCGCACATCGCGAATGCCTGTTCGCCGCTGGTTGCGGTAGTGGTCGCGGCGGGCGCTGCCTGGGCTTCGGCCGCGACCGGAGGTGCGGTAGGCGCACTGGCGGCGGCCGGCTCGCGTTGTTTGCTGCAGCCAATGACGAGCAATGAGGCGACGATGATCAACATGGAGCGCATGGCGGGACCTTGCAGGAAACCAGAAGGGCGGGAGTACAGCGGACAGCTGGAAGGAGGCGGCGTCGGCTGGGCAGTTGTGGCCCGTTTGCCGTCCATGCAACGGGCGCATGTTTGTCCGGACAAATAAATATCAGAATGCCGGCGCGAAGAAAAGCTGCAAGGTTGCATGGCCTGCGCCTGCCCGGATTCGCGGTTGTCGAATCTCCCCCGAATGCGCTCTTCTAGTCGAAGAGGAAATGACATAGGCTCCCATTCAGGAATAAGACCGTTGGGGAACGCGTCATGGGAAAAGCAGGGAAAGCGATGTTCCGATCCATGTTGCTGTTGGCTTGCTTGGCATGGTCGGCAGCCGCGCAACAGGTGCCGGTGGAGGTGTTTGCCAAGGCCAGTCCGTTCTCGATGCCGACGCTGTCGCCGAGTGGCGAATACCTGGCAATGGGCACCGACTTCGGTGAAGGCAACCACGCGGTGCAGATACTGCGCCTGAGCGACATGCAGCGCACCGCGGTGCTGCGCCTGCCGCGCTTTGAAAGCCCGTACCAGATCATCTGGGTAAGCGACAAACGGCTGGTAGTCGCCAAGGGGAGAAAATACGGTTCGCTTGAAAAGCCGCTACCGATGGGCGAGATCGTCGCCAGCGATTTCGATGGACAGAACCAGCGCTATATCTACGGCTACGAGCAGCAGAATGCCGCCGCGGGCCTGGACCGTGGCTTCGGTTTCATCGAGGGCGTGGCCCAGGGCAATGATGACCGCTTCTACATGCGTCAGCTCAAGCGCAACCCCACCAACTCGATGTTGTATCTGGTGGATGCGGGACCACGTCCCAACTTCAAGTTGATTGCCAGCATCAATGTGCCGAGCCTGGAGTTCGTGATCGACCGCAATGGCGTAGCGCGCTACGCATGGGGGCGCGACGATGACGACAACTACCTGCTGTACGCCTCCGAGGACGGGCAGCGCTGGCAGCCGGTCCCACAGGAAAAAGTCGGGGGCGTCTGGACGCCCTATGCGTTCTCGGCCGACAACCAGCGCGTGTATGGGCGCTTCAGTCGCAACGACGGGCCGGTATCACTGGTATCCAGCACTACAGACGGCAGTGACCGGGACACCCTGCTCGCGGATGGCTTCAGCAATGTCGGTTTGTCGCAATGGACGCGCGATCCGGCGGTACCGTTTGCTGCCTCGCCGGTGACGGGGCGTCCACAGTTGCAGTACTTCGACCCGGGCAAGCCGGAGGCGGAACTGCACAAGGCCTTGGCGGACCTGCTACCGGCACAGCACGTGACCTTCGACGACGTGAGTCGCGATGGCCAGACGGTCCTGGTGCACCTGGCCAGCGACCGTGATCCCGGCAGCTGGTACGTATTCCGGCGTGCGACCAACAAGCTGGAGAAGGTGTTGTCGCCCCGCGAGGGAATCGATCCAGCGCTGATGGCCGAGCGCCGCCCAGTGCGTTTCAAGGCCGGTGATGGAACGGAACTGGAGGCGATACTGACCATTCCGCGCAACACCGAAGGCCGAAAGCTGCCAACCGTGTTGTTGCCGCACGGTGGTCCGCACGGGGTAAGTGACGATTGGTTCTACGACAACGACGCGCAGTTCCTCGCGAATCGCGGCTATCTGGTGGTGCAGGTCAATTACCGCGGCAGTGGTGGCCGCGGCCACGCATTCGAAGAGCTCGGTTACCTGCAGTGGGGAACGCGCATACAACAGGACGTGCTGGATGGCTTGAACCATGCGGCTTCCCTGGGCCTTGCCGATACCTCGCGTGTATGCAGCTACGGTGCAAGCTTCGGCGCGTACTCGGCGATGATGCTGGCCGCGCGGCAGCCGGAGTTGATCCGCTGTGCGGTGGGTCTGGCCGGTGTCTATGATTTGAAGATGATGTACAAGAAGGGCGACATCAAGGACAACGCCTTTGGCCGGAACTACCTGACGCGCGTCATCGGACGCAACGACGAGGAGTTGGCGGCCAATTCGCCGACCTCGCTTGCGTCCAGCATCAAGGCGCCGGTGTTCCTCGCCCACGGTGAGCGTGACGAGCGCACGCCGATTGCACAGGCCAATGCGATGCGTGCAGCGCTGCTCTCCGCCGGCAAGCCGCCCGAGTGGATGGCGGTGGCGGGCGAAGGCCATGGCTTCTACAACGATGAAAACAGCGCGGCGTTCTATCGTGCGCTGGAAGCGTTCCTGGCGAAGAATATCGGCCAGTAAGCCTGCACCGGCGCCGGTCGCGCGCGCGGAAAGCCGCACATCACCCCGCCCCTGGTGGCGGGGTGTATGGTGTCCGGATCGATGAATCGCCCGGACAGGAGCACGTAACCATGATCCCGCAAGCGCATTTCGATCTCGCTGGCAAAGTGGCCATCGTCACCGGCGGTGGCAACGGTATTGGCCGCGCCAGTTCCCTGATGCTGGCGGCGTATGGCGCGGTCGTCGCCATCGCCGACCTGAAGCTTGCCGCTGCCGAGAAGGTGGCAGCGGAGATTGTCGCGGCCGGTGGCAAGGCCTTGGCCCTGGAGTGCAACGTGCTCAAGGACGAAGACCTGGTTCGCGTGGTCGAGCGCACGGCGGCTGAATTTGGTGGCATCCACATTCTGGTCAACAACGCCGGTGGCGGTGGTGCCGGTCGCGAGAGTCCGTTCGAGATCAGCGCGGAGCAGTTCGAGCGACCCTTCCAGATCAATGTATTCAGTGCGTGGCGGCTGTCGCAGCTGTGTGCGCCGCACATGAAGCAAGCGGGCTATGGCTCCATCATCAACATGTCCTCGATGAGCTCGATCAACAGGAGCCCGGCGATCAGTGCCTATGCTGCGTCAAAAGCGGCGATCAATCACATGACCGCGAACCTCGCGCATGACTATGGCCCGGCCGGGATCCGGGTCAATGCGGTGGGGCCGGGTGCGGTGCGCACGGATGCCTTGGCGACGGTGCTGACGCCGGAGATCGAGCAGCGCATGTTGTCGCATACGCCGATCAAGCGGCTGGGTGAGGCGGACGACATTGCCGGTGCGGTGTTGTACTTCGCCGCGCCGATCTCCAACTGGGTCAGTGGCCAGACCTTGTTCGTCAATGGTGGCGGTGTGCAGACGCTGGATTGATGCGCAGCCTATTCCGGTAGCGTGGACAGGAACTCGATCACGGCCTGGCGACGCGCCGGGTCGGACGTGGCATTGACCATCTTGCTGCCGGGTACCTGTTTGGTCGGTGACTTGATGAAGGCATCCAGGGTCTGCGCATCCCAGGTGATGTTGCTGGCCTTCATTGCTTCGGAGTAGTTGTAGCCCGCAGCGGTGCCGGCCTTGCGGCCAATCACGCCATGCAGATTGGGGCCAACGCGGTGGCCGAGGTTGGCGCGGGTGTCGTGGCAACCAGCACAGATGGCGAATGCACGTTCGAGTTCGCGTTGGTGCGGATCGGCATTGGCCGAGTGGTTGAAGGCATCGCGCTGGCCGCAGGCGCTGAGCGTCAGGCAGGCGAGGGCGATCAGTGGCAGGCGGGACATTGCTTTCTCATTGCGCTGGCGGTTGTGACTATGCAGCGCTGGCAATGATGGCCGGTGCTGGGAGGGGAGGCAAAGGGGTTGAGTTTTTGGCGGGTTGGGGTGGATGGAGAGCTTTGAAGGAATGGCTGAAGCAAAGGCAAAACGGAGGCAGAAGCAGAAGCAGAAGCAGAAGCCGAAGCAGAAGCCCCCTCATCCGCCCGTTGGGCACCTTCTCCCGCAAGCGGGAGAAGGGAGATTTCATGCTTTCTTTCGTCGGTTGGAAAGGCCGAAGCAAAGCCAAAGCCGCAGCCGAGGCAAAGGCAAAGACCAAATGCAAAAGCCAAATGCAAAAGCCAAATGCAAGAGCAGAAAGCCAAAGTAGAAAGCAATTTATCTGCCCGTTGTGCTTTTCGCGTTCAGACGCCGAAATGCTTCAAAGCGTCGATTGAGCTTGAGAGTGTTCGGCTGCGGAAAAAATTCGCGGAGTACGCCGAAGTCAGTAATGCCGGCCCACGCAGATTCGTCCCGAAGTCATCCCCTCTCCCGTTTACGGGAGAGGGGTAGGGGTGAGGGCAGCTTTTGAGCTTTTGGCATTTCAAGCTTCTAAGCTTCCAGGCCTTCCGGCTCATAGCTTCAAAGCCCCCACCAAAAATCATCACTTCTTCGCAGCAAACGTCTTGTCCAGACTCTGCTCAAAGGTGTGATACCCGATCCGCTCATACAGTTCCTCGCGGGTCTGCATGGTGTCCACCACACTGCGCTGGTGGCCATCGCGACGGATCGCGGTGTACACGTTCTCCGCGGCCTTGTTCATCGCGCGGAACGCCGACAGCGGGTAGATGCACATCGCAACACCCACCGAACCCAGCTCTTCGGTCGAGAACAGCGGCGTCTGCCCGAACTCGGTCAGGTTGGCCAATACCGGCACCTTCACCGCATCGACAAAGCGCTTGTAGGTCTCCAGGTCATACGAGGCTTCGGCAAAGATGCCATCGGCACCGGCCTCGACGCAGGCCAGCGAACGCTCGATCGCCGCGTCCACGCCTTCCATCTGGATCGCATCGGTACGCGCGATCAGGAAGAAATCGGCATCGGTCTTGGCATCGGCCGCGGCCTTGACCCGGTCCACCATCTCGCCCAGCGACACGATTTCCTTGTTGGGGCGATGGCCGCAACGCTTGGCGCCGACCTGGTCTTCGATATGACAGGCCGCCGCACCAGCCTTGATCAGCGACTTCACCGTGCGCGCGATGTTGAACGCGCTCGGACCAAAGCCGGTGTCGATGTCCGACAGCAGCGGCAGGTCGCAGACGTCGGTGATGCGGCGGATGTCGGTGAGCACGTCGTCCATGGTGTTGATGCCCAGGTCCGGCAGGCCCAGCGAGCCGGCGGCGACGCCGCCACCGGACAGGTAGACCGCACGGAAGCCCGTCCGCTTGGCCAGCAACGCATGGTTGGCGTTGATCGCACCGGGGATCTGCAACGGGCTTTCCTGCTTTAGCGCTTCGCGGAAGCGGGCGCCTGGACTGACAATGCTCATCAAAACTCCTGTGGGTTGATGGCGACGTTTACATCGCCGGATAGTTCGGTCCGCCACCACCCTGCGGGGTCACCCACACGATGTTCTGGGTCGGGTCCTTGATGTCGCAGGTCTTGCAGTGCACGCAGTTCTGCGCGTTGATCTGCAGGCAGGTATCGCTGCCTTCGCCGACGAACTCGTAGACGCCAGCCGGGCAATAACGCGCCTCCGGACCGCCGTACGTCGCCAAATTCACCTTCACCGGGATGCTGGCGTCCTTCAGCGTCAGGTGGCTGGGCTGGTCTTCCTCGTGGTTGGTCGAGGACAGGAACACCGAGCTCAGGCGATCAAACGTCAGCACGTTGTCCGGCTTTGGATAGTTGATCTTCGGCTGGCTGGCGGCCGGCTCCAGGCACTCGTGGTCGGCCTTGGTGCGGTGGATGGTCCACGGCGCATTGCGGATGCCCAGCTTGGGCAGCAGCCACTGTTCGATGCCGGTCATCAGCGTGGCCAGGGTGCGGCCCTTCTTGAACCACTGCTTGAAGTTCTTGGCCTGCATCAGCTCGGCCTTCAGCCAGCTGCTCTCGAAGGCTTCCGGATAGGCGCTCAGCTCATCGCGCGAGCGGCCGGCGACCAGCGCATCGAACGCGGCCTCGGCGGCCAGCATGCCGGTCTTGATCGCGGCGTGGCTGCCCTTGATGCGGCTGACGTTGAGGTAGCCGGCTTCGCAGCCGACCAGTGCGCCGCCCGGGAACACGGTCTTGGGCAGCGACAGGATGCCGCCGGCGGTGATCGCACGCGCGCCGTAGGCGATGCGCTTGCCGCCTTCCAGGTGCTTGCGGATCGCCGGGTGGGTCTTGAAGCGCTGGAACTCCTCGAACGGGCTCAGCCACGGGTTCTTGTAGTCCAGGCCGACCACATAGCCGATCGAAACCTTGCCGCCTTCGGCGTGGTACAGGAAGGCACCGCCGTAGGTATCGTTGTCCAGCGGCCAGCCAGCGGCGTGCACCACCAGGCCCGGCTCGTGCTTGGCCGGATCGATCTGCCACAGCTCCTTGATGCCCAGGCCGTAGGCCTGTGGGTCCTTGCCGGCGTCCAGCTTGAACCTGCTGATCAGCTGGCGGCCGAGATGGCCACGCGAGCCTTCGGCGAAGATCGTGTACTTGGCATGCAGTTCCATGCCGCGCTCGTAGTTCGGACCCGGCGTGCCGTCCTTGTGGATGCCCATGTCACCGGTGGCCACGCCCATCACCGCGCCGTTCTCGTCGTACAGCACTTCGGCGGCGGCAAAGCCCGGGAAGATCGACACTTCCAATGCCTCGGCCTGCTGCGCCAGCCAGCGGCTGACTTCGCCCAGGCTGATGATGTAGCTACCATCGTTGTGGAAGCATTCCGGCAGCAGGGCGTGCGGGGTGCTCTTGGCGCCGGTTTCATTCAAGAACAGGAATTCGTCGCGGGTGACGGCCTGCCGCAGCGGCGCACCGCGTTCCTTCCAGTCCGGGAACAGCTCATTGAGCGCGCGCGGGTCCATGACCGCGCCGGACAGGATGTGCGCGCCGGGCTCGGAGCCTTTCTCCAATACGCACACCGACAATTCCTGGCCCTTCTCGACCGCCAGCTGGCGCAGGCGGATGGCGGTGGCCAGACCGGCAGGGCCGGCGCCGACGATGACGACGTCAAATTCCATCGCTTCGCGCGGCGGCAGGGCGGTGTTGGCTTCAGTGTTCATGCAAGGGCTCTTGGGTAAAGGCCGGCGCGTTTTCTGGCGACGACGGTTGCCTGGAACCGCCGCCTCAACGTGAGGCGGCGATGATCTGCGAAGGCGCAGCGTTCCAGATCAGCCCTGCGTTGTCTGCCAGATGGGCGAACACGCGTTCCAGGTGCTTGATGCGGTGCGGCTGGCCCATCACCCACGGATGGATGTTGAGCGCGAGCAGGCGACCCTGTCCGCTGCGCTGCGCTTCCTCCAGCAGGAAATCGCAGGCATCGACCATCTGGTCCGCATACTCGGCCTCGGCATGCAGATTTTCGCCGACGATGAAGCGATCTTCCAATTCCAGTGACAACGGCAGTGCGGTGAGCGGGCCGTTGGCGGTCTGGAAGGGGTAGGGCAGCTCGTCGTTGATCCAGTCACCAAACCACTGCAAACCGGCCTGTTGCAACAGTTCCGGGGTGTTTTCGGACTGCGATCTGGCCGGTGACAACCAGCCCTGGATGGGGCCGTCCGAATACGGGGCCAGCGCGGCCAAACTGCGCTGGATGTATTCAGCTTCGCGCGCCGGGTCCAGCCCGCCGTAGTGCACGCTGTCCATGTTCCAGCCGTGCGCGACCAGCTCGGCGCTGCGCGCCTTGAGCCGACGCAGCAGGGCTGGGTAGCGCTCGGCCAGCTCGCCGTTGACCGCGGCGCTGGCGCGCAGACCGTACTTTTCCAGCGCATCCAGTACGCGGAACACGCCGACCCGGTTTCCGTAGTCGCGCAAGGTGTAATGGCGCAGGTCCGGGTAGGGCATGACCATTGCGCCGTGCGGCTTGAAGCCCTCGCCCTTGGGGTTGAGCGGGAAGTGCTCCAGGCTCAGGTTGATCCACAGCGCCAGCGGCTTGTCGTCGGGCCAGCGTACGGCCGGGCGCTCGGCCAGCATCGACCAGCTGTAACGCGCATGGTCCATGCCATGGCGCAGCTGCGGGTACTCCAGGAAGCTGCGATCCAGGCTCATGCCGCGTCCTCCGCATTGATCGCCGCCATCGAGGCCAGCGCATCGTCGTAGTGCTTGTCCAGATAGTGTTGGGCGATCTCGCGGCCGGTGGCCTTCCACACCTTGTCGTGGCTGCAGATGTAGTCCATCGCATCGTGGAAAGCGGCCAAGCGGTGCGGGTGGCTGACCTGGTAGGCGTGCAGCGGCACGCACATCACCGTGCCGGAGTTTTCGCCTTCGGCGTACAGGCGGTCGAAGGCGTCCTTGATCATCTGCCCGTAACGGCGCGGCTCGATCTTGTTGGTGACGTAGACGATGGTGTCGTTGAGCTCCAGCGAGTACGGCACCGACACGAAGCGCTTGCCCGAGCGGGTTTTCACCGGCGTTGGCTGGTCGTCGTGGAACAGGTCGCAGGCATACAGGCCACCGGCCTCGGCGAACAGGTCGATGGTGGCGTCCGAATGCGACAGCGCCGGTGCCAGGTAGCCATCGCAATGCTGGCCGGTGTGCTCGGTGATCAGCGCCATCGAATGCGCGATCATCTCCCGCTCCTGCGCCTCGTCCATGCCGTAGGTGTAGCGGGTGTTGTAGATGCCGTGGCTGAAGAATTCCCAGTTGCGCTCGGCCGCCATCTGGATCACTTCCGGATGGTGCTTGAGCATGGCTGTGGACAGCGATACCGAGCCGCGCAGGCCGTACTGGTCCATCACCCGCATCATCCGCTGGTGGCCGACGCGGTTGCCGTAGTCGCGCGTGCCATAGCCCTGGATGTCGGGCAGCGGACGCGGCCATGGTTTGCGCTGCGGGTTGGCCGGCGGTGCGTACTCGTAGAACTCGATGTTGGGCGCGATCCACAAAGCCACGCGCGCACCGCCCGGCCATTCGATCTTCGGCCGACTGTCATAGGGCCAGTAATCAAACAGACCGGGATCGGACTTCGGCGCGGCGCTCATGCGCGCAAGGCCTGCAGCTGTGCGGCCACGTGCTCGACCGATTCCACGTCGCCGTACTTGAGCATGATGTCGCTGAGGTTGGCGAAGTGCGGGATCTCGTGCTTGTCGGCCACGCATTCTTCCGGGACGATGCTGCGGTAGCCGCGCGACAGGCTGTCGATCACGCAGGCGCGGATGCAGCCCGAGGTCGATCCGCCGGTGATGATCAGCGTGTCGATCTTGTGGAAGGTCAGCAGCGACCACAGGTTGGTTTCGAAGAACGGGCTGGCCATGCGCTTGTGCATGACGATGTCGCCCGGCTGCACATCGGCGCGGTGGTCGAACTGGGCGCGCTCGGAGCCGTGCTTGATGTTCTGCAGCGAGTCCGGCGTGTTGGTGCGGGTGCCCCAGGTGCCGGCGTCTTCGCCCGACTCCAGGTACGCCACATAGGTCCACACCACCGGCAGGCCGAGCGCGCGCACCTGCGCCGACAGCGCATTGATGTGCTCGATCTGGCGCGGGTCGGTCTCATACGCGGTCTTGAACGCGGCCAGGTCGGTATAGGCGCGTTGCACATCGATGTTGACGATGGCTGGGCGCGCACCGAAACCGAACTTGGCGCGGTTGGGGTTGGCCTTGACCTGCTCCCAATACTGGCGGGCGGTGAGGTTGGACGTTTCCATCACGGGCATGGGCTCTCTCCGTTGCAGTAGTGGGGATCAGGTGGCCGAGACGCGCGACCGTTCGTCGCGCACCAGCGTTGCGGCCAGCAGGGCCAGCACGATCAGCGCGCAGATCAGGCTGAAAGCGATGTGGTAGCTCTTGGTGATATCGAAGATCTTGGCCGTTACCCAGATGCCGAGGCCGGCGGTGGTCGCATCGAGCAGGGTGATGGTGCCGAGGATCTTGCCGGCCGAGCCCAAGCCGAAGGCGTTGACCGCCAGCAGCTGGATCATCGTGTACAGCCCACCCCAGCCAAGCCCGAACAGGGCCAGCGAGTACCAGATCAGGTCGGCGCGCATCGTCGCCAGGATCAAAGCGCCGGCGGCCATGATGCCCAGGTTGACCAGGAACACGCGCTTGGCCGGCAATACATCGGCAAGGAAGCCGAAGATGAACTTGCCCACCATCGCCAGCCCGAACATCAGGCCAAGACCATTGCCAGCGGTGGCCGGCTCAAAGCCGAGGTCGCGCATGTGCAGGAACAGGTTGGACGCGACCGCCATGATCGAGAAGAAGGTGGTCATCGCCACGAAGGCCAGCACCCAGAAGGTGCGGGTGCGCATCGCCTGCTGGTAGCTCAGGTCGGGCAATGAGGACGCTGCAGGCTTGCCGGCGGCTGCCTTGGCGGCCAGGGTGTCAGCGCCCCACGGCTGGATGCCACCCGGGCGCGGGCTGCGCACGAACAGGAAGGCCAGGATCAGGAAGCCCAGTGGAATCGCTGCTTCCCACAGCAGCGCGGCGCGCCAGTCCATGCTCTGCATCAGCTGCACGCCGAGTTTGGGGAACACCATGCCGCCGAGGCTGGTACCGACCAGGGCAATGCCGATCGCGGTGCCGCGATGGGTGGCAAACCACTGCGAGACGAAGATCACCGCCACATTCAGGCCGGCGGCGACCAGCACCGCGGCAAAGCCGACGTGGATCCAGTACAGGTGGGCCAGCGAATGGATGTGTGCATAAGCCGCATACAGCGCCGCCAGCAGCGCGATGCCGGCCAGCACCAGCTTGCGCGGGCCGACCTTGTCGATCAGCGCACCCAGGAACGGCGCCATCCAGCCGGCCAGCACCAGGGTGATCAGGTCGCGCAGCTTGAGCTCGCTGCGGCTCCAGCCGAAGTCCTTGAGCAGGGATTCGTCGAAAGCGGTCAGGCCGGTCACGGTCAGGCCGTTGGAGACCAGCAGCACCAACATCCCCATCAACGCCATCAACCACGGGTAATAACGCTTCAACTTCATCGACGCACCTCAAGAGTTGGGTTACGGCAGGTAGATACGCCGGTGGGGGATTTCCGCCGCCGACGTTGACCGGGAGCGGATGGCATGCCTACACTTTGTCCGGACAAAGTGTGCCACAGTCTTTTACCCGGGAGGAAGCCATGCAAACCGTGATCGTCCTGTTCAACCTCAAAGCCGGCGTCAGCCGTGCGGAATACGAGGCCTGGGCGCGTGCCAGCGACCTGCCGGTGGTCAATGCGTTGCCGTCGGTGGAGAAGTTCGAGGTACTCAAGGCCAGCGGTCTGTTGATTGGTGAAGGCAGCTCCCCGTACGACTACATCGAGCTGATGCGCATTCCGGACATGGCCGACTTCGGCGCCGACCTCGCCGACCCGACCGTGCAGGCCGGTGCAGCGCAGTTCCAGCAATACGCTGACAATCCGTTGTTCATCCTCACCAGCGCGCTGTAAGCGCACAAGGAACATTGGTCATGGCTCGTTTCCCCGAATTGCAGGGCAAGGTCGCACTCATCACCGGCGCTGGTCGCCGCGCCGGCCTGGGCGAGGGCATTGCCCGCCGCCTGCTGCAGGAAGGCTGCAAGGTGGTGCTGACCGACATCGGCCAGGTGCGTGGCGCCGAGATGCCGGTCACTGCGGTCGGTACCGACGAGGAGCTGGCGCAGGTCGCCGCCGAATTGGCTGCCAGTACCGGTGGCGAATGCGTGGCGATGGCCCTGGATGTGCTGGAAGAGGCGCAGGTGGAGGCGGTGGTCAAGGCCACGGTCGAGCGCTTCGGCCGCCTCGACATACTGGTCAACAACGCCGGCATCGGCTATTTGATGAAGTCGCTGGTCGACATCGATGCCAGGGAATGGGACGCGGTGCTGGGCGTGAACCTGCGCGGTGCCTTCCTGGCCATCAAGCATGCCGGCCGGCAGATGATCGCCCAGGGTGGTGGCCGCATCGTCAACATCGCTTCGCAGGCGGCCAAGTCGGCGTTCCCGCATGCAGCGGCTTACTGCTCGTCCAAGCATGGTCTGGTCGGCTTGACCCGCGTCGCGGCGCTGGAGTTGGGAGCGCATGGAATCAACGTCAATGCGGTGTGCCCGAACCATGTGACCACGGGTCTCGGGGCTTGGCAGAACGAATATTTCGCCGAGAAGCAGGGCAAGAGCGTGGAGCAGTACCTGGCGGACATGCGTGCGCGCATTCCGGCAGGGCGCGCGGGTCTGCCTTCGGATACGGCCGCAGCCACGGCGTTCCTGTGCTCGGACGACGCGGGTTACATCACGGGTGAGGCAATCAACGTCTCTGGTGGTGAGGAGAACCATTGAGGCAGTGCCGAGCGACCTTCAGTCCGTCGCTCCTGCTGCCGCGGGAACGATGGAACCGAAGCAACTACGAAGTAGAAGCAACGCTGTAAACCCCACCACGCAACCAATAACCGCACCGAGACCACCATGTCCAAACCCGTCTACCAGTGGCCCAACAACGCACGCCTGGCCTTGTCCGTGGTCGTCAATGTTGAGGAGCTGTCCGAGTACAACGTGGGCCAGGGTGACAAGATCACCGAGCCGGTGGACGAGCTGCACGTGACCTTGTCCAAGCCGGTGCGCAATTACGGCAACGAATCCAACTACCGCTACGGCGTCAACGAAGGCCATGCGCGCGTATCCGCGCTGCTGGACAGGTACAACGTCACCAGCACCTACACCGCCGCGGCGGTGTCGTTGGAGCGTGCACCGGAAATCGCCGATTACCTGCGTGGCAGCCGCCACGAAGTCTGCTCGCACGGTCACCGTTGGGTCCACCAGTTCCGCTTCAACGAGGAGCAGGAGCGCCAGTTCATCCGCGACGCTGCCGACAGCATCGAGAAGACAACGGGCGCACGCCCGGTGGGTTGGCTGTCGCGTTACCTGCATACGGCTTCCACCCGCCGGCTGTTGCAGGAAGAAGGCTTGCTCTACCACATGGACGATTACTCAGCCGACGCGCCGTTCTGGGGCGATGTCGACGGCAGTGACAGGCCGATGATCGTTGTGCCGTACCAGCTCGACACCAATGACATGAAGATGTGGGTGGCGCCGTCCTACCTGCCCAAGGACTGGCTGGACTACGCCATCGACAGCTTCGACACGCTGTACGCCGAAGGCGAGCACAGCCCCAAGGTGATGTCGTTGGGCCTGCACCTGCGCATCATCGGCCGCCCGGGTCGTATTGGCGCATTCGAGAAGTTCCTGCAATACGTCGCGCAGAAGCCGGGCACCTGGTACGCAACGCGCCGTCAGATCGCCGAACACTTTGCTTCACAGGTGGCTGCACCATGAGCGCCGCACTGAACAACCCGCGCCGCTGCCTGCTGTTCGTGCCGGGCTCGCGCCCGGAGCGCTACGCCAAGGCGGTGGCCACCGGTGCCGACCAGATCTGCATCGATCTGGAAGATGCGGTTGCTCCGGCGGACAAGGAAAGTGCGCGTGCTTCGCTGTTCGCGTTTCTCGCGGAGGCGCAGGATAGCCGTAGCGAAATCGGCCTGCGCATCAATCCCCTGTCTACCGAACTGGGGCAAGCGGATCTGAAGGCATTGGCGGCGTCAGGCTTGAATCCCGCTTTCGTGATGCTGCCAAAAGTCGAAACCGTGGCCGAACTGCAACAGGCCGATGCAGCACTCGCTGGCATCGACACCGTGTTCATCGCGCAGATCGAAACGCCGAAGGGCTTGCTGGATGCACGCGCGCTGGTCAACGCCATTCCGCGTCTGCAGGCGCTGATGTTCGGTGGCTTCGACTACATCGTCGCGCTGCGTGGTCGTGCCGGCTGGGACAGCTTCTTCCATCCGCGCGTACAGTTGGCGACGATTGCCGCCGAAGCCGGCGTTGGTTGTCTCGACGTGCCCTTCCTCGACATCAAGGACGAAGCCGGCCTGGTCAATGAAACCGACCACGTGATCGACCTTGGCTTTACCGCCAAGGCGGCGATCCATCCGGCCCAGGTCGATCCCATCCAAAGCCGCTACCTGCCAACCGCAGGCGAGTACGAGCGCGCCCAGCGCGTGATCGCCGCCTTGGCAGCCAGCGGCGGCGAGGCCATCCAGCTCGACGGCAAGCTGGTGGATCGCCCGATCGAAATTGCCGCCGAACGCGCAATCGCACTCGGTGCACTCGGCGTACGCGCCGGCTGACCGCAACGCTCCATTGAACGCCTGATCGCCCCCTCTTTGACCAAGCTGCGCCCAGCGCAAGCCCAACCCGCACCAAAAGGACATCGTCATGGTTCAGAACGTCAAGCAGATCTCCGAAAACCGCTTCCGCGAAACCTTCGGCCGCTACTACGAAGAGTTCAATGTCGGCGACATCTACGAGCACCGCCCGGGCCGCTCCATCACCGAGACCGACAACACCTGGTTCACCCTGCTGACGATGAACACCCATCCGATGCACTTCGACAAGGAATACGCCAAGGCCTCGGAATTCGGCAAGGTCATCGTCTGCTCGCCGTTCACCGTCGCGCTGATGGTCGGCATGAGCGTTACCGACGTCAGCCAGAAGGCCGTGGCCAATCTTGGTTGGAGCGAGATCAAGATGACCCATCCGCTGTTCGTCGGCGACACCCTGGTTGCCGAATCGGAAGTGCTGGAAAAGCGCGAATCCAAGTCGCGCCCGGGTGCCGGCATCGTCACCTGCCGTACCGACGGCTTCAATCAGGACGGCAAGCTGGTCTGCACCTTCAACCGCACCATGCTGATCGCAAAGCGCGGCCATTCGGTGGAAGACAAGGTCAATTACTGAGGCGCAATGATGAGCACCGAACAGGAACAGCTGTGGGGCCCTGAGGAAGAGCAGGCGTTGCTGGATTCGATCGACCATTGGGTCGAGAAATCCGTTGCGCCAATCGCCCAGGAATACGATCAGGAGGACAAGTACCCGCATCACCTGGTCGAGGAGATGAAGGACCTCGGCCTGTTCGGTGCCACCATCTCGCCCGAATATGGCGGACTGGGTTTGCCGGCGCGCATCTACGCCAAGATCGTGATCAAGGTGTCGTCGGTATGGATGGCGCCGACCGGCATCTTCAACTCGCACCTGATCATGGCTGCGGCCATCGAGCGCTGCGGCACGGAGGCGCAGAAGCGCAAGTACCTGCCGCGCATGGCCACCGGCGAATTGCGTGGCGCATTGGGCTTGACCGAGCCCAATGCCGGCACCGATCTGCAGGCGATTCGAACCGTCGCCAAGCGCGAGGGCGATCACTACGTGATCAACGGCGCCAAGACCTGGATCACCAACTCCATGTATGGCGACATGGTGCTGCTGCTGGTCAAGACCGACCCGGAGGCGCAGCCGCGCCACAAGGGCATGACCATGTTCATTGCCGAGAAGGGCGAGGGCTTCATCGTCGCCAAGAAGCTGAAGAAGTCCGGTTACCGCGCCATCGACACCTGCGAGCTGGTATTCCAGGACTACAAGGTGTCGGCAGACTGCATGCTCGGCGGCGTTGAAGGCCAGGGCTTCCAGCATGCGGTGGGTGGTCTGGAGTTGGGCCGCATCAATGTGGCGGCGCGCGGCTGTGGCATTGCCGAGGGCGCGCTGCGCCTGTCGGTGCGCTATGCGCAGGAGCGCATGACCTTCGGCAAGCCGATCGCCGAGCATCAGGCCATCCAGCTCAAGCTGGGCGAGATGGCGGCCAAGGTTGAAGCCTCCAAGCTGTTGATCGAGAGTGCGGCCAATGCCTACGACAAGGGCGAGCGCTGCGATATGGAAGCGGGCATGGCCAAGTACTTTGCCACCGAGACGGGCGCCTATTGCGCGCAGGAAGGCATGCGGATTTTTGGTGGCTACAGCTACTCGGTGGAGTACGACATCGAGCGTTTCCACCGCGATGCCATGCTGATGTGCATTGGTGAAGGCACCAACGAAATGCAGCGCATCATCATCGCCAAGCAATTGGTGGCCAGGAACAAGATCTGAAGGCTAAAGCAGACCAAAGCCCCTCTCACAAATGCATCAGACGCAAAGCCCTTCTCCCGCGTGCGGGAGAGGGGTTGGGGTGAGGGCAGATTTACACGCGATGTTTGAAGTCTGAAAGCCCCTCTCCCGCCTGCGGGAGAGGGGTTGGGGTGAGGGGAAGCTCTACGAGCGAAGTCAAAAGCTCCCCTCATCCGCCCTTCGGGCACCTTCTCCCGCAAGCGGGAGAAGGGATAGATCAGAAGCCAAAGCCACGGCAACAGCCAAAGCAACAGCCAAAGCCAAAGCCAAAGCAACAGCCAAAACCAAAGCAACAGCCAAGTAGACGCAGCAGCATCCCTTTACCGCGGTCCTCAACCACCGCGGTGCTTTTTCAAAACCAGAGGCCACACATGAAAGACCTTCCCCTGCAGGGACTGCGTATCCTTGCCGTCGAACAGTACGGTGCTGGCCCCTATGGCTCGATGCATCTGGCCGACCTCGGCGCGGAAGTGATCAAGATCGAATCCCAACCGGGCGGCGACGTGTCGCGCGCCACCGGCCCGTACTTCCTGGGCGAGGGCGACAGCCTGTTCTTCCAGACCTTCAATCTCAACAAGCGCTCGCTGCGACTGGACCTGAAGGCCGCCGAAGGCCGCGAAGTCTTCGAGAAGCTTGTCGCCAGCGCCGACGCCGTGCTCAACAACCTGCGTGGTGACCAACCCGGCAAGCTCGGCCTGGATTACGCCACGCTCAGCAAGCTCAACCCGAAGATCGTCTGCGCCCACCTGTCCGCTTATGGGCGCGACAATGAGCGCGCCGCATGGCCGGGCTACGACTACCTGATGCAGGCCGAAGCCGGCTTCATGGCACTGACCGGTGAACCGGACGCGCCGCCGGCACGCTTCGGCCTGTCCATGGTTGATTTCATGACCGGTACCACGATGTCGATGGGCCTGCTCGCCGCCATCATCGGCGCGATGCGCACCGGCCTTGGTCGCGATGTGGATGTCAGCCTGTTCGACGTGGCCCTGCACCAGCTCAGCTATCCGGCGACCTGGTACCTCAACGAAGGCCACCGCACCGAGCGCCTGTCGCGCAGTGCGCATCCATCCACCGTGCCGTGCCAGGTCTATCGCACCGCCGACGGATGGGTGATGGTGATGTGCATGCTGGAGAAGTTCTGGCAAACCTTCGTTGAAGGCATCGGCAGCCCCGCCTGGGCCGCAGAAGCGCGCTTCGCCAGCTTCGCCGAGCGTCGCCAGGTACGCGAGGAGCTGACCGTGCTCGTCGACGCAATCCTCAGCACCCAGCCCACCGCTTACTGGACACAGAAGTTCGCCGGCCGTATTCCGATCGCGCCGGTACTGGATATCGCCCAGGCGCTGGATAATCCCTACGTGCGTGATGTCGGCATGTTGCAGGACGTTGAACATGCACAGGGCACGCAACGCCTGCTGCGCAACCCGATCAAGCTCGATGGCCAGCGGCTGAGTGGCAATGCCTGCCCGCCGCTCAACGCCGATGCCGATGCATTGCTGCGCGAGCTGGGCTACAACGATGCAGACCGCGCGCGCCTGCTCGGCGCATGAGGCAACGGAGTCGAAAATGAAACTCGAAGGTGTACGCGTACTCGATCTGTCGCTGTTCCTGCCTGGGCCGCACCTGACCATGGTGATGGCCGATCACGGTGCCGACGTGATCAAGATCGAGCCGCCCAGTGGTGAGCCGGTACGCGAGGTCGGACTGAAGCAGGCCGGTGTTTCCACCTGGTTCCGCAATACCCATCGCGGCAAGCGCTGCATCGTGCTGGATCTGAAAAGCACCGATGGCAAGGCCGCTTTCGCCAGGTTGGTCGAGTGGGCGGATGTGGTGGTGGAAGCGTTCCGGCCCGGTGTGGCCCAGCGTCTTGGTATCGACTATGCCAGCTGCAAGGCGATCAATCCGAAACTGGTGTACTGCTCGATCAGCGCCTTCGGCCAGACCGGGCCCAAGGTCAACCGGCCCGCGCATGATCTCGCCATGCAGGCCGACACCGGCGTGGTCAGCCTGAATCGCGCGCCGGACGGCACGCCGGCGATGCCGCATATGCCGGTGGCCGACATGGCCGGCTCACTGATGGCGCTCAACGGCATCCTGATGGCCTTGTTCCGCCGCGAGCGCACCGGCGAGGGTGACTACATCGATCTGTCGATGCAGGACGCCTTGATGGCGTGGTTGCCGAACGTGCTGGGCCCGCCGTTCGCACTCGGCCGCGATCCGGTCATCAAGGAGGAGCGCAGCTGGGGCGGCAATGCGCTGTACAAGCTGTACCGCTGTGCTGACGACCGCTGGATCGCACTCGGTGGTGCCGAGCACAAGTTCGCCGAGAACCTGTTGAACGCGCTCGGGCGCGCTGATCTGATCCATCTCTGCCATCTGCCACCGGGCAGCGGTCAGGACCCGGTCAAGGCTTTCCTGGCCGAAACCTTTGCCCGCCGCACCTTGGTGGAGTGGACGCTGTTCCTGCACGACATCGACGTGTGCTGGGCACCGGTCAAAACGCTGACCGAAGCCTTCAATGATCCGCATACACGTGCGCGCGAAATGGTCTGGACCGATGCACAGGGTGGCACCCACCTGGGCATACCGATCAAGTTCGCCAACGAGCCGGGGCGTATCAATCCGCAGCTGGACGAAGTCGGTCAATCCACCGCAGCCGTGCTCGCCGAGCTAGGTCTCTAGCAAGCTGCAGGACCCGCTCCCTCCCTTGCGCAAAGCGCAGGGGAGGGTTGGGGAGGGGTAGCTCTTGCCTCAAGCACCCCCCCCAAAAAAACTCAGGCGTCGCTACCAATATCGCTGGTCTCATCAGTCACGCTGGCCGCATGACGGCGGCGCTGCGCGATCTGCCGCGACTTGGCCTCGATGGCCTCATTGTCGCGCTTGTTCTTGCGGTACAGCGCATAGCCAATCAAGCCCAGGCCAACAGCCGCAACGGCAACGGTAGCGGTGGGGTTGCGCTTGGCGACGCGGGTGACGGCACGGCCGCCGGTCTTCATCGCACCAATGGCGGCACCGGTCTTGAGCCATTCGGCTGCGCTGGAACCACCGTGCTTGATGTTGCCACCGGCGCTGTTGACCAGTTCCAGTGCACGCTCCAGTGCCGGGCCGGTGATATCGCTGAACTTGCTCATGTGGGGACTCCATGTAGATGAGGGCCAGACCCTCATTCTTACCAGAGGGCCGTGTACGGGATGTTAGCCGGGAAGGGTTGAGCGTTGTTGTGGAAGGCTGAAGCTGAAGTAACGGCAACGGCAACGGCAACGGCGAGCGTCAAAAGCTACCCCTCCCCAACCCTCCCCTTGCCTGCGGCAAAGGGAGGGGGCGGGTCCTGGCAACCTGACAAAATGCAGCGCCGCCGCTTTGCCCCCTCCCTTGCGCGCAGCGCAGGGGAGGGTTGGGGAGGGGTGCTCTCGCTCTTGCTTCTGCTTTTGCTAAACCCCAAACCCCAATCAAGTCCCCCGAGGCTTCGCCCTATGCGTCGCCGTAGCGCTCCACGGATCATCCGGCCACGGATGCCGTGGATAGCGCCCCTTCATTTCTTTCTTGACCTCGGCATAAGTGTTCTGCCAGAAATTGCGCAGGTCACCGGTCACCTGCAAGGGCTTTCCACCCGGCGACAACAGGTGCAACAGCAAGGGCACGCGACCATCGGCAATACGCGGCGTATCGGCCAGGCCAAACAGCTCCTGCAACTTCACCGCCAGCACCGGCGGGCGCGGGCCGACGCCGTCGTCATCCAGCGCGTACTCGATGCGTCGCTCCATCCCCGAAGGCACGCTGATACGCGTCGGCGCATGACGATCCACCAGCTGCCGCTTGCTCCAGTCGATGCCGGACTTCAGCGCTTCGCCGAGCTCTTCCTCGGACAGGGCTTCCAGGCGTGTCTTGCCGTTGAAGGCTGGCAACAGCCAATCGTCCAACGTCTCCAACAGCGCCGCATCGGATAAGTCGGGTAGTTCGAGCTCCGGCATCCAGTGCCGCAGGCCCATCACCCGCCAACGCAGCTGCTGCAGGTTCTCGGTCCATGGCAAAGCATCCAGGCCCAATTCGCGTACCGCATCGGTGAGTGCACGTGCGGCGCGTGCTGGGTCCACCTGTCCTGCCGGGCGGCTGTCCAGCACGATGCGCTCGAAGCTGCTTTCACGACGCGCTTCCAGTGCGCGCTTTGCGCTGTTCCAGCGCACCACGTCCTGGGTCTTGAAGCGGTTGGGGAAGTCACGGCGCAGGCGTTGTTCATCCACCGGTGCCGCTCGCAGGATCAAGGCATCGCGTGGATCGTGGCGTAGCTCGCTGATCACCAGCCACGGCTCGCCACGCAGATCGCTGTTGTCGAACTGGCGTGCGCTGCGGCCATTGGCCAGCTGGTAGCGCTGCGGGTCGTTCGGGTGCTGGGTGGCGATGCGATCGGGGAAGGCGTGGGCGAGCAGGTCGCCGAGTTCATGCGCTTCGATATCCGTTGGCGGCGCGGTATCGCAGCGCAGGCGGCGGCGCCATTGCTTGGCGGCCGCGTCGATGGCGGCCAGTCCGCCACGATTGGCATCGAATGGTGCGCGGCCATTGCGGAATGCTGCCAGTGCACGCCAACGCGCGGCCAGCGCATCACCGCTCTGACGCAGCGGATCACGTGCCTCCAACAGTGCTGCAAGGTCTGCCGCCAACGCCTGCTCGCGCGGATTGCCTGCAGACAGCAGCATCGCCGCCATACGCGGATGTGTACCCATTGACAGCATGCGCTTGCCCAGCGCGGTGATGGTGTTGTCGGCGCTCAAGGCGCCCAAGCGCTGCAGCAGTTCGCGCGCGGCCGACAAGGCGCCGCTGGGCGGTGGATCGACGAAGCGCAGATCGTCACTGCCCCAGGCCGCCAGTTCCAGTGCCAGACCGGCCAGTTCCACCTGCGCCATCTCCGGACGTCGCTGTGGCTCCAGCCGCTGTGATTGCGGCCACAGCCGCCACGCCCAACCGGAAGCAACGCGGCCGGCACGACCGGCGCGCTGGTCGGCAGAAGCCTGCGAGATGGCCACCGCATCCAGTCGCGAGAAGCCGCTGTTGGGGTCGTAGCGCGGCTCGCGTGCCAAGCCGGCGTCGATCACCACCCGCACGCCGGGCAGGGTGACCGAGGATTCGGCGACATTGGTGGCCAGCACCACCCGGCGGCGGCCGTCGGGACCGGGCTGCAGCACACGGCTCTGTTGTTCGATCGGCAGCTCGCCGTGGAGGGGGAGCACCTCATATCCTTCTCCCGCCGGGAGAAGGTGGCGCGCAGCGCCGGATGAGGGTGCGGGCGAAGCCTCGTGCAATTGGACCGTGCGGGTGGCTGCGCCACCTACCCTCTCCCCAACCCCTCCCCCGGAGGGGGAGGGGCTCAGAGCGGCCTGCACCCGCGCTATCTCCCGCTGCCCCGGCAGGAACACCAGCACGTCGCCAGGATGCTCGGCCAGCGCCTGTTCCACCGCGCGCCGGGCCTGGGCTTCCAACGTCTCGTCGCGCCGTGCCGGGAAATGACTTATCTCCACCGGATAGCTGCGGCCTTCGCTGGACAGCCGCGGCGCATCCAGGAACTGCGCCAGCCGTTCACCATCCAGCGTGGCCGACATCACCACGATGCGCAGGTCGTCGCGCAGTTGCGATTGCACGTCCAGCGCCAGCGCCAGGCCGAGATCGGCGGACAGATGGCGCTCGTGGAATTCGTCGAACAGCAGTGCACTCACGCCCTCCAGCAGCGGGTCGTCCTGCAGCATGCGGGTCAGGATGCCTTCGGTGACCACCTCGATGCGGGTACGCGCCGAAACCTTGTTCTCGAAGCGGATGCGGTAGCCGACGGTTTCGCCGACCGGTTCGCCCAGCTGCTTGGCCATGAAGGTGGCGGCACTGCGCGCGGCTACCCGGCGCGGTTCCAGCATGATGATCTTGCCGCCCTGCAGCCACGGCGCATCCAGCAGCGCCAACGGCACCTGCGTGGTCTTGCCGGCGCCGGGCGGTGCTTCCAGCACCAGCCGCGTGTGCGCGGCCAGCTGCTGGAGGATGTCGGGGAGCAGCGGAGTGATGGGGAATGCTATTGCCATTGCAGCATTGTAGAAGCCGCGCGCTAGATGCGTCGCTGGCAACCGTAGCCCGGGTAAGCGCAGCGCACCCGGGGCTCTGCGCATGGCATCCGACGAATCCGCGAAACGCCCCCGGGTGCGCTGCGC
>NZ_JASCOR010000003.1 GCF_029959445.1 Stenotrophomonas sp. PS02298 | reverse complement strand
GGCTCATGCCTTCCACGTTGTGGAGGATGATCATGTTGGCCACCAGCTGGCTGTACTTGATGATCTTGCGCTGCTCGTGTTGGACGTTCTCAGCAATGATCCCCTGGCTGCCAAAGAACACCCATTTCACGAAGCCGTTGTATTCCTCGCTCTTGTTGGTCGCAGCATGGATCGTTTTGCGGATCTCGTTGTCATCAATGTAGCGCAGCAAGAACAGCGTTCGGACGGCCTTGCCAAGTTCTCGGAATGCGAAGTAAAGCTTGTTCTTCCGGCTGTAGGTGCCCAGCCGGCGCAGGATCGAGGACGCGGTGATCTTGCCCAATCGGATTGAGATCACCACGCGCAGCATGTCGTGGAGATGGGTGGCGATCAGTTGCCAGTCGATGCTGTCCCCGAACAGTGCCTGGATGTTCTTATAAGCCCTACCCGGTTCGGGCCGAAAGAATGTCAGGTCCTTGATGTTCCGGATCCGGGGCATCAGCTGGATGCCCAGCATGTGGGCCAGGCCGAAGACCGGGTAGCTTTGGGCCTGCGTGTCGCCATGGACGATCTCAGGCTGGATGTCGGAAGTGTTGGCCAACAGACCGTCGAGGATGTAGATGCCCTCGTGCACGCCACAGGGAATGAAGTGGCTGAAGAGCGCCACGTATTTATCGGACACATGGTAGTAGCCGATGCCACCGTAGCCGCCGTAGCGGATGTGATACTCCGACAGCAGGTTGTCCTCGTAGACGCTCCACTTCGTGCCATCAGCTGATGCGCTCTTGCCGCTGCCCCAATAGCCAGGCAGGTCGAATTTGTTGTAGGTATTGATGACCTCCACGATGGCCTTCTCAAGCACATCCTCGGTCACGTATTTCAGGTTTAGCCAAGCGACTTGGCGCCGGCTGAAGCCCTTGATCGACCGCGCCGTCTGCGTCGGCCCCAGGTTGCAGCCATAGCAAAATAGCGTGGTGATCACACGTCGGGGCAGATCTTCGACCTGGCTCTCGGTGCCGGCGATCGGGCGGAAGAAACGGTGCAGATCCAGCCATTGGCTGGCATCGATCAGGACATCGACGATGCTGGATTCTGGAAGCCGTTCGGCGATGAGGCGATCCACGGTGGTAATCGCGCTGGAGACTTCGGCGCGTTGCCCCTTCCGCAGCACCAGGCGCCCATCCAGGATGTCCGCATGTACGTTCTCCGGGAAACGCGCGTCGACCTCATCGGCCAGGGAGGTCAGTTGTGCACGTAATCCCGCCACGAAAGACTCGGCGTCGGTGGGCAGGCCTGACACCTGGCCGTAGGCTTCCAGTTCCTGGGCCAAGGTGGCTTCATCGACCAGCTGCTCACGGTAGTCATCAAACCGTTCGCTGCTGGGAATGAAGAGATCTCCGGACTTCAGTTCGTCCTTGACCTGCACCAGCACGGCCAGCTCGAAGTACTTACGGTGCATCCAGCCGGCGCCGGCTGCACTGGCCCGCTTGCCGAACACGTGCTGACGCCAGAGCTTGGACATCCAGTCAAAGTCCTTTTCCGGGTCCAAACCGAGGGAGGCGACCTCGATCAGCTCACGGCGCTGGTTGCGCAGCGAGAGCACCGCTGCGATCAGCGGCTCCATGCCGGCGTCGTGGCTGGTCGCCCGAAGTTTCATCAGCTCCAGCCCATTGAACAGCAGCGGCCTGACCGCGCCATAGGGCTGCAGCATGAATGGCAGGTAGTTCTTCCCGGCGTAGGCCATATGTTCTTCGCATTCGGCCAGCAAGGTCGACACTTCCGCTTCCAGGCTGTTGTCGATGGCATCCACGCGCTGACTATCGCTGCCGTCGAGCTGATAGGCCTGTAGGATTTCCTTGAGCTGGCCGATGAGGAAGTCGGCCCGTTTGGCATGTTCGAGCTGGTAGGCCAGCAATTTCTGCTGGGCCGTGTTCTCCAGCCCGCGCACCTGCTTGATGAACAACTCGGCTGCATCATCCAGTGTCTTGGCATGCTGGGCGCGAATGAAGATGGTGGCCAGCGCATAGCGCTTGTCCGGAGCCAGTTCGGCCAGCTCGCTGGCGTCATAGGCCCGAGCCATCGCACGGAACTGCTTGAGCTTGGGCACCGGCACATCAATGGGAGGCAGCTGGTCGGCCAACTGCTGCAGCATGCGGATGTGCTGCAGATAGAACCGAACTTCCTTGTTGGTGGGCCGGCCGGGCTCGCGCTTGAGTGATTGCCAGCCGGTGAACCTGGACCCTTCCGGTGCGCGCAGCAGTTCGTCGATGAGCGTGCGCGTGGCAGGCGTCAGTGCGTGGCTGATGCTGCGGTAGTAGCCCAGATTGACCCGCTCACGGGCGCCGATGGCGGCCAGCTCCAGAGTGCGGAAACCGGGCAGTTCGTAGCGATGGTGCACCAGCTCTTCGAGCAGGACGTTCACGATGTCCGGGATGGTGTGCTTGGTCTGGGCTGCTCCGGTGGCCACGGTGTCCAGCCAAGCCAAGCCCGATTTATCCAGGGGACGTACCCCGATGAATTGCCGAAGCTGCGGCATATGCCGGCGCTGGCTGCCGGAAGCGTCGTAGCGTTCGAGCTGGTCGGTGTCCAATACGCGCCCGAGTCGGGCGGCCTTGGCGATGTGCTTCCGGATCCGCTCGGGTACGTCGGCCAACACCGTGAAGTAGCCCAAGCGTTGGAAGAGCTTGAGATGAATCAGTACCGCCAGCTGCGGACCCGGCTGGGTGGTCAGCTGCTTGGCGAATGCAATCTCAGCGGCGGTCGGGGTATAGATCTCCTCCAGTTCCTTGGCGGTGGGATCAGGCTTCAGTCGCGGGTAGGCGGTCTCGTGAAGGGTAGCCATTGGATCCGGAGGGTGTGAGGGGGATCAGTCCCAGTGCCGGCCGTCGTCTGTACTGAGCGACGCTTCCAGGAAGCACTGGTGCGTATCGGCCATGCGGTGCATGTCATCGAGCAACGTGGCCAGGATTTCATCCAGATCCCTTTCGGGATCGGTGGGAGCAGTCAACTGGTACTCGCTGCTGGCGGTGTTCAGGCGCACAGCCTGGAACGGGGCCAAGCAGATCTCTTCAATTCGGCCTCGGGCCTTGGCCGCGCCGCGGCCCGTGCGGGCAAACGGGGTCAGCACCATGCGCAGGCGCAGCTGCAGGGCCGATTTGCCCTCCGGCGCCGGCAGTGCCATCGCCGGTACCGGCACGGTTGGACTGGGCAGGCTTGCTTCAATGCGGTCCCGGGCAAACGGGTCACGCCCGTCCAGGTAACGCATGGCCGACTGCACATCGCGCCAGCCCACGTACTCCATCAAGGCCTTCATGTCCCAGCCTTGGTCGTTGGCCCAGCTGGCAAAGCCGCGGCGCAACGAATGGCTGCTGTGGAGCCCCGCATCGGCAAAGCCGGCACTGGTCAGCAACTCGCGCAGCAGGCGCACCAAGCTGTTGGGATGTAGGCCTTCGGCGCTCACCTGGCCCCATTGGTTGACTGCCCGAAACACCGGCCCTTCTTGCAGGTCGGCCGCCTGCAGCCACGCCTGGGTCGCCTCCACCGGACATAACCGCGACAGCGCCGGCACCTTGTAGGTGACGCCGGCTGCCTGGCGATCACCCTTGCTGCGTGGCAAGAAGCAGGTCATCCCCTGTCCCGGCACCAGCGTGAGATGGGCCACGTCCAGACGCAGCAGTTCATCGCCACGGAATCCCCGCCAGAACCCGAGCAGCACCAGCGCTCGGTCTCGTTGATGGCGCAGCGCCGCCGGCCCATCGCCCCGGGCATGTGCCGCAGCGATCGCCGCGGCCAGCCAGTCATCGAGCTCGACCAGCCGCCGAATCTGGAGCGGCGCGGCTTGCTTGACCTGGCCCGGGTGCAGGGTCTGGATGCCTTTGAGCACCTTGCGCACCAGCGGCGATCGGGTCGGGTCGACAAAGCCGTGGTCGCGGTGCCAAGAGGCGATGGCCGCCAGACGTTGGCGGAGGGTGCTGGTCGCCAAGGTCTGCGCATAAGCGGCCAGGTACCGGGCCACGCTGTCAGGTGTCGCTGGGAGGTGGCCTTGCCATTCAACCTCGAAGTGCCGCAGCGCCGACGCATAGCTGCGCACCGTGTTCTGGCGCGTGGCCGCATCGAGGTAGCGGTCCAGTTCGGTCACTGGCGCGTGGCCTCCACCGAGGTCGTCTGGCGCAGCGTCGACAGGATGGTGCATTCCGCCCGCTGCCCGCCATGGCAACTGGCAATCACCCGTTCCAGCTCGCTGGCCATGCGCTGCAGGTCGGCCATGCGGGCGCGCACGTCGGCCAGATGGCTGCGGGCCAACCGGTCCACGTCCCCGCACGAAAGCTCCTCATCGCCGGCCAGCTGCAGCAGGCTGCGGACCTCCTCCAGGCTGAAGCCCAGGTCCCGGCCACGCGCAATGAAGCGCAGCCGCTCGATGTCGGCCGGGCCATAGACCCGGTAGCCGTTGCCCGTGCGCCCCGGGCGCGGCAGCAACCCGATCCGCTCGTAATAGCGAATCGTCTCCAAGTGGCATCCGCTGGCGTCGGCAGCCTCACTGATTTTCATTCGTAGTACGCTTGACTCCGTAGTAGCTACGGACTTTACGCTGAACCCGTATCCGCCGCCACTCCGGCCGCGGCGCTGCATGTGACGACCATGCCACTGCCCATCGCCTTGATTCGCTACTGCCTGATTGCCTTGCTGATCGGCTGGGTTCTGCCCGCTTCTGCTCAGGCGGAGCCTGCCGCAGCAGACCTGCGCCAAACCTGGCAGATGCTCGATTACATCGCGGTCGACTACCCCGGCGCGGTCCAGGCCGGTCGCGTAATTGCCCCCAACGAATACGCCGAAATGAGCGAGTTTGCCGGCGCCGTGCGCAGTCAGCTGGCAGCATTGCCCGGTGGCCAGAACCAGCAGGAGCTGACGGCCCAGGCCGACCGCCTGGTCCAGGCGGTGGCAGAGAAGGCCGACCCGGCGCAAGTGGCAACGTTGGCGCGCGGGCTCGGCACGACGCTGTTGGCCCGCTACCCGATCGGCGCTGTTCCGGCGAGCGCGCCGAAGACCTCCCAGGCCGCGTCCATCTACAGCCAGCAGTGCGCGGCCTGTCACGGCCCCACAGGTCACGGTGATGGCCCCGCCGCGCAAGCGTTAAGTCCGCCGCCGATCGCGTTCACCGATGCCACTCGCGCCGCGCAGCGAACGCCGCTGTCGTTGTACGAGGTCATTTCCCAGGGTGTGCCGGGTACCGGCATGGTCAGCTTCTCTGGGCTGTCAGAAAGTGATCGCTGGGCGTTGGCATTCTATGTGGGCAGCTTGGGGTACTCCTCGCAAGCCAAGGCTCAAGGTGAGGCGTTATGGCGCACCAGTGCCGAGGCCCATACGCACATTCCCTCGCTCGAAGCGCTGACACGCACGCGAGAGGCCGATCTTGCCACCACGATGCCCGCCGATCAGGCAAACGCGATCATCGCCTACCTGCGTTCGCAGCCACAGGCAGTAAACGAAGCGGTACCAGGAGCCGATCGCTTTGCGGTGGCGCGGCAGCGACTGGCCGCCAGCCAGCGCGCTTACGCTGATGAGGACCTGGCTCAAGCCAAAAAGCTTGCGCTCTCGTCCTATCTGGATGGTGTAGAGCCGCTTGAACCCACGCTGGCCACGCGCAATCCGTCATTGCTGCGAGAGATCGAGACGGCCATGGCAGGCTACCGCGCGCAGCTGGATCAGCATGCGCCCGCGGCTGACGTTGCCGGGCAGGCAGCGCAAATTGCCCAGCTGTTTGATCGCGCGGACGTGGCGCTGCAGGACACCCGAATAGGCGCCAGCACCGCGTTTCTAGGCAGCTTTACCATCTTGGTACGCGAAGGACTGGAAGCGCTGCTGATCGTGATTGGTATCGTGGCGTTCTTGCGTAAAGCCGAGCGGTCTGATGTGTTGCCGTATGTGCATGCGGGTTGGATCTGCGCGTTGTTGGCAGGCGCAGCTACCTGGGCAGTGGCCACTTACTTTGTTGATATCAGCGGTGCGAACCGGGAAGTCACTGAGGGCGTCTCGGCCTTGTTCGCTGCCGCTGTCCTGCTCAGCGTAGGCATCTGGATGCACCAAAAGAGCCTTGCAGGGCGGTGGCAGGAGTACCTGCACGCCAAGCTGACGACTGCGCTGACACGGCGCTCGGCTGTTTTCCTGTTCATGCTGGCCTTTGTCGCGGTGTACCGCGAGGTGTTTGAGACGATCTTGTTCTACATCGCGATGTGGAGCGATCAGGCGTCCACCGCCATCCTCGCAGGCCTGGTGGCGGGAATCGCGGTGTTGGCTGCGGTGGCGTACTGGATGCTGCGCATGAGCAGGCGACTGCCGATTGGCCGGTTCTTTTCGATCAGCTCGATTCTCATCGCGGTGATGGCGGTCATCCTGATCGGTAAAGGCGTGGCCGCGTTGCAGGAAGCGGGCTGGATCTCTCAAACACCGCTCGCGTTGCCGCGCATCGAGTGGATCGGCCTGTATCCCACCTGGCAGTCGCTGCTGGCGCAGGTATTGGTAGGCACCGCCGCCATCGTGGGGTTCCTCGCCAATGCCCGTTCCGGTGTGCGTAGACAGCCAGGCGCAAACAAGTAATGAAACAACACAGCAGAGGACCAAGACATGAGTGATTGTGGGTGCCACCACGAAGCCAAGAACAAGGAGGAGCGACGCATCCTCTGGATCGCCTTGGTCCTGAATGCAGCGATGGCCGTGATCGGCGGCATTGCCGGCTGGATTGCCCATTCCACCGGGCTGCTGGCTGACGCGCTGGACATGCTGTCTGACGCCACCGCCTATGCCATTGGCCTGGTCGCTATCGGGCGCACGGCGCGCTTCAAGGCCAACGCCGCGTGGGTCAGTGGCAGCGTGCTGCTGGTGCTGGGCGTAGGCGTGCTGGTCGAAGTCGGCCGCCGGGTGATGTACGGCGCCGAGCCGGTCAGCGGTTGGATGATCGGTACCGCTCTGGTCTCGCTGGCCGTGAACCTGAAGGTGCTCCGTATGCTCGCCCCCTTGAAGTCTGGCGAAGTGCATCTGCGAGCGACCTGGCTGTTTACCCGCGCCGATGTGGTGGCCAACGTTGGGGTGATTCTGGCCGGCCTGTTGGTGTGGTGGCTGGCCAGCCCCTACCCGGATTTCGTGATCGGCGCCCTGATCGGCCTGTATGTGATCAAGGAGGCTTTCGAGATCTTGGGTGATGCTCGCCGGGCGCGTGCCGACGCGCGCAAAACGCCTGCATGACAGCGCTTGGCCGGCTGAGCTGTGGCCTGCGCTGGCTGCTGCTGGCGCACTTGGCCGTGGGCCTTGTGACGCAGCCGGTGCTGGCAGTGGTTGGCGAGCTCCATGCTCAAACCCATCTGGCCGCGGCCGACCATGACCCGGCAGTGGCATCACCAGCTTCCGAGCGTGGCGTAGACGCCGCGCTGCACCGGCTACAGCAGCTGGTGCTGTGCTGTAGCCAGGCCGCGCCGGCTCCAGAAATAGTGTTGGCCATTGCTCATATCGGCCGGCATTGGCCGTCGGCGACAGCCCATGCGGACAGATATCGGCATGAGCACCTGCTCGCGCCGTTCCGGCCGCCGATCGCAGGGTGATGCGCGCCGGCGTGCGCCGGATCCCTGTTGGCTATCGAAAATTCTGGAGTACTTCATGCATGTGCGATTGGCGGCCCTGGCCGCGTGGCTACTGTTGAGCGCGGCGGCAACGCCGGCGACAGCAGAAGAGCTGATGACCTTGGACGACGCGTTTGCACGCGTGGCCCAAACCCACCCCGAGCTGCGCCTGGTCGATGCGCGGGCCACGGTGCTCGCTGCCGAGCGCGACCAGGCCGTGCAGCGGCCACCGTGGACGTTGGGGGCGGAGGTTGAAAATGCGCTGGGCACGGGCGCGGCCCGTGGCCTGGACAGCGCGGAGTTGACCTTGAGCCTGAGCTCGGTTCTGGAACGCGGCGGCAAGCTCGACGCCCGCCGCACCTTGGCCCAAAGCCGGATTGATGCACTGGCCGTGCAGCGCGAGACCGGGCGGCTGGACCTGCTCGCCGAGACGGCGCAGCGCTATTTGGCCGTTGTCGGTGCCGACCGGCAACGTAGCCTGGCGAACATGGATGTCGGCCAGCGCCAGCGGACCGTCGCCGCTGCCCGGCAGCGCCTGCAGGCTGGCGCGTCGCCCGAATCGGTGGTGCTCACCGCACAAGCAGCACTGGCGCGAGCAGAATTGACCCGTGATCGGGCCGAGCAGCAGCGCATTGCCGCCCGACAGCACCTTGCTGCCCTCTGGGGCGAACGTGCTCCGAGCTTCGAGGTGGCCGCGGCCGATCCCATGGCCCTGCCGGCGATCGCGTCCATGCAGTCGCTGGCCGAGGAATTGGAGCGCACTCCCGAGTTGGCGCAGTTTGTCGATGCCCGCCGGATCGCGCAGGCACGACTGCAGCTGGCGCGTTCGGCGGCCTCGCCGGACCTGTCCTGGCAGCTCGGTGTGCGCCGCCTGCAGGAGACCGACGACACCGCGCTGGTGGCCAGCCTGTCCATGCCGCTGGGCAGCCGCAGCCGCGCACAGCCGGAGATTCGCGCCGGCGAGGCCGAGCTGGAGGTCCTGACGATCGAGCGCGAGGCCAAGGGCCTGTCGCTGTATTCCACCTTGGTCGAGGCCCATGGCCGCTACACCGTGGCGCAGGCGGAGGTGGCACGGCTGCAAGGCGACGTGCTGCCGAAGCTGGCCCGGGCTGAGCAGGCCGCCGAGCGCGCCTATCGCGCCGGCGCGATCAGCTACCTGGAATGGGCACAGCTGCAGTCCGAACGCACGGCCATGGCCCAGCAGCAGCTGGACGTGGCGCTCGATGCGCAGCGCGCCCTGATCGAAATTCAACGACTGACCGGACAGGCGCTTGTAACGCCGGCGGCGGCCGCTTCCACCGGAGAGACCCCATGAATCGCTTTTCCTGGACCGCACTGGGCATGGCCCTGTTGCTAACAGCCTGCAATGCGTCCGCCCCCAACGAAGCCTCCGAGGGCGCCGCCGCCGCTGAGGGCGAAGAGCACGGCGAGCACGAGGAAGCGCCGCTGGAAACCAAGATTGCCACCAAGGCGGCGCAGGCGGCGGGTATCCAGGTCGCACCGGCAGGCCCCGGTGAGATTGCCGATGAGCATGAGGTGCAAGGGCTGTTGACCCCGATTGACGGTCGCATCGCGCAGGTCACGGCACGCTTCCCCGGACCGGTCCGCTCCGTGCGAGCCGGCGTGGGTGATCAGGTCCGGGCCGGCCAGGCACTGGCCACGGTAGAGAGCAACCTGAGCCTGACCACCTATACCGTCACCGCGCCGATCAGTGGCGTGGTGATGGCGCGTACGGCCGCTGTGGGCATGGCGGCCGCTGAGGGCGCGCCGCTGTTTGAGGTCGCCGACCTTTCCACGCTGTGGGTGGACCTGCACATCTTCGGCGCCGACGCTCAGCACATCGGTGCTGGCGTGCCGGTAGCGGTCACCCGCTTAAGCGACGGCGTCACTGCACAGACCACCTTGGAGCGCGTCCTCCCCGGCACCGCAACCGCCAGCCAAAGCACCATTGCGCGCGCCACGGTGGCCAACACCGATGGCCTGTGGCGGCCGGGGTCGGCGGTCAAGGCGCGGGTCACCGTGGATCGTCAATCGGCCGCGCTGGTGGTGCCGATCACGGCGCTGCAGACCGCTGAAGACCAGGACGTGGTCTACGTGCAGCAGGGCGAGACCTACCACACCCGGCCGGTGAAACTGGGGCGCCGCGACGCCGAACGCGCCGAAGTGCTGGAAGGCCTCAAGGCCGGTGAACAGGTGGTGGTGGCCCAGAGCTTCCTGATCAAGGCCGACATCGAAAAGTCCACCGTGGAAGAGGAATGAGGCCCGCCATGCTCGAACGCCTCATTGGGCTGTCCATCCGCCATCGCTGGCTGACGCTGGTGCTCACCGCTGCGCTGGTTGCGCTGGGCGTGTGGAGCTACCGTCACCTTTCCATCGACGCCACGCCGGACATCACCAACGTCCAGGTCCAGATCAACACCCAGGCCCCGGGTTACTCGCCGCTGGAGGCTGAGCAACGAGTGACCTTTGCCATTGAAACGGCCATGGCCGGCCTGCCCAAGCTGGACTACAGCCGCTCGCTGTCGCGGTATGGGCTCTCACAGGTCACCGTGGTGTTCAAGGACGGCACCGACCTGTACTTTGCCCGCCAGCAGGTCGCCGAGCGCCTGCAGCAGATCGCTTCCCAGCTGCCCGACGGATTGGACCCGGAAATGGGGCCGATCTCCACCGGGTTGGGCGAGATCTTCATGTACACCGTGGAGGCCGAGCCCAACGCTCGCAAGCCCGACGGCACCCCGTACACCGCCACGGACCTGCGCACCCTGCAGGACTGGGTGATCCGGCCGCAGCTGCGCACCACGCCCGGCGTCACCGAGGTCAACACCATCGGCGGCTTCGAGCGGCAGATCCACATCACCCCGGATCCGGCCCAGTTGGTGGCGCTGGGCTTTACGTTGAACGACGTGGTCGCCGCGGTCATGCGCAACAACCAGAACATCGGTGCCGGCTACATCGAGCGCAATGGACAGCAGTTCCTGGTGCGCGTGCCTGGCCAGCTGGCGAATCTGGATGCGATCGGCAACATCGTGCTGGATCGCCGCGATGGTGTGCCCATCCGGGTGCGCGACGTCGCTAGCGTGGGCGAAGGCAAGGAGCTGCGCACGGGCGCGGCCACCCAGAATGGCCACGAGGTCGTGGTCGGTACCGCCTTCATGCTGTTTGGCGCCAACAGCCGGGAAGTCTCCCAGGCGGCCGCGGCCAAGCTGGACGCTGCCAACGCCAGCTTGCCTGCCGGCGTCCATGCCAAGGCCGTCTATGACCGCACGGCGCTGGTGGACCGCACCATCGGCACGGTGTCCAAGAACCTGATCGAGGGCGCGCTGCTGGTGGTGGTGGTGCTGTTCCTGCTGCTGGGCAATGTGCGCGCCTCGTTGATCACTGCGGCGGTGATTCCGCTGGCGATGCTGTTCACCATCATCGGCATGGTGCGTGGCGGCGTGTCGGGCAACCTGATGAGCCTGGGCGCGCTGGACTTCGGCCTGATCGTGGACGGTGCGGTGATCATCATCGAGAACTGCCTACGCCGGTTCGGGGAGGCGCAGCACGCGCTGGGCCGCCAGCTCAATGATGAAGAGCGCTATGACCTGACCGCCTCGGCCACCGCCGAGGTGATCCGTCCCAGCCTGTTTGGCCTGGGCATCATCGCCGCGGTCTACCTGCCGATCTTCGCGCTGTCCGGGGTGGAAGGAAAAATGTTCCACCCGATGGCGATCACGGTGGTGCTGGCCCTGACCGGTGCCATGGTGTTGTCGCTGACCTTTGTGCCGGCAGCGATCGCCAGCTTCCTGCGCGGCCGTGTGGCTGAGCACGACAACCGCCTGATGCGCTGGTCGCGCGCCCGTTATACGCCGCTGCTGGATTGGGCCCTGCGTCGGCGCGTGGTGGTGCTGGCCGGCGCGGCCGTGCTGGTGGTGGGCTGTGGCGTGCTGGCCACCCGCTTGGGTTCGGAGTTCGTGCCGAGCCTGGATGAGGGCGACATCACCTTGCAGCCCATGCGTATTCCCGGCACCAGCTTGGAGCAGTCGGTGGCCATGCAGGAAACGCTGGAGAAGCGCCTGGCCCAGTTCCCGGAGGTGGCCAACATCTTCTCCAAGATCGGCACCGCCGAGGTGGCCACCGATCCTATGCCGCCGTCGATGGCCGACACCTTCCTGATGCTCAAGCCCCGCGACCAGTGGCCCGACCCGCGCAAGCCCAAGGCCGAGCTGGTGGAAGAGCTGGAGGCGGCGGCCAAGGAAATCCCGGGCAGCAACTACGAGTTCACCCAGCCCATCCAGATGCGCACCAACGAGTTGATCTCCGGCGTCCGTTCGGACGTGGCGGTCAAGGTCTACGGCGACAACCTTGACCAGTTGACGCGCCTGGCCAGCCGGGTCGAGCGGGTCATGCGTAGCGTCCCCGGCGCCGAAGACGTCAAGGCCGAGCAGGTCTCCGGCCTGCCGCTGCTGACCATCACGCCAGATCCGGCGGCATTGGCACGGTATGGCCTGAACCCGGGCGATGTGCAGGAAACGGTGGCCACCGCCATTGGGGGCAGTGTTGCCGGCCAGTTGATCGAGGGCGACCGCCGCTTCGACCTGGTCGTGCGCCTGCCCGAAGCGCAGCGCCAAGACCCCGCTGTGCTGGCAGATCTGCCCATTCCGCTGCCGGCAAGCACCAGTGTCGATGAGTCCAGCCGTCTGGCCGCCGGCGCCAATGGGGGGCCTCGCACGGTGCCGCTGCGGGAAGTGGCGAAGATCCAGGTAGAGCGCGGGCCCAATCAGATCAACCGCGAGAACGGCAAGCGCCGCGTGGTGATCACCGCCAACGTGCGCGAGCGCGATCTGGGCGGGTTCGTCGGCGAGTTGCGCACACGCATCGGCCAGGATGTCGCGCTTCCAGAGGGCTACTGGATCGATTACGGCGGCACCTTCGAGCAGCTGATCTCGGCCACCCAACGCCTGGGCGTGGTCGTTCCGGTGACACTGGCGTTGATCTTCGCTCTGCTATTCATGGCCTTCGGCTCGGCCAAGGATGCGGCCATTGTGTTCAGTGGCGTGCCGCTGGCGCTGACCGGCGGTGTGCTGGCACTGGCTCTGCGCGGGATTCCGTTGTCGATCTCTGCCGGCGTGGGCTTCATCGCGCTGTCGGGCGTGGCCGTACTCAACGGGCTGGTCATGATCGCCTTCATCCGCCGTCTGCGCGAACAGGGCGATCCGCTAGACGACGCTGTGCGCGACGGCGCCCTTGGACGCCTGCGACCGGTGTTGATGACCGCCCTGGTAGCCTCGCTGGGCTTCCTACCCATGGCCTTGAATGTCGGTGCTGGCTCGGAAGTGCAGCGGCCGCTGGCCACTGTCGTCATCGGCGGCATCGTCTCATCCACCGCATTGACCTTGTTGGTGCTGCCGGTGCTCTATCGTTGGCTGCATCGCGACCGAGCTCCCCGCGCCGGTAGCACTGCTTTGGAGTCCCCATGAACGAGCTCAACCTGGAACAGGTCCGTGCGGCGATGTTTACCGACCCGGGCGTGAAAGCGGTGGACGACCTGCGCCTGGTCGCCGGTGAGCATGGCCGTGCGATCGCGGCCACCATCACCGTCGCTGCGCCCTCGGTCGACCTGGACCTGGTGCATGCTGTGATTGCCCAGGTCCTGGCCGATCAATTCGGCATCGATCAGATCATGCTGTGTTTCAACGACCCGGGCCCGGTACCGCCGCCGCCCACCGCGGTGCCGTTAAAGAAGATGTGATCGCAGCCCCTGGCTCTATGCGTCTGCGCTGGCAGGCGCATAGAGCTGATGACCCGGCAACGCGCACGCGCCGGCATACACAAAGGCCACGCTTTGCCGCACGCACGTCAGCTATTACCGCGAGCCTAAGCTGCGCCCCAAGCGAATCTGCGATGAGGCGTCCCATGGGCAGCACGGTACACGAAACAGCAAGTAGCGATGCTCGGGTTCGCTTGTACGCACTCAACGCGTCTGCGAGCCCGAGAGCTGCTTCAACCCAATCGCGGAAAACAAGGTGTGTCACGAAAGTATCCCGTTTTTCAGAAGATTCGCACTCTCCGCCCATGCCGACGGGCGCCAACGAACTACGGCGTCTGCAGCCATGCCGGACCTTACTCAGCCCGGGTCGAGATCAATGTGCTGTAAGTACTCGGGGATGCATGCAGACCAATGCAGCTGCCGCTCAATGGCTAACCTCTGAGCGTCGGCAGCGTCTGGCTCTCCGTGTGTGATGAAAACCCGCCGCGGAGTCGTCTGTGCCGTGCGCAGCCAGCTTAGAAGTTCATCGGCGTCGGCGTGGGCAGAAGCTGCTTCCACCTGTACCACCTCGGCACGTATCGGCACGTCCTGACCATAGATTCGCAGTAACTTGTCACCGCGCACCAATGCCGCCCCGCGCGTTCCCCCTGCCTGGAAGCCTGGCAAAAGGATCATGTTGCGACAATCCGGGCCAAAGGCGATGAGATGATGAAGAATGCGTCCCCCGGTCAGCATTCCACTACCCGCGACGATGATCATAGGGCCTTGCCGAAGGTTGAGAGCCTTGGATTCCTCGATGCTATTGACGAGCCGGGTTGCCGCGTGCAACCGCTCCAGTGCGGCGTCATCCAGCAGATGTTCGTTTCTGTATTTCCCATAGAGCAAGGTGACGTCCTTTGCCATGGGGCTGTTCAAGTAGATCGGGGCGCGCGGAATCCGCCCTTCCGCCTGCAGGGTGGCGATCACGTGCAACAAGAGCTGGGCGCGCCCCACCGCGAACGCCGGTATCATCACCACTCCACCCCGCCCGAGGGTGCGCCGGATCGGCTCGATAAGCAGGTCCGTCAAAGACGTCGTCGGATGGCGCCGATTGCCGTATGTCGATTCGACCACGACCCAATCCGATGCCGGCAGCGCCCAGGGAGGGCGCATCACCGGATCGTTCGAACGACCGACATCACCACTGAACGTGATGCGCCTGCCCCGATGGATCAGCGATACCGATGCGGCGCCAAGGATGTGTCCCTGTTTGCGAAACGTAGCCGTTACGCCAGGCACCGGTTCAAAGGGATCGGAAAAGTAGACGACGCGCATTAGATCCAGGCACCGTTGCGCATCCTCCTCGGTGTAGAGCGGCTCGGCCGGATGGTGTTTCGAGCTGCCACGCTGATTGGCGTGGCGCGCCTCCTCCTCCAGCAGGCGCGCGGCGTCGGGGAGAAGTATCCTGCATAGATCCCGGGTGGCCGGTGTGCACCACACGGATCCATGGAATCCCTGCTTCATCAGTCGTGGCAGATATCCGCTGTGATCCAGGTGCGCGTGGGTGAGCACCACCGCATCAATGGATGCGGGATCCACCGGAAACGGTAGCCAGTTCCGCAATCGCAGCGGTTTGTATCCCTGGAAGAGCCCGCAATCCACCATGACGCGGGCGCCACCGGCCTCTATCAGGTAGCGTGAGCCGGTGACAGTATCCGTGCCGCCCAGGAACGAGACACTGAGGCGGGTTGCATCGTGAGGCGGATTGTTCACGTACATGGATCACCTGGGAGGGCGTTGGATCAGCCGTGCGGCAGGCCAAGCCGGCGTTGCTCGGCAGCCGATGCCCGGTACGGGAGAACTGGGTGGCCAGCGGGCTTCACGCCGATCTCAGTGGGCGAGAAATACTGGTATCGGACTGTGCCGGATCAGTGTGCGGGTAACGCCGCCAAACAGGAATTCCGAGGCACGGGATCTGCCGTAGCCGCCGGCGACAATGCAATCGGCGCCGCTCTCCTTCACGAAGTTCAGTATGGCCGGTCCTGCTCCACCTTCCTCATAGCCGCGGTGCACAGGCGAGGCTGAGACGCCGTGGCGCTGTAGATGAGTCACCAGGCGCAGAGTCGCGTCTTTCTCCCTGCTGGGTTCGCCGGGACCGGCATCGATAGACAACAGGTGTACACGCTGTGCAGCGACAAGCAACGGCAAGGCATCATGGACCGCGCGAATGGATTCCCTCGTGCTTTTCCATGCAATTACAACGTCACGCGGCACCGCATCGCGTGCTTCCGGTGGCACGAGCAGCAGCGGCACGCCCGATTCCACCAGCAACGAGGAGACAAGCGTGTCCTCAATGCCGGGGTCATCGCGATGCAACCCCAAGATGGTCAGGTCAACGCATCGTGACTGAGGCATCACCTGATCCACAGGCCCCTCCCACACCCTCTCGTTCGCGGACACGAGCCAATCTACCCCTGCGCCCGCCAGCCGCTCCTCCAGCGACGTGGCAAGCATCCTGACCGTTTCCTTGGCCGGCTCGTGCAGAGCGGTGTAGACGGCAGGGTAGTACATCCAACCCGTCGCTACCGGCACAACTACACTGGCCCCAGCCAGAGCTACCAGACGGCTCCCCTGCTCACGCGAAAGCGCCGTGGCCAGACCCAACGCCTGCTCGTGCAGGCGCCCCAAGACGAAGGGCAGCAGAATGTCGCAGTACATGATCGGTCTCCCCGGGGTGAAGGAGTCGTTAGCTTGAGCCCCGCGCGACGAATGAACTTGATCGAAGTCAACGAAAGTTCCCCTGGATCGTTGACTTGGATCAAGTCATCCCGGGATTCGTTCTGGACAAATGCCCGAGCAGAATCGCCATTGACCGATTCCAGTGGGCAACCAAAAATGCTGAGCATCGTCCAGGATCCGGCAGGCACCGCCGCGGGGCTGATTACCGCCTCTGTCGTGGGCGCCCTTGTTGGACTGGCCTGACAGCGAGCAGGCGGGAGGATGGCGGCGGCCCACACGCGCTTTGGGGGCAGTGTTGTGCTTGCGCTGGTCGCGATCTCAGGCGGGTTGGGAGCGCTGCTGGGAGGCGCGGCGCTGGTAGCTGGCGCAGTGCTGCTGGGCCTGGCAGTCTGCCCTCGCCCACGACACTCCCAGGCAGCCGCGGCCAGTCTGATTGTGCTGCCTGCCCTGTATCTGGTAGGCGCCATTGCGGTAAGCGCACCTGCAACGGCGATCCTCGCCGGCAGTGCCATCCTGGTGATACTGGTTGGGGGCCCTGCCCTGATACGGAAGGTGAATGCGAAGGTTTCCAGCCGTGAGCTTCGGGACGTCGCAACGGTGCTGGTTGCTGGCTTTCTGATTCTTCCCTTGCTTCCAGACCGCACCGTCGACCCTTGGGAAGTCATCAACCCGAGTCGGCTCGGCACACTCATCGTGGCGCTGATGGCAGTCAGCGTCGGAGCGCACCTGGCGCTACGCCATCTGGGGCCCCGGTCGGCCTTGGCCTTGACCGGCTTCGCCGGTGGGTTTGTCTCCAGTACCGCCACCATCGCGGCAATGGCGGACGGGGCGCGGTCGTCGCCCCGGCTGGCGCCTGCATTCGCAGGAGCAGCCTTGCTTTCCAACGTGGCCATGATTCTGCAGTTGGGCCTGGTAATGGGCACGCTGGCACCTGCATTACTCGCCTACAGCATGGTCCCGCTGGTCTGCTCGGCAATCGTGGCCATGGGGATAGCATTGGCATTCGGATGGCGGTCCTTGCTCAGTACCTCAGCGGTGTCCGGGCTGGCCATCGTGCGGCCATTCAAACCGTTGGCGATCGTGGTTTTTGTTGGGCTGATCGTCATTCTGCTTCTGGCAGCAAGTCTGCTGCGAGACTGGCTGGGTGACGAGAGCCTGCCCTGGACTCTGGGCATCTCCGGCATTGCCGACGTACATGCCGCCACCGCCTCTGCCGCCCAGATGGTTGGTGCGGAGCGGATCAGCAACGGTATCGCGATACAGGCGATCACCATCGCACTCGCGACCAACTCATTGCTGAAATGCTTGATCGCCGCGGCAAGGGGCGGATGGCGCTTCTCTGCTCCGTTGTTGATCGGGACCAGCCTGATCGTCGGAACGTTCGCTGTGGCCGCCGGGCGTAGCGGGTGATCGTCAACACCTTGACCCACGTCAATATCTCCGTGCAGGACTGGCGGAGAATGCGGGGCAACGCCGGCCTCTGTGTCCAACAGCCAAGATGGATATTCTTGTCCCTTTGACGGATACGCCCGCTGATGCTTCTGCCATGCAGCTGGCAGCAGCGCTTGTCGGCGCCCGTGGCGGGCACATCACGCTGGTGCAGCCAGTGGAATCTCCCTTGCCCGACGTTGCACGCGCCGAAGTCCCGCCCAGAGTCGCCACGCTCTTGCGCCGGGTTGCGCAGTGGAGCGTTCCGCATGACATCCAGATCGAGGACGGGCGCGCGGAACGTCCTGTGGACGCGATTGCCCTGCGCGCACAGGGTTTCGACCAGGTGATAATGGCGTGCGCCGGACATGACCACGCCGAGCGCAGGCTGCAACATGCTCAGTTCTCTTCACTGGTTAGCCGATCCGGACGCCCCATCCTGGCATTGCCAGGGAGAACCCGTTTCGACGGAATCTTCAAGCGGGCCGTCATCGGCTGGAGTGCAACCCCCGAATCCGCTCGCGCGGCACATGATTTCCTGAGATTGGATTTCGCGTGTGCCCTTGTGGTTACCACCGTGGACGGAAGTGACCGGGTCAATGAACATGCTCAGGCGTTCATCAACAGTCTGATGCGGCAGGGGCGAGAAGCGATATTTACTCCCGTGTCGTCAGATGGGGGGAGCGTGGCTGAAGCGCTACTGGGCCACGCATTTGATAGCCAGGCGGATCTACTCGTCTGCGGCGCCTATGGCCATTCGCGCGCGCGCGAATGGCTGCTGGGGGGAACGACGAGGGAGCTCTTCGAGCGCACCCTCACGCCCCTGTTCCTGTCACGTTGACGCACCAGGATGCCAGAGCCATGTTGAAGGATATTCTTGTGCCTTTGTCAGACTCATCAGCAGATGACGCGGCCATCCGCTTCGCCGTCGAGATCGGCAGGTCGCAGGACGCGCGGGTGCGCATCATCGAAACGGTCGACCTGCCTCCGCCGGCGATCGGGACTGCTGATCCGACGCCCCGCGCATCGTTCCTGGCTGCCCAGGACGCATGTCGGCGGGAGGCCTCGGAAAGAGCCTCAAGGATCAGGGCCAGAATCGCAGAGCACCCTGGTGTTTCCGTAGAAGTTCACGAAGCGGGCATTGAATCTCCTGCAGAGCTCGCCGCTCGACTGGCCTTCTCTGCGGATCTGGCCATTGTCGGGGGCTGGTCAGGATTCGCCAAGGCCGACCCAGCGGGCGTGGCCCTGTTCAATGCGCTGCTTTTTGACGCGGGAAGGCCCGTTGTGGTGGTGCCGCCGCATTGGCGGGCAAGCGACCACTCGTGTGCGATTGTGGGTTGGAAAGACACCCCAAACGCATGCCGCGCCCTGCACAGCGCGATCCCATTGCTACAGCAGGTGCAGACTGTCCTTCTGGTGGAGATATGCAGCCATTCGGACGAGATGGAGGGTGCTGCTGGCACTGTCACAGCTTCCCTCATTGAACACCTCCGGAGCTGGGGCATCGCCGCATCGGCCACCCGGCTGCTTGCCAGACACCGCCGTTCCAGCGAGGTCCTGCTCGATCACGCCCGCGCGACCAAGGCGACGTTGATCGTGGTTGGCGGATACGGACACTCCCGCCTGCGCGAGCGGACCATCGGAGGGATGACGATGGAGCTATTGCAGGGGGCGACCATTCCGGTCCTTTATGCCCATTGAGTACCCCCAACGCCAGGATCGTGCCTCGGCAGCGGCGAAAGGCAGATTGGGGAGCACGCAGTCGGACTCCTGGCGCTTCGCGCTGTTCTGCCTTGGAATCTACATAGGGTGCTGGCTGCTTGCCGCAGTCGAACCCTACCACCGGCGCGACTGGTTGCTGGAGAATCTGCTGGTATTCATCGCCATTCCCTACGTTGTCTTCCAGCAGTGGAAGTGCCCGTTCCGGCCCGCAACCAATGTCTCGCTTCTGCTTTTTCTGTGCCTGCATGCCGTGGGCGCTCATTTTACGTACTCGGAAGTCCCTTACGACGCTTGGGCGCAGAAACTTGCGGGCTACAGGATCACCGACCTGTTCGGCTGGGATCGCAACCATTTCGACAGACTCGTTCACCTCGCCTACGGCGTATTGGTCTTTCCCGCGGCGAGAGAGCTCTACGCAAGGCGTGCTGTGGCCAGCGAGCTGACGCTGACCCTGATTGCCACTCAGTTCATCGTCGCCACGTCCGCTGCCTATGAACTGATCGAATGGGGCGCGGTTCTGGTGGTCGACCAGGACCTTGGAATGGCTTATCTCGGCATCCAGGGCGACGTGTGGGATGCGCACAAGGATGTGCTGTTGGCGTCGGCTGGAGCGATCATCAGCGCGGTGGGTGCCAGCGTACGGCACGCCACGTCTGCTCACTCCCGGTCGTCGGACTGATCCACGCAGAAGATCCTGTGCATGGCAACCAGCATCGCCTCAACGCGGCTGTCATTGATGCGATAGAAGACTGAACGTGACTCTCGCCGGGTCGTCACCAGATGCCGTTGACGCAGTTCGGCGAGCTGCTGGGAAAGGGCCGGCTGTCGGATGCCGGTGGCCTCCTCGAGGGCGCCGACGGTCGACTCCCCTTGGGACAGCTGACAAAGCAACAGCAGACGCGACGGCGTGGCCATGAAGCGCAGCAACTCGGCCACTTCAGGCGCCCGTTCCTTCATGTCGGCCAGGTTGTTGGCGGTGAGGCGGTTGGTCAAGAGCGGTTCACCAGAAAGGAGAGCTAGAGCGTACCTGTTAATCCGCACGCCAGCTGAACCGGACAAAGGACACGAAGCGGCACTTACATAGTTTACGTAAGTATGTATTAATATCCATCATACAACCACCGGGAGCGAGTCGTGAACAGGCCTGTCGTCGTCGATTCTTCATTGGAGAGAGCTCAAAACATCGTGCGTGAAGCGCGAGGTGGCCACACGCCTTCGCCTTGCGTGAAGACGTTCTTCGACCCCGCCACCTTTACGGCCAGCCACGTGGTACGCGACCCCCGGTCTTCGGCGTGCGCCATCATCGACAGCGTTCTTGATTTCGATATGCCCTCTGGACGCACCTCGACCGACTCCGCCGCGGCGCTGGTCCAGTACATTCATGACGAAGGGCTGCAGGTTCAGTGGCTGCTGGAAACGCATGCCCACGCCGATCACCTTTCCGCTGCACCGTGGTTGCAGCGGCGGGTCGGCGGAACGCTTGCCATTGGCGAGCACATCACCGGCGTGCAGGACACCTTCGGCAAGGTTTTCAACGCTGGCAAGGAGTTCAAGCGCGACGGGAGCCAATTCGACCATCTGTTTGCCGATGGCGCGGAGTTCACCGTTGGGAATCTCCAGGCAACTGCCTTGCACGTGCCAGGCCACACCCCTGCGTGCATGGCCTACGTCATCGGGGATGCGGTCTTTCCGGGCGACACTCTGTTCATGCCGGACTACGGCACGGCCCGCTGCGACTTCCCCGGTGGCTCGGCCCGCCAGCTCTATCGCTCCATCCAACGTCTACTGGCCCTGCCGGATGACGCCCGGGTGTTCCTCTGCCACGACTACAAGGCCACGGGCCGGGATCGGTTCGCATGGGAAACCACCATGGGCGCGGAACGAACCGCGAATATCCATGTGCATCAAGGTGTGACGGAGGACATGTTCGTGGAGATGCGTGAGAGCCGCGACGCGACGCTCCCCATGCCGCGCCTGATCCTGCCCTCAGTGCAGGTCAACATGCGCGCGGGCCATCTGCCCGACCCGGATGACAACGGGGTGCGCTACCTCAAACTGCCGGTGGACCTGCTATGACCCTCCCCTCTTTGGCGTGGTACTGGCCCGTCATCGGCGGCCTGATGATCGGTACGGCAGCGGGTGGATTTCTGCTGCTGACCGGTCGCATTGCCGGCGTCTCCGGCTTGCTTGCAAACACTCTTGGCCTGTCGTCCGCTGGCGACCGCTCCTTGTCGGCCCTGTTCCTGGCAGGGCTGCTGGTGGCGTCCGGGCTGGCGCTCGCGGTCAAGCCCATTTCGCTGCCGTCGCTTTCAATCTCCGCTACGCCGTTGTTGGTGTTGGCCGGGCTGCTGGTCGGCTTTGGAACCCGCCTCGGATCTGGCTGCACGAGCGGTCACGGCGTTTGCGGCCTGGCCAGGCTGTCACCACGCTCCATGGTTGCCACGGGCGTTTTCATGCTCATGGGCATGGCGACCGTGGCGGTTGTCCGCATGATGATCGGAGGCGGAACATGATCCGGCTGGCGGCAGTTCTGTGTGGCGCCTTGTTTGGCCTGGGCCTGGTCGTCTCGGACATGGCCAATCCCACGCGCGTACTCGCCTTTCTTGACGTCACAGGCAGGTGGGATCCATCACTGGCACTTGTCATGGCCGGGGCGCTGATTCCGTCAGCGATCGCCTATCGATGGGTCCGCGCACGCAATGCTCCTGTGCTCGCTGCGGCGCTGCACATTCCCAATCAGCGTCAGATCGACCGGAACCTGGTCATTGGCGCGGCAGTGTTTGGCGTTGGGTGGGGGCTGGCAGGCGTATGCCCGGGCCCGGCCATTGCACTGTTGCCAACGGGTCAACCCTTTGCACTCGTTTTCGCGGCCGCCATGGTCGTCGGCATGCTCCTCCACTGGCTCCTCCACCGTCCCCGCTCAACAGAGAATTCGCCATGAATCTGCACTCACTTGCGCCGAGCTTGCATGTGACCGACCAACTGGTTCCCACCGACATACCTGCCTTGAAAAAGGCGGGCATCTCGAGTGTCATCTGTAATAGACCCGACGGCGAGCAGCCGGACCAGCCCGATCACCTTGCACTGCAGGCGGCCTGCTCCAGGGCGGGCCTGGGCTTTGCCTATCTGCCCGTCGTGCCTGGCGGCATCACCGATGGACATGTGCAGCAGTTTGGCGTGCTGCTGGAACAACTGCCTGCACCCATCGTCGCTTACTGCAGGACCGGCACCCGCTCGACGTCGCTATGGGCCCTATCCCAGGTTCGTAACGGCGGAGCTACGCCCGAACAGGTGCTGTCCATTGCCGGTGAGGCTGGTTACGACCTGTCCTCTCTTGCTTCGCGCCTGCGAGGCGCCCCCTCTTCCGCTGCCTAACGGCCAACTGACATGGAAACCCTTTCCCTGTTGCAGCTCGCGCTGGGTGGACTCTCCGGCATTCTGGTGGGCTTCGTACTCGGGCTGGTCGGCGGAGGCGGCTCTATTCTGGCTGTCCCGCTCATGCTTTACCTGGTGGGCATCGACAGTCCACACGTCGCCATCGGTACCAGTGCATTGGCGGTTGCTGCCAATGCACTTTCCAACCTTTTCGTTCATGCCCGCCGGGGAAACGTGAGATGGCCGTGCGCGTCGGTCTTCGCGTTGGCAGGCATCGCTGGCGCCTATCTGGGCTCCAGCTTAGGTAAGGCCGTGGATGGGCAGCGACTATTGTTCATGTTTGCCCTGCTGATGGTCGTGATAGGCATTCTTATGCTGCGCAAACGCAATGCGGAAGGTGATGCAAGCGTCCGCCTCAGCAAAGGGAACATGCCGGCACTGCTCGGATTAGGGGCGTTCTCCGGGGCACTCTCCGGATTCTTCGGTATTGGCGGCGGCTTCCTGGTTGTCCCTGGGCTGATGGCCGCCACGGGCATGCCGATGCTGGCCGCAATAGGCAGCTCCCTCGTAGCTGTCTCCGCTTTCGGTCTGACGACTGCCATCAACTATGCTCAATCCGGCCTGGTCAACTGGCCACTTGCTGCCGCATTCGTCGTTGCTGGAAGTGCGGGCGGAATCGCCGGAGCGCGCGCATCAGCAGCGTTGGCAGAGCACCGTGGAGTGTTGAATGTTGCATTCGCGCTACTCATTTTCATGACGGCGGCTTATATGCTCTGGCAGATGCCCTGACTACCGCGCCATCGCCCAACCCGCCATGGCAGCCAGCAACACCACCACGATCGGCGGTGCACGCGCGACGACCAGTAGCCCGAACGCAACCAGCGCCATCGTGACATCCCATCGGTCATGGATCGCACTCGTCCACACCGGGTCGTACAACGCTGCCAGCAGGATCCCGACGACCCCGGCGTTGACGCCTGCAATTGAAGCCTGCAGATCCTTGCGGTGGCTTAGCGACTCCCAGAAGGGCAGCACTCCTACGAGCACGAGAACGGCAGGCATGAAAATGACCGCCAACAGCGTAAGACCTCCCGCCCAGCCACTCAACGGACCCGCGGCCATGGCCCCCAGGTACGCTGCGAATGTGAAAAGAGGGCCCGGCACCGCCTGCGCCGCACCGTACCCGGCGAGCAGATCTGCCGTGCTCACGGTGCCGCTCTGGACAACCGCGGTCTGCAGCAATGGCAGCACGACGTGGCCGCCGCCAAAGACCAGGGCGCCGGCGCGGTAGACCCCCTCCAACAGCATGGCCAGGGGGGATCCGCTCGCCGCGGCCCACACCGGCAGCAGAACAAGTGGCAGCACCAGTAGCACCAGTGCCACCGTGCCGGTTCTTCGCGAGACGGGATAGCCGCCGTCTGATTGGCCGGAAACTGGTTCGATCTTCAGCATCCAGCGACCGAGCAGTCCGCTGAAGATGATCACCACGATCTGGCCGACGACCGAGGGCATGGCCAAGGTCAACACAGCGGCAACAAATGCCATCCCTGCGCGCAGACGGTCCGGGCACAGGGACCGGGCCATTCCCCATACCGCTTGGGCCACCACGGCAACTGCCACGATCTTCAGGCCATGCAGCCAGCCGGATTCAACGATGCCCTGGTATCCGGCAACGCCCAAGGCAAACAGGATCATCAGCACGGCCGAGGGCAGGGTAAAGCCTGCCCAGGCGGCCACCAGACCAGGCCAGCCGGCTCGACGCAGGCCAAGCGCCATTCCAACCTGGCTGCTGGCCGGGCCCGGAAGTAGTTGGCACAGGGCCACCAGATCGGAATAGCTACGGTCCGTCAGCCAACGGCGACGCTCGACGAACTCGTGGCGGAAATAGCTCAGGTGGGCAATCGGGCCGCCGAACGACGTCAGTCCCAGTCGCAGGAACACCAGGAAGACGCGCCACGCGCTTTCGGTTGTTGCGGGATCGAGCGGCGACATAGGGCATGACCTCCTGTGGTTCTCAACGGCAGCGAGCCCAGCCAAGCAATGGGATCACGGCGTCGAGCTTCCGGTATGCCCGGTCACCCACTCTCCATCTTCCTTTCGGAACGGTCCGGGCAGCGGCGGCAGGATGTCCAGCACCACTTCTGATGGCCGACACAGACGGGTACCCCTATCGGTTTGTACCAAAGGACGATTGATGAGTATCGGGTGCGTCAGCATCGCATCAAGCAGCGCGTCGTCGCTCAGTGCTGCATTGCCCAGTGCCAGCTCGTCATACGGCGTGCCCTTCTGCCGGATGGCATCACGCACGCTCAACCCTGCGGCCGTGATGAGGTCGACCAGGCGCGCGCGGCTGGGCGGGTGGGCCAGGTAGTCGATCACTTCCGGTTCGATCCCGGCGAAGCGGATCAGCGCGAGTGTGTTGCGCGAGGTGCCGCACTTGGGGTTGTGGTAGATGACAGCGTTCACGCACTTTCCTCCTGATTCAAAATGGTCTCGACCACGCCTGCAGCGGCCGCCAGCGCCGCCGCTTCAACGGCGCCCTTGCGCTCGCTGTAGCGGTCGACCAGGTAGTCACTGCGCCCGCGCACCAGCAGGGTGAACTTGACCAGTTCCTCCATCACGTCCACCACGCGATCGTAATACGCCGAAGGCTTCATTCGACCTTCGTCGTCGAACTCCTGCCACGCTTTGGCGACCGACGACTGGTTGGGGATCGTCACCATCCGCATCCATCGGCCGAGCACGCGCAGCGCGTTGACCACGTTGAACGATTGCGAGCCACCGCAGACCTGCATCACTGCCAGGGTGCGACCTTGGGTCGGGCGCACGCTCCCCTCTTCCAGCGGTAGCCAGTCAATCTGGTTCTTAAACACGGCGGTCAAAGTGCCGTGGCGTTCCGGGCTGATCCACACGTGCCCTTCAGACCACAAAGAAGCCTGGCGCAGCTCCTGCACCTTGGGGTGGGTGGCCGGCACCGAATCGAGCATCGGCAGCTCATGCGGATCAAACACTCGGGTCTCTGCGCCCAGATGTTCCAGCAACCGCTGCGCCTCCAAAGCCAGCTTGCGGCTGAACGACTGCGGGCGCAGGGAACCGTACAAGATCAGGATGCGGGGCCGGTGCGGCGCGGCATTCGGCTCGCTCAGCTTTTCGGCCACCGGAGGGTTCAAGGCGCCCGGGACGACATTGGGAAGGTGTTGCATGGGGGTTGTCCTGCCTATTCGATTCGACTATTCTAGAAGCATGGAACATAAAAACGCAACTCACGCCCTGGCCGCCCTGGGTCACGCCACCCGGCTTTCCATCTTCCGCCTGCTGGTCCAGGCCGGAAGTGGCGGCAAGCTGGCCGGCGACATCGCCCAGTCCCTCTCCCTTCCCGGTGCCACCCTCTCTTTCCATCTGAAGGAGTTGCTGGCCGCTGGCCTGATCACCGCCGAGCAGCGCGGTCGCACCATCTGCTACCGGGCCGAGTTCGAGGCGATGAGCGCGCTGGTGGCCTACCTGACCGAAAACTGCTGCGCCGACGAACAAGCCTGCGAACGTCCTGCTGGCTGCTGACCTTCCCCCGTCATAGAGATCGCTCAAATGACCCGTCGTGTTCTGTTCTTGTGTACTGGCAACTCCGCCCGCAGCGTGCTTGCCGAATCGACCCTTAAAAAATGGGGCGAAGGCCGCTATCTCTCCTTCAGTGCGGGCAGCCAGCCGGCCGGTCGCGTCAATCCCTTTGCCATTGCCCAGCTGGAGCGCGAAGGCTTCCCGGTCGAGGGCATGCGTAGCAAGTCCTGGGACGAATTTGCCGAAGTCGATGCCGCTGCCATGGACCTGATCGTCACCGTGTGTGACAGCGCGGCCGCCGAGGCGTGCCCGGTGGTGTTTGGTGACTTCGTTCGCGTGCATTGGGGCCTGTTCGACCCGGCCGGCGTGGAAGGTTCGGATGCGCAGAAGGCAGAAGCCTTTGACCGTGCCCATCAGACCATCAAGCGACGCCTACAGGCCTTCCTGGAGATTCCTGACAGCGACTGGGACGACCGCGCAGCGCTGAAGGCCCGCCTCGACCCGATCGCGCAGATCGACTAACCGCTTTTCCGAGACCTGCCATGACTACTGATTCCCCCCGCCTGTCCTTCCTGGACCGGTACCTTACGCTCTGGATTTTCTTGGCGATGGCCCTCGGCGTCGGCTTGGGCGCGATGTTCGAAGGCGTCCCCAGCGCGCTCCACAGCCTGTCGATTGGATCGACCAACATCCCGATCGCCATTGGCTTGATCCTGATGATGTATCCGCCGCTGGCCAAGGTGAAGTACGAAGAGCTGCCCAAGGTGTTCGCCGACAAGCGCGTGCTGATGCTCTCGCTGGTGCAGAACTGGATCATCGGTCCGTTCCTGATGTTCGGCTTGGCGGTGCTGTTCCTGCGCGACTACCCCGAATATATGACCGGCCTGATCCTGATCGGCCTGGCACGCTGCATAGCCATGGTGCTGGTCTGGAACCAACTCGCCCGTGGCGATGGGCAGTATGTGGCGGGCTTGGTCGCCTTCAACTCGATCTTCCAGATCGCGCTGTTCAGTGTCTATGCCTGGTTCTTCCTGTCGTGGCTGCCGCCGGTGTTCGGGCTGCAGGGCAGCGTGATCGACGTCAGCTTCTGGACCATTGCCGAGGCGGTGCTGATTTATCTGGGCATCCCCTTCCTCGCAGGGTTCCTCACCAGCCGCTGGCTCAAGGCGCGCAAGGGCGTGCGTTGGTATGAAGATAAGTTCCTGCCGGCGATCAGTCCGATCACGCTGGCGGCGCTGCTCTTCACGATCGTTGCCATGTTCAGCCTGAAGGGGGGCGATGTGCTGCGCATCCCGATGGACGCAGTGCGCATCGCGATCCCGCTGACGCTCTATTTCATCATTCAGTTCGTGCTGAGCTTCTTCATGGGCAAGTTCATTGCCAAGGACTATCCGCGCACGACCGCGATCGCCTTCACTGCTGCTGGCAACAATTTCGAGCTGGCCATCGCCGTCGCCATCGCCGCCTTTGGTCTGGCTTCGCCGGTCGCCTTCGCTGCGGTCATCGGACCGCTGGTGGAGGTGCCGGTGCTGATCCTGTTGGTCCATGTCGCCCTGCGGCTGGGCAAGCGCTACTTTCCTGCCGACGCACGGAGTCATTGAGTCATGAGCAAGACCCAACACATCCCGCTGTTGATCCTCGGTTCCGGCCCGGCCGGCTGGACGGCCGCGGTCTACGGCGCCCGCGCCAACCTGAACCCGGTGGTGATCACCGGCCTGCAGCAGGGCGGCCAGCTGATGACCACCACCGAGGTGGACAACTGGCCGGGCGACGCGCACGGCCTGATGGGCCCGGACCTGATGGCACGCATGCAGGCCCATGCCGAGCGCTTCGAGACCGAGGTGATCTTCGACCACATCCACACCGCCGACCTTTCCAAGCGCCCGTTCACGCTGATCGGCGACAGCGCCGAGTACACCTGCGACGCGCTCATCATCGCCACCGGCGCCACCGCCAAGTACCTGGGCATTCCGACCGAAGAGGCCTTCAAGGGCCGCGGCGTGTCGGCCTGCGCCACCTGTGACGGCTTCTTCTACCGCGACCAGGACGTGGTCGTGGTCGGCGGCGGCAACACCGCCGTGGAAGAGGCGCTGTACCTGTCCAACATCGCCCGCAAGGTCTACCTGGTCCACCGCCGCGATACGCTCAAGGCGGAAAAGATCATGCAGGACAAGCTGTTCGCCAAGGTCGCCGCCGGCAAGATCGAGACCGTCTGGCACCACCAGGTGGACGAGGTGCTGGGCAACGACGCCGGCGTCACCGGCGTGCGCGTGAAGTCCACCCTGGACGGCAGCACCCGCGACCTGGAGGCGCACGGCTTCTTCGTGGCCATCGGCCACCACCCCAACACCAGCCTGTTCGACGGCCAGCTGACCATGAACAACGGCTACCTGGACATCCGTTCGGGGGTCGTCTCAGAAAACGGAAAATAAAGCACGCTAAGCCGGTTGCAGAGGCCGTAGCGGCCTGAACTTCCCCGCGCCGATCTTGGCGCTGCTGCGCCATAGGTAATCACCGGTCAGGTTGATGTGCTCCCAGCCGAGTGGCGACAGGTACTGCAATAGCGAGTCATCGACGGCATGACCATTGCCGCGCAACGCATGCGCCGCACGCTCCAGGTAGACCGTGTTCCACAGCACGATGGCCGCCGTCACCAGGTTGAGGCCGCTGGCCCGGTAGCGCTGCTGCTCGAAACTGCGGTCACGGATTTCACCAAGGCGGTTGAAGAACACGGCACGGGCCAGCGCATTGCGCGCCTCGCCCTTGTTCAGCCCGGCATGCACGCGGCGGCGTAGCTCGACGCTTTGCAGCCAGTCGAGGATGAACAGCGTGCGCTCGATGCGGCCCAACTCGCGCAGCGCGACGGCCAAGCCGTTCTGGCGCGGGTAGCTGCCGAGTTTCCTGAGCATCAGCGAGGCCGTCACCGTGCCCTGCTTGATCGAGGTGGCCAGCCGCAGGATTTCGTCCCAATGGGCGCGGACGTGCTTGATGTTGAGCGTGCCGCCGATCATCGGCTTGAGCGCGTCATAGGCGGCATCGCCCTTCGGGATGTAGAGCTTGGTGTCGCCCAGGTCGCGGATGCGCGGCGCGAAGCGGAAGCCCAAGAGGTGCATCAGGGCGAAGACGTGATCGGTGAAGCCCGCCGTGTCGGTGTAGTGCTCCTCGATCCGCAGGTCGGATTCGTGGTACAGCAGGCCGTCGAGCACGTAGGTTGAGTCGCGCAGGCCGACATTGACCACCTTGGTGTGGAATGGCGCGTATTGGTCGGAGATGTGGGTGTAGAAAGTCCGTCCTGGGCTGCTGCCATATTTTGGGTTGATGTGCCCCGTGCTCTTTGCCTTGCTAGCGGTTCGGAAATTCTGTCCGTCCGATGATGATGTGGTGCCATCGCCCCAGTGCCCGGCAAAGGGATGCCGAAACTGAGCGTTGACCAGTTCAGCCAACGCTGTCGAGTACGTTTCGTCGCGGGTATGCCAGGCTTGCAGCCAAGCGAGCTTCGCGTAGGTCGTGCCGGGGCAGGACTCGGCCATCTTGGTCAGGCCCAGGTTGATCGCGTCGGCCAGGATCGTGGTCAACAACAGGTTCTTGTCCTTGGCCAGATCGCCCGATTTCAAGTGCGTGAAGTGCCGGGTGAAGCCCGTCCACTCATCGACTTCGAGCAGCAGTTCGGTGATCTTGACGTGCGGCAGGACCATGGCTGTCTGGTCTATCAGCGCCTGCGCGGTGTCGGGCACCGCCGCATCCAGCGGCGTGATCTTCAAGCCCGACTCGGTGATGATGGCATCCGGCAGGTCGTTGGCTGCCGCCATGCGGTTGACGGTGGCAAGTTGTGCTTCCAGCAGCGTCAGCCGCTCATGCAGATATTGTTCGCAGTCGGTGGCCACGGCCAGCGGCAATTCGCTGGACTGCTTGAGGCTGGTGAACTTCTCGGGCGGTACCAGGTAGTCCTCGAAGTCCTTGAACTGGCGTGAACCCTGCACCCAGATGTCGCCCGAGCGCAGGGAGTTCTTCAACTCGGACAGCGCGCACAGTTCGTAGTAGCGCCGGTCGATGCCGGCGTCGGTCATCACCAGTTTCTGCCAGCGCGGCTTGATGAAGCCGGTCGGTGCATCGGCTGGCAGCTTGCGGGCGTTGTCGGTGTTCATGCCGCGCAGCACCTCAATGGCATCAAGCACGTTTTTGGCGGCGGGCGCGGCCCGCAGCTTGAGCACGGCAAGGAATTCCGGTGCATAGCGGCGCAGGGTGGCGTAGCTCTCGCCGATGCGATGCAGGAAATCGAAGTCATCGGGTTGCGCGAGCTTCTGCGCCTCGGTGACGCTCTCGGCAAAGGAATCCCAGGACATGACGGCCTCGATGGCGGCAAACGCATCGCGGCCTGATTGCTTGGCGTCGATCAGCGCCTGACCGATGCGCCCGTACAGACGTACCTTGGCGTTGATGGCCTTGCCTGACGCCTGGAACTGCTGCTGATGCTTATTCTTGGCAGCGTTAAACAGCTTACCCAGGATGCGGTCGTGCAGGTCGATGATTTCGTCGGTGACGGTGGCCATGCCCTCGGTGGCCAGCGCCACGAGAGTGGCGTAGCGCCGTTGCGGCTCGAATTTGGCCAGGTCGGCGGGTGTCATCTGGCCGCCCTCGCGGGCAATCTTGAGCAGGCGGTTCTGGTGAACCAGCCGCTCGATGCCGGTAGGCAGATCGAGTGCCTGCCATGCCTTGAGGCGTTCGATGTGTTCCAGCATATGCCGCGAATTTGGCTTGGCCGGTGACTGGCGCAACCAAGCCAACCAGGTCGTCTTGCCGTTGTCCCGGCGCTTGAGCAGATCGTCGAGGCGGCGGCGATGCGCGTCCGCCAGTGGTTCGGCCAAGGCGTCGTAGATGCGCCGGTTAGCACGGGTGATCGCCTCGGCACTCGCCCGCTCGACGGCGTTGAGGGCGGGCAGAATGACCGACTGCCGCCGCAGGTGCCCGATCAAGGCGCTGGCCAGCACGATGCCTTTGTCGGTTTGCATCGCCAGCTCGGTCAGCATCTGGACGGCCTGCCGGTAATGGCTCATGGTGAAGGGCCGGAAACCGAACACGGTTTGCAGCTCGCTCAGGTGCTCGCGCCGGGTCTGCTCCCGCTGGCCGTACTCGTTCCAGCTTTCGACGCCGACCTTGAGCTGGTCGGCGACCAGCTTCAACAAGGGCGGGAACGGTAGTTCATCGACGCCCAGGATGACGCCGGGAAAGCGCAGGTAACAGAGCTGCACCGCGAAGCCCAGCCGATTGGCTGGCCCGCGCCGCTGTCGGATGATCGAGAGGTCGGTATCGTTGAATGTGTAATGTCGGATCAGGTCGTCCTTGGAGTCCGGCAACGCCAGCAGGCTTTCCCGCTCGGCGGCGGACAGGATGGAACGACGTGGCATATTTACTGATCCGTTCTCAAGTATTGATACAGGGTTTCGCGACTGATTCCGAATTCACGAGCAAGCTTGGTCTTTTGCTCGCCAGCCTCGACACGTTGGCGCAGTTCGGCAATACGCTCAGACGACAGGGATTTCTTCCTGCCACGGTAAGCCCCGCGTTGCTTGGCGAGCGCAATACCCTCGCGCTGACGCTCGCGGATCAGGGCGCGCTCGAACTCGGCGAACGCGCCCATCACCGAGAGCATCAGGTTCGCCATCGGAGAGTCTTCGCCAGTAAAACTGAGGTGTTCCTTGACGAATTCGATATGCACGCCGCGTTGTGTCAGCGTTTGCACGATCCGGCGCAAATCATCGAGATTGCGCGCCAGGCGATCCATGCTATGCACCACCACGGTGTCGCCGGTGCGGGCGAAGCTTATCAGCGCTTCCAGTTGCGGACGCTTGACATCCTTGCCGGATGCCTTGTCGCTAAAAGCGCGATCAACCTTGACGCCTTCCAGTTGCCGTTCCGGGTTCTGGTCGAAGGTGCTGACCCTGATATACCCAATGCGCTGTCCAGTCATGGAATTCCCTGCAAAATGTCAGGGAAGACTCTATGACCTTCAACGAGATATGTCAATAAATGCAAAATTCAATCCTATCCTGACGCAATTTACACATGGCATCTGACATCAGGTTAGGGTGTGCCTCAACCTGACGGCGGCGAATCACAAGCGTCCGGTTTGACGCTGGTTTCGGTCGCAGTGCTGGCCCGCGCCTGGAAGCGCTGATAGCACTCCAGCCCGCAGAAATGCTCCACGTACTCGGCCCCTTCCGGCGTGAAGGCGGCATCGAGCGGGATTTCCTTGCAGCACACGCAGCAACTGGTGCTCGGTTCATTGGCGTTCATGGTGGTGTTCCTCCATTGGTTGACGAAGCCGACGAAGGCCGCCGCCGGCATCGGCCTGGCGAACAGGAAACCCTGCACCGTGTCGCAACCCGCCTGCCGCAACCACGCAAGGCAGTCGGGTGTTTCCACACCCTCGGCTACCACCTCCATGCCCAGCCCGTGCGCGAGCTGGATCACCGCCCGCACGATAGTTTGGTCACGGGCATCATCCGGGAGCCTGGCGACAAAGGATTGGTCGATTTTCAATGTGGTGATGGGGCAGCATTTCAGATGTTGCAGGCAGGAATAGCCGGTGCCGAAGTCGTCGGCGGCGAAGCGCACGCCGATGGCGCGCAAGGCGTCGAAACTGGCGAACAGGGCTGGATTGCCGAATGCGACCGATTCGGTCAGTTCGATCTCCAGAAGCTCGGCGGGCAGGGCCATATCGGCCAGCACCCGCTTTACCTCGTCGTCGAACGTTGGCCCAACCTGGCTGGCGGACACATTGACGGCAAGACGGAACGGTTGCCATGCCGGTCCTTGCCACTTGTGCATCTGGCGACAGGCCTCGCCCAGCACCCACGCGCCTATTTCCGGCATCAGGCCGAACGACTCGGCCAGCGGCAGGAACTGGCCGGGCGGCAACAGGCCAAGCCTCGGATGCCGCCAGCGCATCAACGCTTCCGCGCCAGCGATCCGGTGATCGCGCAGATCGACCAGCGGCTGGTAATGCAGGTCAAGCTGTCCGCGCGCCGCCGCCTGCGCCAACTCGGCCGCCGTCCATCCGGCGGGCTGCGAACTCGTCATGATCCGCCCCGGAAGGCGCGCAGCAGCCGCGTTACGGCCAGAACGAACAAGCCGGTCAGCGCGAGCGCGGCAACACCCCAATGCTCGCCAAGGAAGGCACCGGCGGTCGTCCCGGCCAGCACGGCGGCGAGAATCGGCAGATGGCAGGGGCAGGTCAACACGGCCAGCGCACCCCACAGGTAGCCGGAAACGGGTTGGCGCGTCTCGGGCGGCAGTTTGTCAGGGGCGTTCACGGCAATGCCTCCTCGTGCGCCCGCTCGGCTGGCATGGAGGCCAGTTGCGCGTCCAGATGGGCCAACGCCGCGCGCCGCCGCTCGACCAACTGGCGCAGCACGGCAAGCTGCGCTGCGGCTTGTGCGCCGTCCGCTGCGTCGAGCGCACGGCACAGCCGCGCCAGGGCATCCAGGCCGATACCCGCCTCGAAGGCCGCGCGCACGAAGCACAGCCGTTGCAAGGCCGCATCGTCGAACACGCCGTAGCCGCCCGTGGTGCAGGCCACCGGCCGTAACAAGCCGCGCACCAGGTAGTCGCGCACGATATGTACGCTCACCCCAGCGTTATGGGCCAGTTGCGATACCGTGTAGGCGCTCATCGCACACCTCCTTGTCCTCACCCGGCGCAGCAGGAAAGCTGCTTCACATCCTTGTTGAAGGTCTGCGCCGCGAGCTTCAACCCTTCGACCATCGTCAGGTAGGGGAACAACTGGTCGGCCAGTTCCTGCACCGTCATCCGGTTGCGAATCGCCAGTGCGGCCGTCTGGATCAGTTCGCCCGCTTCCGGGGCCACTGCCTGCACGCCGATCAGTCGTCCGCTGCCTTCTTCAACCACCAGTTTGATGAAGCCGCGCGTGTCGAAGTTGGCGAGCGCGCGCGGCACGTTGTCCAGCGTTAGCGTGCGACTATCAGTTTTGATGCCGTCATGGTGCGCTTCCGCCTCGCTGTAGCCTACGGTCGCCACTTGCGGGTCGGTGAACACCACGGCCGGCATCGCGGTCAGGTTCAGGGCCGCGTCACCGCCGGTCATGTTGATCGCGGCGCGAGTGCCGGCCGCTGCCGCCACATAGACGAACTGCGGCTGGTCGGTGCAGTCGCCTGCGGCGTAGATGTGTTCCACGCTTGTACGCATGCCGGGGTCGATGACGATAGCGCCTTGCGGGGTGAGCGTGACGCCCGTCGCATCCAGTGCCAGCTTGCGTGTGTTGGGCGCGCGGCCGGTGGCGACCAGCAGCTTGTCGGCGCGCAGTTCGCCGTGCGCCGTGGTGAGCACGAATTCGCCGTCCCCTTCACCATTGATATACGCGACCTGGCTGGCCTGGGTGTGTTCCCTCACCTCGATGCCCTCCATGCGGAATGCGGCCGTGACGGCTTCGCCTATAGCTGGGTCTTCGCGGAAGAACAGCGTGCTGCGAGCCAGGATCGTCACCTTCGCTCCGAGTCGGGCGAACGCCTGCGCCAGCTCCAGCGCCACCACTGATGAGCCAATCACGGCCAGGCGCTTAGGAATCGTCTCGCTGACCAGCGCTTCAGTGGAAGTCCAGTACGGAGTGTCTTTCAGGCCGGGAATCGGCGGCACGGCCGGGCTCGCGCCGGTGGCGATCAGGCAGCGGTCGAATGCCACCACGCGCTCGCCGCCGTCGTTGAGTTGCACGATCAGGTTGCGATTGTCCTTAAAGCGGGCGGAGCCGTGCAGCACAGTGATCGCCGGATTGCCCTCCAAGATGCCTTCGTACTTGGCGTGGCGCAGTTCATCGACGCGGGCCTGCTGCTGGGCCAGCAGCGCCGTGCGCTGGATGGTCGGCGTGGTAGCGGCGATGCCGCCATCGAACGGGCTTTCCCGGCGCAGATGGGCGATATGGGCGGCGCGGATCATGATCTTGGACGGCACACAACCGACATTGACGCAGGTGCCGCCGATGGTGCCGCGCTCGATCAGCGTGACACGTGCGCCTTGCTCGACGGCCTTCAGCGCCGCTGCCATCGCGGCCCCGCCGCTGCCGATGACGGCGATATGCAATGCGCCGCTGCTACCCGTCTTGTCGTTTCTGCCCAGCAGATCGCGCATCTTGTCGAGCAATCCGCCCGGCGTCGAAACTGAGGGGGCATCGGCCAGCGTGGCCCGATAACCGAGTCCAGCTACAGCGGCCGTCAGCGCGTCGGGTGACGTGCCGACCTCAATGGCGAGCTTGGCGCTGCCCTTGGCGTAGGAGACATCCGCTGATTGCACGCCGGGCACTTTCTCCAGGGCGTCCTTGACATGCACTGCGCACGAGTCGCAAGTCATGCCGGTGATTTTGAGAGTGCTCATACCATCGTTCCTTATTCGTGTGGGCCGCCGTGTCGCACGGTCAGCCGTCTTTCACAAGCGCTTGGCGGGGAGTTCGCAGCCGTCCGGTCCGCAACGGCGATGCGCCGGCGACACGAAGTCCCAGATCGACACCCCAATCATCAAGGCCAGGCCGACGTACATCAGGTTCGCCGTCCACCAGTTGCCGAGCAGCCAGACCGTGGCCGCAAACACGATGGCCGGGCCGATCATGCCGAGCAGACTGCGCAGCCATTGCCGATGACTGAACCAACCCAGCGCGTTCGCCAGGAAGGCCAGCGCGGCAAACAGCGGCAGCAGGCGGCTGATGAACAGTCCCTCGTACTGGCTCAAGAAGCCCAGCCCGATGGCCGCGCCGAAGCTGGCGAGGGCTGGAAAGCAGGCGGCGCAGCCCATCGCGGAAACGACGCTGCCGAGCGCGCCGGTTTTATCGGCAATGCGTGTCATCAGTCCCATGAAGCGGCTCTCGCTGTTGTCGTTGGCTTGCTGGCTCACTGCTTGACGCTGGACGGATAGCCGGCGTCTGCGGTGGCCTTGGTCAGCTTCTGTACGCTGGCCTTGGTGTCGTCAAAAGTGACGACGGCCTCGCGCTTCTCGAAGCCCACATCGACCTTGCTCACGCCTTCGACCTTGGAGAGCGCTTTCTTGACTGTGATCGGGCAGGCGGCGCAAGTCATGCCGGGAACCGCTAGCGTGACGGTCTGGGTAGCGGCCCACACCGGGGCAACAGCGGCGGCGAGGGCAAGGGAGGCAAACAGTTTCTTCATGATGAACTCCTGGTTAATAGAAAAATGGAACGACATAGGGAAATCCAAGCGCGACCAGGACCAGCACGGCCACGATCCAGAAAATCAGCTTGTAGGTGGCGCGCACCTGCGGAATCGCGCAGACCTCACCTGGCTTGCATGCCTGCACGGGCCGGTAAATCCGCTTCCAGGCGAAGAACAGCGCCACTAGCGCCGCGCCGATGAACAACGGTCGATAGGGTTCCAGCACCGTCAGGTTGCCGATCCAAGCACCGGAGAAGCCCAGGGCGACCAGTACTAGCGGCCCCAGGCAGCAGGTCGATGCAAGAATGGCGGCCAGCCCGCCGGCGAAGAGCGCACCGCGCCCGTTTTGTGGTTCAGACATACGTTGGCCCTTTTGAATTTGGATTGGATAGCGTAACCTTACTTCCGTACTCATGTACGGAGTCAAGCGATATGGAAAATAATTTGGAAAACCTGACCATTGGCGTTTTTGCCAAGGCGGCCGGGGTCAACGTGGAGACAATCCGCTTCTATCAGCGCAAGGGCCTGTTGCCGGAACCGGACAAGCCTTACGGCAGCATCCGCCGCTATGGGGAGGCGGACGTGGTTCGGGTGAAATTCGTGAAATCGGCACAGCGGCTGGGGTTCAGTCTGGACGAGATTGCCGAGCTGTTGCGGCTCGACGATGGCACCCACTGCGAGGAGGCCAGCAGCCTGGCCGAACACAAGCTCAAGGACGTGCGCGAGAAGATGGCCGACTTGGCGCGCATGGAAACCGTGCTGTCTGAACTCGTGTGCGCCTGCCATGCACGAAAGGGGAATGTTTCCTGCCCGTTGATCGCGTCACTACAGGGCGAAGCAGGCCTGGCAAGGTCAGCTATGCCTTAGCGTGCTTTATTTTCCGTTTTCTGAGGTGCCCCCCACCTGCGCGCCGAGCAGCGCCTTGCCGACGCCGCCGCCGGCAAGGTCGAGCTGGCCGGCGACGAGGCGGCCAAGCTCAAGGCGTCGATGTTGAGCGGCGCGCAGATCGCGGCGCTGTCCACGATGAAGCAGCACACCGACTTCAACGACTTGGCGCACAAGAGCGAGCTGGGCATCGAGGGCGTGAAGCGGCAGATCGGCGCGGCCATCAGCCAGGTGCAGCGCGACGAGCAGCAGCACCAGGAGCAGAAGCACGTCGAGAAAAAGCAACAGCAGATCGAGCAGCGCCCACGGCGGGCCGCTCGCATCGGATAAGTCGAAAAATCCGGCTAAAGTGGCCGAGCTGCACATCAGGCCGCGCGGTTTTCCTCCCTGATCGCCGGCGCGGTTTCTTCCTCCCTGAACCGCATGCAGACTTGCCGCCTCGGACACCCCGAGGCGGTTTTTTTTCGCCTCGCTCGGGGTCTCCTCGTTTTCAGTGCAATAAGTGACGGTACGCAAAGCTAGCACTGGCGCGGGGGTGGTCTGGGTAGACCGTTGATTTCATTGACTTTCCTGTTCGCTTTGTAAACGGGTATGGTGGCCTCCCACTTTTGAGGTTCACGATGCAGGGTTGGCACACAACGTTTTTGGGGATGCGTGGGCTCCCCCGCGATATCAGCGACTTCGAGATGAAGGCATTTTTCACCTTCGATGGTGCCGAGCGCGACGCAATCAATGCACGCCGAGGTGATTCCCACAAGCTTGGTCTGGCGCTCCATATTGGTTTCCTGCGCATGAGTGGGCGTTTGCTCGGTGCCTTTCGGGTAATTCCAGTAGCCTTGTGGCGCCACCTTGGCAACGAGCTTGGCATTGCAGCACCAGAAGTCGCCTCGCTGAGAGCCATGTATGAACGCGGGCGCACGCTATTCGATCACCAACAAGTAGCCTGCACGGTCCTTGGATTCCAGTGGATGAGCGAGCACCAGCGCCGCTCACTGGTACGTGAACTGCGCGACGAAGTGGCGCGCTGCGCCGACCGCGATCAGCTACTCGTGCGGGCGCGTCAATGGCTGTACAAGAACAAGCTGGTGATCGTGCACGAGCGGGCAATTCGGACACTGATTGCGGCGGCACTTGCCCAGCTTGAAGTTGAAACAGGCACCGCCATCGCCGCCAGCGTTGATCCAGCAACACTTGATCGCTGGCGAGCCTCAGTTTCAGAGCTGCGCCCAGATGGACAAACCCAGCAGAGTTGGCTATGGGCTGCACCGGCGAAACACTCAACCCGCCAAATCAGCGAGGTACTGGAGCGCATCGACCTGCTTTACACGCTGGACGTTCATAAGCACCTGGCAGACATCCCCGATCTCATCTTGCGCCGCTACGCGCGCCGACTTGTCTCCAGGCCGCCCTCAGCCGGAGCCAAGATCAAAGAGCCAGCGCGCACCGTGGAGGTCGCATGCTTTCTTCGGTATTGCCTGTTCACCACCACAGACCAGTTGATCCTTATGGTGCAGCGCCGGATCGCCGATCTGTGGCGTCAGGCTGCCGCCGATGTCCCCGCTACCGTCAATTGGGCCGCAATGTACAAAACGCTGCTCGGCGAACTTGTTGCCTTGAGCGCGCAAGGTGCGGTGCCAGATGCTGAGTTGCGTGCCCGTCTTGAAGCCTTGATCACCGAAACCCAGAAACGCAAACCACCGAGCAGGGCCTCCCTGGTCCGCGAGGGATTGATTGATGGAATTCGCCCCGTGCGGTCGTTGCTCGTCGCCATTGCAAAGCTGCCCTGGCAGGCCACCGGCGAGCATCCTGCCATCGAGTACCTTGCCAAGCTGCAAGCTTTATATCTCAAAGGATCCAGAAAGCTGCCAGTTGAAGTGGTGGCACCAAGTCTGGGAATGATCTGGCAGGTTTCGATCTCCAGCCCAGACCGGGAACGGGCGTTTCAGGCGTTGGAGGTGGCCACCCTGTTTGCCCTGCGCCGCGCGGTGCGCAATGGCTCGGTCTGGATTGAGCACAGCCTGAGCTTTCGGGGTCGTGCGCGCTTGTTCTTCACGGACGAGCGTTGGCAGGCAGAGTCCAAGAAACACTATGCCCGTCTATCGTTACCCAGCAAGGCTGCCACTTTCTTGAAGCCTTTGCTGGCCAGAGTAACTGCCGGTGTCGATGCGGTGGCCGCTGCAGCCCGCAGTGGCGTACTGCGCGTGGATGATGAACTCCATTTGTCGCCATTGCCCGCAGAGGACGAAGACCCAGAAGTGACCAAGCTGCGCGCGGCTTTGGATCACCGCATCGGTGAGGTTCAATTGCCGGAAGTGATTCTGGCCGTTGACGCCCAGGTGCGCTTTAGCTGGATCATGCTCGGACGTGAGCCGCGCTCTACCGACGAGCTGCTGATGGTCTATGCCGGCATCATGGCCCACGGCACCAGTCTGACTGCGGTCGAATGCGCGCGCATGATTCCGCAGCAGAAGGCGGCGCGGCAGTGCTGCCTCAACTTCGGGTGTCACGTCTGTGCTCCTTGAAGAAGCGGCGCCGTCGGTCTGTGCCGGCGGCGCCGCCTTGAGAGGTCGTCCGGCGCACCCACGATCAGCGGGTGCACCTGCTGCTTAGCGCTGACTTCAGCTCAGTTCGCCGCCGAAGCGCTGCACGCCCTTGCCGGTGGCAAAGTTGTGCAGTCCGAAGCTCGGGAAGGTGCCGCGCAGGCCTTCGAACTTGCCGGTGGAATCGACCACCTTGTGCATGACGGTGAGCGAGACCTCGTCGATGCCCGGCACCTGGATGCCTGTGGCGGTGTCGACCGTCGAGATGCGGCTGCCGTCGCGGCTCATGAATTCATGAACCATCGTGAAGCTCGCGCGGCCGTCGACGAACTTGATTTCACTGGTGGCCTTGGCCCAGATCGGGCCGTCGAAGTCACCGTCGGCGGTGGCCAGGAAGGTTTCGATATGCGGCAGGTATTGCACGGCGGCGAAAGCGCCGATGCTGAGGGGCTTGGACATGATGCACTCCTAGGTTGGTGTTGGCCTGATGAATAGGCCGCGGGGACGGACGCTGCCGACGCTCGTCACGCCGGCAGCACCGGGATCACTTGCTGTTGCTCAGGCGGAAGCTGATCACCTTGGCAGCGTCCGTCTTGGAAGCGTTGACGACCTGCGTGTCGGGTGCGCTCTTGGGCTGATAGAACGTTTGACCCGTCAGATAGACGATCGGCGCTTCACCGCGCACTTTGACGCTGACCGCACCCTTGTCGTCGTATTCGTGGCGGTATAGCTTGCCGCCGCGCCGGCTGTCCATCACGTAGGGCGGATCGGCGTAGACGAACTCGGAGCCGGTGAACTGGTGGGACTCCAGCCAGGCCACGGCGTCGCCGTGGTGCAGCTCCAGGCCGGGCACGTCGAGCTGCTGCCAGACCTCGATCACCTCGGGATCAACGTCGATGCCGACGCTGCGGGCAGCGGGCCGCTTGCGCTCCAGGATGTTGCCGCCGCCCAGGTGCGTTTCGATGTACGTGTCGTGAGGCGGGATGTTGTTGATGATCGTCTGGTAGACGCCGGCACCGCCCTTGCCGCCGGGGTATCTCATGGCCTTCTTCCTGGAGTAAATCGGGACTTGGCCAGCATCGTCAGAAATGGCGATGCTGTCAAGGGAAGCCGGCCGGGCCTGCATCGTCAGAGCCGACGATGCGAAGCTGCTGGAGCGTCCTGCAGCACCGCCAGGAATGGCGATGCCGGATCGCTCAGTAGGTGGGGATGTAGACCACCTCAATGTCCACGCGCTGGTTCTCGCGCCGGCCCTCGGCCGTCGAGTTGTCTGCCACGAAATCGGCGGCCGATGCGAAGTTCACCATGATCTTGAGCGGCGAGACGCCGCGCGCCACCAAGTACGACCTGGCCGAGAGCGCACGGCGTAGTGCAAGGGCCTCATCGGCCGCGCTGGGCCGTAGTGTGCTGGTGCGCCCGCTGATGTAGATGATCGCCGCATTCCTAGCGTCGGCCAGCAGCTCCAGGGCCTCTGGCGTCGGCTGGAATGTCGCGCTGCTGTCGGGGAAGGACACCGATACGCCGGACTTGATCGGCGTGCCGAAGTTGCCGGCGTCGCCGGCGGCCAGTGCGCTTTGCGCGCTGACCAGGAACGCCAGAGAGAGGGCCAGAAGAACGGGTTTTCGCATGGGGCAGGACTCCAATCAGAAGAACAGGTAGCCGGCCTTGCTCATGGGGATGCGGATCAACCAGAGCGAGGCCAGGTGCAGCGGGTAATAGGCGTAGAAGGCCCAGCGCAGGCGCGGCACGCGCACATCCACCCGCGAGGCCAGGAAGAGCACCGGCAGGGCTGCCAAGGCCCACAGGTTGCGATTGACGAACCACAGGGCCGCGCAGGCCAGCACCGCGACCGCCGCGGCGGCCCAGCTCGGCCGGCGCGTGTACGACCACACCGCCAGGCCGAAAGCCACGGCCGGCCACCAATATTCGACCGAGCTGCCGCCGACCAGGAACACCACGCCGGCGGCCGCCAGGTGCAGCTTGCCGCCACGTTCGACCAGGTAAGCCGTGGCCGTGACGACCAGCAGCGTGAACATCACGTTGAGCGGCCACCAACCGGCGTACAGGCCGCCGAGGGCCACGAAGGGCACGGAGGCCAGCGCGCCGAACATCGCCAGGCGCGACATGGTGCGGCCGTACACGCCGCGTTCGAGCGTGCCCGGCCGGGCCAGGTTGTAGGCCAGGACGAACACGAAAAGGGGGAGCGCCACGCGGCCGGCCTCGAACAGCACCGGCAGCGTCGCGTTGAACAGGTACTTGTTGACGTGATCGCCGGTCATGAGAACCAGTGCGAGCCACTTCAACGCTTCGACGGTTCCATCAGGAATCCGCAGGGCCTTCATCAGCGCCGGCCCCCGCGAATCGCGTAGGCGCGCAGCACCAGGAAGATGATGTAGAGCGCTGGCAGTGAGAGCACGAAGGCGATGGGCTTGCCGATCCACGCCGGCAGCGCCCACAGCAGAAGGCCCAAGGCGAAGATCGGGCCGAGGCCCAGCAGAAGCAAATCGAGCTGGTTCTTGGCCTGTCCTTCCGCCCACTTGCAATAGGCTTGAAGCAACCGGCCGACGCCCAGCGTGTACCGCATCATGAAGGCGTGGAATTTGTCCATGTTTAGCCGCTAAATCGGAAGAGCCGGCCTACTCGGCCGACCCCTCGCGTGAAGTGTTGAAAGACACCGTGCGGGGCACGTAGCCGGCCACCGACACGCTGCGAGCTGCTGCGGCCGCTGGGGCGGCCTGCTGGGGTGCTGGTGCCGGCCTGGCCGCCGGCGTCGCCCGCTGGGCCACCGTCGCGGGCTGGCTGGGCGTCGAGGGCGTGGCCCCGGCCTTCGTCACGTCAAGCGTGACGAACCGAGCTTCGAGCCAATCGGCCCACTTCGACGCCTTGCGCATCAAGTCGGCCCGGTACACCGCGTTGTACTGCGGCGTGCGCGAGTGGTAGTTCGCCGCCTTCGTCCAGAGGTCGCCCTTGTCGTTGCGGATGTGCATCCGCAGCCGCCAGGCGGCCAGGTCGAACGAGTAGCAGCCGGCAGCCGCCACATCGTTCGCCGTGATGCCGTATCGGGCCAGGTCGCCCAGGTACGCGGTGTTGAACTGCATCGGGCCAACGTCATGCGTGCCATTCGAGTTGCGCACCCACTGGCCCGGCTTGCCGCCCTCTTTCTCGGCGACGGCCAACACGATGTTGACCGGCACCTCGTACTTGACGGCGGCCGAGATCGAGCAGACGACGCGCTCCTGGAGCTGCGGCGGCAGATCGGCGAAGAACGGCATGCCCTCCCCTCCCTCAGTTCAGCCAGGACTGACGGCGGCGCTCTTCGTCCTCGCGCCGGATGCGTTCGTTGTACTCGGCCAAGGCGCGGTCATAGTCGCGCGCTTCGACCCAATACCCGCCCCGCTCTGGCGTCCCGACATAGCGCGGCAGCGTGCCGCTGCTGGCGAAGTCGGTGTAGGCGTGGCCGGTGTAGGCCCCGCAGTAGTCAGGCAACTGGTTGCTGATGTACGTGCGCCCATCGTCGTAGCCGCCCGTCCACATCACCAACGTCGAGTTCAGCGACTGCGCGTCGCAACGGCCAGCGCCGCGCGAGATCGCCGACACGAGCGACTGCATTTCCGGCGTCTGGCTCGCCACCGGGCAAAGCTGGAGGAAGTTCAGGCGGGCGCGGATCGTGTCCGACAGCTTGCGCTTCGTGATGTTGAAGTACCGCGACAGCGACGGCGTGCATTCGCTCGGGCGCGTGCCCGACGACAGGCACAGGATCGCCTCGCAGGCCAGGCGCGTGTCGCCGGTCAGCACGTCTTGCGCGCTGGCCGTGCCGGCGGTCGATCCGAGGGCTGCCACGAGGGCGGCCAGGGCAAACAGTTTCTTCTTCATGGTTGGACTCTCCTTGGTTACGCAGTTGTGCCGTCGCGGCCTTGCTCGCGGTTGGCGAACGCAGCTACTTCGGACTCGGGATCGGCATCGGCGGGGCCGCCTGCCAGGCTGTTGTCGCCGAAGCTCGGCGCGGGCTGCTGGTCGGGCACGTCGATGTTCTCGGCCGTGCCGCTTCCTTGCGCCTTGATCGCGGCGGCGATCTTTCCGCCAGTGGTGTCGGCGATCCGCTCGGCTGCGGCTTCGCGCAGGCTCGCGGCTTTGGCCTTGGCAACATCGGCGGTTCCCTTCGCCAAGTTCGCGCCGGCGTCGGCGGCGATGCGGCCGGCCGTGCCGAGGGCCGATGCGGCCGATGCGAGCAAGCCGGGGCCGGTGCTGCCCGGTGCGGCCTGCTGCCCTTGCCCTGCCCCGCCGGCGGGCTTGGGTTCGTTCTTGGCGGCCTTGTCGGCACTGCTGCCGGTGCTGGCCGTCGAGCTGCTGCCCTGGCCGCCGGCGTCGGCTTTGCCGCCGCCCTTATCGCCGCCCTTCGAGCTGCCCGAGCTGCTGCCGGTCGAGGGGCTGCCGCCACCCGACGAAGAGCCACCGCCGGAGCTGCCGCTAAAGCCCGCAGCCTGAGCGAAGGGCGTGCTGCCGGTGCCGGCGTCGCCGCCGCCGCCCGCACCGCCGCCCGAGCTGCCGCCGCCCGAGAAGGCCGACATGAGGTTCGGCAGGGAATCATTACGAACAAGGCCAGATTTGCGCTAAGCCATTGATATTACGCAGGCACGTAGGTGGAGACTTAGTCGTCGCTGCTAAAAGTTGACGCCGCGCCTCACAAGGTTCTAGGTGGGTGCCTAGCGGCACCCACCTATTTGCCGGTCAATGGCCAGACGATAGCGTGGCGCCCGGCGTTCGATGCTTGCCTAAGCGATCGACCAGCGTCTCACTCGCGTCGTTGAGACCATAGACCTCGACAATCGCGCCATGCTCACGCAGCTTCATTACCACCCGGTCCAGAGCGTCCACGGCGGTCAGATCCCAGAAGTGCGCATCTTTCAGATCGATGATGACGTCCTTGGGAACATCTAGATAGTTGAAGCTGCTCACGAACTGGCCAGCGGAGGCGAAGAACACCTGTCCCTTGACCACATAGACGCTTGACTCTGCGTCTACCTGGGTCATCTCGATGGTGAGCATTTTGCCAACCTTCCGGGTGAAGAACACTGCTGACAGGACGACGCCTGTCAGGACGCCCTTGGCCAGGTCGTGTGTAGCCACGGTGACTATCACGGTGCCAATCATCACCACTGACGAGCTCTTCGGATGGATGGCCAACTCACGCAGCGAGCGCCAGCTAAAGGTGCCGATGCTGACCATGATCATCACCGCCACCAATGCTGCCATCGGAATCTGACTCACCAGGCCCGAGCCGTACACCACCAGCAAAAGCAGGACCACGCCGGCGACCAGGCAGGAAAGCCGGCCCCGGCCACCCGATGTGATATTGATCACCGACTGGCCGATCATGGCGCAGCCAGCCATGCCTCCGAAGAACCCGGTGACGGTGTTGGCTAACCCTTGGCCTGCACATTCGCGATTCTTCTGGCTCGGCGTCTCGGTCATGTCTTCCACGATCTGCGCCGTCATCAGCGACTCCAGCAGGCCTACCACCGCCAACGTCGCCGACACCGGCAGCAGAATCTGCAGCGTTTCCCAGGTCAGCGGCACGTTGGGGATCAGAAATACCGGAAGGCTGTCCGGCAGTTCGCCCATGTCGCCGACGGTGCGCACCTCAAACCCGAAGTACATGGAGGCAGCTGTCAAGACGACGATGGCCACCAAGGGCGAAGGAATCGCCTTGGTCAGCAGCGGCAATAGATAGATGATTGCCAAACCCACAGCACAGATCGCGTAGACCGGCCAAGGCATTCCGATCAGCTCGGGTAGCTGTGCAAGGAAGATCAAGATAGCCAGTGCGTTGACAAAGCCGGTGACCACCGAGCGTGATACAAAGCGCATCAGCGAGCCCAGTCGCATAGCACCGGCAATCATTTGCAGCACGCCTGCCAAGATCGTCGCCGCGAACAAGTACTGGATGCCATGATCCTTGACCAGGGTGACCATCAACAAGGCCATGGCGCCGGTCGCGGCCGAGATCATGCCAGGGCGACCACCGGCGATGGCGGTGATGACTGCGATGCAGAACGAGGCATACAAGCCCACTTTGGGGTCGACGCCGGCGATGATGGAAAACGCGATGGCCTCGGGAATCAGGGCCAGTGCAACGACGATGCCGGACAGTAAGTCGCCACGGATATTGCCGAGCCATTGCTGGCGCAGGGGATAGATTGCAGACATAGAAAATGATCTCCGCGCACGGCAGTGCGCGCCAAACGAAGGAAACAGGCACCCTTTCCAGACGTTACTGTCTGGATCGCTCTTCAATCAGGCGTCAGGGTGGAGTCATCGCTGGTGGATCATCAGGTTAGAGAATCGATATTGTAAGTCTAGAGCGAAGTGTTGGCGAGCGGAGCAGAGCATAGGAAGGTGTGCGTCTCGCTCATATTTGCTACCGCTAGCGCCAGGCACGGCATATGATCCCAAGGTGTTACGCCGAGTGAACTGTCAGACCACGCGCCTTCCCTCCTGATCGATCACCACCTCACCATCTTCCTTGGTAAACGGCCTGTCCACCGCTGGAAGGATGTCGAGTACGACTTCTGATGGCCGGCAAAGACGGATACCCGCCTCCGTTTGCACGAATGGGCGATTGATCAGTATCGGGTGCGCTAGCATGGCATCGAGCAAGGCATCGTCGCTGAGTGCGGCATCGCCCAGCCCCAGCTCGTCATGCGGCGTGCCCTTCTGCCGGATCGCATCACGCACCTTCAAGCCAGCTCCGGAAATCAGCTCGATAAGACGCACTCGGCTAGGCGGGTTGGTCAGGTAATCAATCACCTCGGGCTCAATCCCGGCGTGTCGAATCAAGGCGAGAGTGTTCCGCGAGGTGCCGCACTTCGGATTGTGGTAAATGACAGCGTTCATGCGCTTTCCTCTTGGTTCAACGCGGCTTCCAGCACGCCTGCGGCGGCTGCCAGCGCCGCCGCTTCAACAGCGCCCTTGCGCTCGCTGTAGCGATCCACCAGGTAGTCGCTGCGCCCGCGCACCAGCAGAGTGAACTTGACCAGTTCCTCCATCACGTCCACCACCCGATCGTAGTACGCCGATGGCTTCATACGCCCGTCGTCATCGAACTCCTGCCAGGCTTTGGCGACCGACGATTGGTTGGGGATCGTCACCATCCGCATCCAGCGGCCGAGCACGCGCAGCGTGTTGACCACGTTGAAGGACTGCGAGCCGCCGCAGACCTGCATCACTGCCAGCGTGCGGCCTTGGGTGGGTCGAACGCTGCCTTCTTCCAGCGGCAGCCAGTCGATCTGGTTCTTGAATACAGCGGTAAGGGTGCCGTGGCGTTCGGGGCTGACCCACACGTGGCCTTCGGACCACAGTGAGGCCTGGCGCAGCTCCTGAACCTTGGGGTGGGTAGCTGGCACCGAGTCCAGCATCGGCAGCTCATGCGGGTCGAACAAGCGGGTTTCCGCTCCGAGCTGTTCCAGTAGCCGCTGCGCCTCCAGCGCCAGCTTGCGGCTGAACGACTGCGGGCGCAGCGACCCGTACAAGATCAGGATGCGCGGGCGATGCTGCTGCTCGCCCGGATCACTGAGCTTGGCGGCCGTAGGAATGTCCAAGGCGCCCGGAACCACGTTGGGAATCTGCTGCATGGGGGTTGTCCTGCCAATTCGATTCGAATATTCTAGAATCATGGAACATAAAAACGCAACCCACGCTCTTGCTGCCCTGGGCCATGCCACCCGCCTGTCGATCTTCCGCCTGCTGGTGCAGGCCGGCAGCGGCGGCAAGCTGGCCGGCGACATCGCCCAAGCGCTCGCCTTGCCTGGCGCCACACTTTCCTTCCATCTGAAGGAACTGCTGGCTGCCGGCCTGATCAGCGCCGAGCAACGTGGCCGGACCATCTGCTACCGGGCCGAGTTTGTGGCGATGAACGAGCTGCTGGCCTACCTCACCGAAAACTGCTGTGCCGACGAACAGTCCTGCGAACGCCCCGCTGGCTGCTGACCAACCCTACCTTAGAGATCGCTCAAATGACCCGTCGCGTCTTGTTCTTGTGTACCGGTAATTCCGCTCGGAGCGTGTTGGCCGAATCGACCCTGAAAAAATGGGGCGAAGGCCGCTACGAGTCCTTCAGCGCGGGCAGCCAACCAGCCGGTCGTGTCAACCCGTTCGCGATCGCCCAGCTGCAGCGCTAGGGCTTCCCGGTGGACGGCCTGCGCAGCAAGTCGTGGGACGAGTTCGCCGAAGCTGATGCCGCCCCGATGGATCTGATCGTCACCGTCTGCGACAGCGCGGCGGCCGAGGCTTGCCCGGTGGTGTTTGGCGACTTTGTGCGGGTGCATTGGGGCCTGTTCGATCCGGCCGGTGTTGAAGGCTCGGACGAACAGAAGGCCGAAGCCTTCGATCGCGCGCATCAGATCATCAAGGCGCGCCTGAAGGCTTTCCTCGACATCCCCGACAACGCATGGGACGACCGCGACGCGCTCAAGGCCCAGCTCGAGCCGATCGCGCAGATCAACTGACCGTCTTTCCGGAAAATGCCATGACCACTGATACCTCCCGCCTGTCCTTCCTGGACCGGTACCTCACGCTCTGGATCTTCGCCGCCATGGCGCTGGGCGTCGGCCTGGGGGCGTTGTTCGAGGGCGCGCCCAGCGCGTTGAACAGCCTCTCCATAGGGTCGACCAACATCCCGATCGCAATCGGCCTGATCCTGATGATGTATCCGCCGCTGGCCAAGGTGAAGTACGAAGAACTGCCGCGGGTTTTCGCTGACAAGCGCGTGTTGATGCTCTCGCTGCTGCAGAACTGGATCATCGGCCCGTTCCTGATGTTCGGCCTGGCCGTGCTGTTCCTGCGCGACTACCCCGAATACATGACCGGCCTGATCCTGATCGGGCTGGCCCGCTGCATCGCGATGGTGCTGGTGTGGAACCAACTCGCCCGTGGCGACGCCCAGTATGTTGCTGGACTGGTGGCATTCAACTCGATCTTCCAGATCGCGCTGTTCAGCCTCTACGCGTGGTTCTTCCTGTCTTGGTTGCCGCCGGTGTTCGGTCTGCAGGGCAGCGTCATCGATGTTAGTTTCTGGACCATCGCCGAGGCTGTTCTGATCTACCTTGGCATCCCGTTCCTGGCCGGTTTCCTCACCAGTCGATGGCTGAAGGCGCGTAAGGGTGTGCGCTGGTATGAAGAGAAATTCCTGCCTGCAATCAGTCCGATAACCCTTGCCGCATTGCTGTTTACTATCGTGGCGATGTTCAGTCTGAAGGGCGGCGACGTGCTGCGAATTCCGATGGACGCAGTACGCATCGCGATTCCGCTGACGCTGTACTTCATCATCCAGTTCGTCATCAGCTTCTTCATGGGCAAGCTGATCGCCAAAGACTACCCCCGCACCACCGCGATCGCGTTCACTGCAGCAGGCAACAACTTCGAACTGGCGATCGCCGTGGCCATCGCGGCTTTCGGCCTGGCCTCGCCGGTCGCATTCGCCGCTGTCATCGGCCCACTCGTGGAAGTGCCGGTGCTGATCCTGCTGGTCCACGTCGCCTTGCGGCTGGGCAAACGCTACTTTCCTGCCGATGCACGGAGCCGCTGAGCCATGAGCACCACCCGACACATTCCATTGCTGATCCTTGGTTCCGGCCCGGCCGGCTGGACCGCCGCCGTCTACGCCGCCCGCGCCAACCTCAAGCCGGTGGTGATCACCGGCCTGCAACAGGGGGGGCAGCTGATGACCACCACGGAAGTGGACAACTGGCCGGGTGATGCCCATGGGCTGATGGGCCCGGACCTGATGACTCGCATGCAGGCGCATGCCGAGCGCTTCAAGACCGAGGTCATCTTCGACCACATCCACACTGCCGACCTGTCCCAGCGCCCGTTCAGGCTGATCGGCGACAGCGCCGAGTACACCTGCGACGCGCTGATCATCGCCACTGGCGCCACCGCCAAGTACCTGGGCATCCCGACCGAAGATCAATTCAAGGGCCGCGGCGTTTCCGCCTGCGCCACCTGCGACGGCTTCTTCTACCGTGACCAGGACGTGGTAGTGGTGGGCGGCGGCAACACCGCCGTGGAAGAAGCGCTGTACCTGTCCAACATCGCCCGCAAGGTCTACCTGATCCATCGCCGCGACACCCTGAAGGCGGAAAAGATCATGCAGGACAAGCTATTCGCCAAGGTTGAAGCCGGCAAGATCGAAACCGTCTGGCACCACCAGGTGGAGGAAGTGCTGGGCAACGAGGCCGGCGTGACCGGCGTGCGCGTGAAGTCGACCCTAGACGGCAGTACCCGCGACCTCGATGCACACGGGTTCTTCGTGGCCATCGGCCACCACCCGAACACCCAGCTGTTCGACGGCCAGTTGGCGATGAACAACGGCTACCTGGACATCCGCTCGGGCCTTGGCGGCAATGCGACCCAGACCTCGGTGGAAGGCGTGTTCGCCGCCGGCGATGTGGCCGACCAGCACTACCGCCAAGCGATCACCTCGGCCGGCTTCGGCTGCATGGCCGCGCTGGACGCCGAGCGTTACTTGGATGCACTCAATATCTCCGACCAGCAGCACAAGAACGCCGCCTGAGTGCTGCAGCGCGAGGAAGTCCAGATGGACAGCATCGATGTGGTGGTAATTGGAGGCGGTCAGGCCGGGCTGGCGGCCGGTTACTTCCTGCGTCGCAGCGGGCTGTCCTATGTGATTCTTGATGCCGAAACGTCTCCTGGCGGGGCGTGGCAGCATGCGTGGGAATCCTTGCATCTGTTCTCGCCGGCGGGCTGGAGCTCGATTCCCGGTTGGCCGATGCCTGCCACTCGGGAACCGTACCCGTCGCAGGCGGAAGTACTGGACTACCTCGCGTGCTACGAGCACAAATATGCGCTGCCGGTCATCCGTCCCGTGCAGGTGGAACGCATCAGCCGTTCGGGGAAACGGCTGCTGGTGGAAGCAGATGACGGCCGACAGTGGCACACACGCGCAGTGATTAGCGCCACAGGTACCTGGCGGCGTCCCTACACGCCCGGCTATGAAGGTTTGGACGCATTCGGCGGTGTGCAGCTGCACTCGGCCCACTACAGCCATCCCGAACCCTTCGCCGGAACGCGCGTGGCCATCATCGGTGGCGGCAACTCAGGCGCACAGATTCTGGCCGAGGTATCCAAGGTGGCCGAGACCACCTGGATCACCCAGCGGGAGCCAGCCTTTCTCGCCGACGATGTGGACGGGCGCGTTCTATTCGCACGCGCAACCGAGAAGTGGAGGGCTCAGCAGGAAGGACGCGAGCCGGATGTTCCAGAGGGTGGTTTTGGCGACATCGTCATGGTGCCGCCGGTGGTGGACGCACGGCGCCGCGGTGTACTGGTTTCCATGACGCCACCCGTCCGTTTCACCGCCACCGGCATGCAGTGGGCAGATGGCAGCGAACGCAACTTCGACGCGGTGATCTGGTGCACCGGCTTCCGGCCGGCCTTGTCGCACCTGGAAGGACTGGGTCTGGTCAACGCCCAAGGTCGGATCGACGTGGATGACACCAAGGTTCGTTCGATCGCAGAGCCATCGGTCTGGCTGCTGGGCTATGGCGACTGGAATGGTGCCGCGTCAGCCACGCTGATCGGCGTGACCCGTTATGCGCGGGAGGTAGTGAGACAAGTTACAGCCTGTTGCGCAGCTGCGTGTGGCTAGTCGGCAAAGAACATCCGCTGGGGTGCCAGTATCCCAACAAAGTCCCGCTCTGGCGGGACTTTTGCTTTGGAGGCCTCTTGAATCGTCATCTGAATAGCCACCTGTCATCAGGTTGTCATACAGAAGGGGGAGCATCTCAATCTGTCGACATATCTCGACATATCGACATATGCAACGGGAGAATCTCCATGGCCCAACCCCAACGTGTTCTGGACTTCGATTACTTCGAGCGACGCTCCTTGAGCGCGTCGATGTCCATCGACCACGCATTGGATGCCCTTTCGGCACTCAGCAATGGGGCGCGCCTGGTGATTTTCCGCACGCTGGTGAACCACGAGCCGGAAGGCCTCACGGCCGGAGTCCTGACCGACATGATGGGGATGCGCCACAACACGCTTTCCAACCACTTAGCAGTGCTTAGTCGCGGCGGGTTGATCTGCGGAACCCGCGAAGGGCGGTTCGTGCGCTACCGCGCCTGCCTGGACGGAATGCATGGGCTGTTGGGATTCCTGCTCGACGACTGCTGCGGCGGACGGTCTGAGCTGTGCCTTCAGCCGCACCCGACCGATCCTGCCTGCGACTGTGTGGCGGAGGTGCCGGCTCCGCCCAGACTTTTCAAATAGTCCTGCCCCATCCAGCTGGGGAGCTCGGTGGGCAAATACCAATAGCACCCAAGAACATCCGAACATAGGAGATTCTCAATGTATCTGCGTCTCACCCTTCTTGCGGCAGCCACGCTCTCCATCGTCGCGTGCTCGCCCTCCAATACGCCGGCCGCTTCGGAGCAGAACGGCAATTCCGCGGCGGGCAAAACAGCCGAGATCAGCGGCATGGTGAGCACGGACGGTTCGTCGACCGTGTTTCCCGTCACCGAAGCGATGGCCGAAGAGTTCCAGAAAGAAAATGCCGGCATCAACGTAACGGTCGGCATGTCAGGAACCGGTGGCGGCTTCAAGAAGTTCTGTCGCGGTGAAACCGACATCTCCAATGCGTCGCGCCCGATCAAGGGTGAGGAGAAGGAAGCCTGCAAGGCCGCTGGCGTGGAGTACATCGAGCTTCCAGTCGCGATAGACGCTTTGACAGTCGTGGTCAACCCACAGAACACCTGGGCCAATGACCTCACCGTCGACGAACTGAAGGCCATGTGGGTGCCTGAAGCACAGGGCAAGATCACCAACTGGAACCAGATTCGTCCGAGCTTCCCGGACAAGCCGCTGGTCCTCTACGGTGCAGGTACCGATTCGGGAACCTACGACTATTTCACCGCCGCCATCGTTGGCAAGGAGCACTCCAGTCGCGGCGATTACACGGCCTCCGAGGACGACAACGTGCTGGTGCAGGGAGTCTCGGGTGATGCCAATGCACTGGGGTTCTTCGGTTTGGCCTATTACGAAGAAAACGCCGACAAGCTCAAGGCAGTAGGCATCAAGACCAACGCCGCCGCCCAGGCGGTCGCGCCCAGCGTCGAAACCGCGCGCTCCGGCCAGTATCAGCCTCTGTCGCGCCCGATCTTCATCTACGTAAGCAAGAAGGCCGCCGAAACCAAGCCCGAAGTCGCGCGCTTTGTCGAGTTCTATCTGGACTCCAAGCACTCCGAAGGATTGGTGCAGGAGGTGGGCTATGTACCGCTGCCGGAGAACGCATTGGCCGCAATGCGCGAGCGCTTTGCAAAGCGGGAGATTGGCACCGGCTTCACTGGCTCGAAGATTGGCGTTTCCATCGACGAGCTGCTGAAAGAGAAGCTGGTTTACTGACAATCATGGTCGGCGCGCACAGCGATGTGCGCGCTGGCTGAGGCCGTCTGATGAAAAGTAGTGGTTCCTTCCTCGATGTGGGTCCTGTCCCGCTTCAGCCAAGCGACGCATTTCTGCGCCGCCGCCATGCCATCGACACAGGCATTCGCCTGGTACTGTTCGTCGCAGCGGCGCTATCAGTTCTGGTCACCTTCGGCATCCTCTACGTCCTACTCAGTGAGAGCTTGAAGTTCTTCACTCAGGTGTCCATCGTGGACTTCCTGACCGATACGCAGTGGACGCCCGTCTTCGAAGAGAAGCACTTCGGGATCATGACACTACTGTCGGGTACGCTGATGACCACGGCCATTGCCTTGGTTGTTGCCGTGCCTGCCGGCACGATTCTCGCGTTGTATCTCAGCGAGTTCGCCAAGCCCAGACTCCGCGAAGTGGTAAAGCCGTTCCTCGAGCTCATTGCAGGCGTACCAACGGTCGCTTTTGGGTACTTCGCTCTGCTGTTCTTGACGCCCATCTTTCAATCCTTCATCCCGGGTCTGGCACGCTTCAACCTGCTCGTGTCTGGGGTGGTCATCGGCATCATGATCTTGCCCTACATCGTATCCATGAGCGAAGACGCTATGCGCGCCGTGCCTGATTCGCTGCGTGAGGGGGCATACGCACTCGGATTCACCCGCCTTCAGACCGGATTGAAGGTGGTGACGCCAGCTGCGCTCTCGGGCGTCACCGCCGCTTACCTGCTCGGAATGTCGCGCGCGGTCGGCGAGACTATGGTAGTGGCTATCGCTGCCGGCCAGCAGGCCAGGATAGCGACCAATCCGCTCGAGGGTGCAGCAACTATCACCTCATACATCGTGCAGTTGAGCATGGGCGATCTTCCACATGAGTCGATTGCCTATCAGACCATCTTCGCCGCCGGACTGACGCTTTTCGCACTTACGTTCAGTTTCAACCTCTTCGCCTTCTGGCTCCGCAAGCGCTACCGGGAGGCCTACTGATGCGCGACCACATCGAGCCCATGGGCCTTGACGATGCTGCAATTACACGGCGCGCACGAGTTTCAGACTTGTGCTTCACCGTGCTCGGGCTGCTGGTACTGTTCCTGACCCTGACCATTCTGATGGCGCTTGTAGCCGACTTCGTAGTCGACGGCGCGGCCAGACTCACTCCAGACTTTTTCACCAACTTCCCCTCTCGCCGACCTGAGTCGGCCGGTATTCTCTCGGCTTGGATCGGTACTTGCCTTGTCATGCTGGTGACCGGGGTCCTTGCCGTGCCGGTGGGGGTCGCCGCAGGCGTCTATCTTGAGGAATACGCCCCGAAGCACTGGGTCACCGACTTTATTGAGGTCAATGTCACCAACCTTGCTGGCGTTCCTTCGATCATTTTCGGACTGCTGGCACTGGGCCTCTTCGTCCAAATGTTCGGGCTCGGCCAAACGATCCTGGTCGCGGGCATGACGCTTGCTCTGCTGATCCTGCCCATCATCATTGTCGCGACCCGCGAGTCACTGCGCGCCATTCCTCAAGACATCCGCGAGGCTGCTTTCGGGCTGGGGGCAGATCAGTGGCAGACCGTCAGCATCTTTCTACTTCCCGCCGCGCGTCCGGGAATCCTGACTGGCGCCATCGTGGGCATGTCGCGGGCCATTGGCGAAACCGCGCCGATCATCACCATCGGCGCACTGACCTTCATTGCCTTCCTGCCGCCATCACCAATCCAGGCATCTGCTCCCTTCATCAGTTTTGAATGGCTCAGCTCCCCCTTCACCGTGATGCCCATCCAGATGTTCAACTGGGTGTCGCGACCGCAGGCTGGCTTTCACGTGAATGCAGCTGCCGCCGGGCTGGTGCTGCTGGGTATGACCCTGCTGATGAACGGCTTTGCAATCTGGCTGCGTTACCGCCTTCGCCGCCGCCTGCGGTGATCCACGGAGACAACATGAATCACTCGACCATCTCAATTCCGGTTCCCGTGGCCGAACGCACCTCAACCCCCGCGCACGATGCGACGGTGCGTGCTGAGGTTCGTGGGCTTGACTTCCATTACGACAAGTTCCACGCGCTGAAGGACATCAACCTGTCGATCGGCAGCAATCAGGTCACTGCGCTGATCGGCCCCTCGGGCTGCGGCAAAAGTACGCTACTGCGCTGCTTCAACCGGATGCATGACCTGTATCCGAACAACCGGTACTCCGGCGCGATCACCCTCATGCCGGAGAACCTGAATATCGTAGGGCCGGATGTGGACCCGATGCGCGTGAGGCTGCGCATTGGCATGGTTTTTCAGAAGCCAAATCCGTTCCCGAAATCGATCTTTGACAACGTGGCCTCAGGGATCATGATTCGCGGTGTGCGCAACAAATCAGTTGTCACTGAGCATGTCGAACGCGCATTGCGCGGAGCGGCCCTCTGGGATGAGGTGAAGGACAGGCTGGGTAAGTCAGCATTCGAGTTGTCCGGCGGTCAGCAGCAGCGTCTGTGCATAGCCAGGGCGCTGGCGCCCAACCCCGAGATCATTCTCTTTGATGAACCCACATCTGCACTCGATCCCATTGCAACTGCGCGGATTGAAGAGCTGATCGACGAGTTGCGTGCGCAGTACACCATCGTCATTGTTACCCACAACATGCAGCAGGCTGCGCGGATCTCGGACAGGACGGCATTCATGCACATGGGACAGCTCATTGAGAGTGGCCCTACGGCGGAGTTTTTTACTAATCCGAAAGAGCAGAAGACCCACGAGTACATCACCGGCCGTTTCGGCTGAGGAGCAAAGGTCATGACCGACCATATTGTCCAGTCTTTCGATGTCGAGCTGCGGGGGCTTACTTCACACATCCTTGAGCTCGGCATCCTTGCCGAACAGCAGCTTACGGATGCCGTCTGGTCGCTACGGCGTGGCAACGAGCAAATGGCCAAGGAAGTGGCAGAGCGTGAGGAGCGACTGAACCGGCTTGCGGCGCAGATTGATAGCGACGCTGTGAGCATGATCGCGCGTAGACAGCCGCTAGCGATCGACCTTCGCCATGTGATGGCAGCAATCCGAATTAGTTCAAACCTGGAGCGCGTGGGCGATCTTGCTTACAACATTGCCAAACGCTCGATGGCAATGAGCGAGGCTCCGATACCAGCAGAGCTTGCGGAGCCTATGCAGCGTATGGCCGAGCTCACGCTATTGCAGCTGAAATCAGCGCGGGAGTCCTTTGCCACGATGGACATTCATTCGGCTTACCGCGTTTGGGAGGAAGATGCAGTAATTGACGCGATGCACACGATCTTGTTCAAGGATATCGTGCAGTGCATGGCCGACGACCGCGCCTCCGCATTTGACTTGGCTCACCTGCTGTTCGTAGTGAAGAACATCGAGCGGGTTGGTGACCACGCAACCAACATAGCCGAGGACGTCGTATACATGGTCAGCGGGGCGTTACCTATCGGCAAGCGCCCGAAGATGGATGAGAGCACCCTGCCTAGGGCGGGAAGTGACAACCTAGGCAACAGCTAATAAACCCACTATCCCCGCATAGTGGCCGCTGCGCCCAATGGCGACGAGGTCGGAGGGGCGTTTTGTAACGACGGGACTACTTCCTTTCAGGGTATAGAGGCTCTGCGTGCTTTGATGCTTTGGGCGGATTGGGTATGCTTGCGCCATGAGCCACATCTGCCAGCTCGACCACCGAATACCGGCGTGATCGCATTGATCGATCACGCCCCTGTTGCTCATGTTGGTCAGAGCGCCGGCCTTATACTCCGGTGAGAGCACGCGCCAGATAAGCGCGTACACGTCGGTTCGATTCCGACCGGGGGCACCACCGTCAACGGCAGAAGAACGCTTCTACTTGCGCGCCATGGCAGCGCTTGTACTTGCTGCCGCTGCCACACAGGCACGGCGTATGCTCGCGCAGTCCCGCACCGAGTGATTGGCCCAAAAAATCCCTAGCGTGCAGAAGGGGCTGGATTTCATGGGCGGGAACGCTCACCTCTCCATATTGGGATGCTCGCTCGCCGCGGTTCATCACCCGGACTATCGCTTCAGACATCTGGATGAAGTGCTTGATCAGCAGGTCATCGCGTAACGGCATGCGGACGTTGTCGATGGCCAGGCCCTCGTAGCGTCTGCGCGGATCCGGCACAAAGAGAATGCGTGTCTCACCTTCAGGCTTTGGCGTGATGTCGACCATTTCACCCTCGGGGCTGACCCACACGGCATGGAATTCTGCCTCCACCAGCACGTGCGACCATTCCCACAGCTGCCAACCGCACCGCATCTGGCCGCCGTCCCGCGTGATCTTCGCTTGCACGTTGGGAAAGCACTCATGCACGATCGCATCGGCTTCCGGCTGCACAGGCAGATAGACGGGCTCTGCGCCGCGCACGACGGAATCGGTCAGGCGCCGCACGGCGCGGGTGATCTCCGGGGGTGTGGTGGTTACTACGCTCATGCCAAAGCTCCTTGCGATCGTTGTGCCTAGTGTCTTTATCTAGGCTATGGCGACGGCGTCTCTTCCGATGAGATCCGCTTGGAGCCTTTACCGCTGTTACTTGCCGGCTGCAGCTGGGCCAAAAGTGGCTCCAAGGTGCCCAGGCGCACTGTGGCGCGCAGCGTCTCCGCCTCGGCGTGCTCGCGTCGTTCGCGCTCCTGGGCCAACGCGGTCCGGGCTTGCACAAGCTCTTGTCGAAGGGCGTCCAAACTCTGCGTATCTTGACCCCAGCGCACCTGCAACGCTTGGTGTTCGGCCGCAGTCAGGCGCAGCGTATCGAGCTCGCCCTGTTGCGTCTGGATGGTCTGGCGCAGCTGCGCCACCTCCTTTTCCAGTCGGGTGTGACGCTCCAGCCACTGGCCGTTTTCCCGGTTGAGCTGTACCAAGTCGTGGTTTTTGGCGGTCAACGCTTCGTTGGCCTGGCGCAGGGCGACCTGCAGTTCCTGGACCTGGTGCTCGTGCCGGCGTTGCTCCTGCTCGCGCTGATCCTTGACCGAGGTGCGGTAGTGCTCAAGGGATTCCCTGGCATGCTCATGCTTCTGCTCCAAGGAGCGCGCGTGGCTTTCGTGCTCCGCCAGCCGCGCCGTGAGGCCCGCAATGCGCTCCTCCAGTTGGGCCAGGTCAGTGGCACGGCTGGCCATCTCCCGCCTGAGCGCTTCGCCCGTGCCGCGTTCAGCCTGCAGCACTGTTTCGGTGCGCTGAAGCTGCGCACTGAGATTGCCGGCCTCTTGCCGGGCCTGCTCCAGCGCTTGGTTGCGCTCGTGTAGCGCGACCTGGAACCGCTCTTGTGCCTGGGCAACCACCGCCTCGGCCTCGGTGTGCAGCCGCTCGGCCAGACGAGCGACCAGATCCTGCAAGGCGTCGCTGACCGCGATCTTGGCGCCTACGCCTTGCCCTTCCTCCTCGTCCAGCTCCTTCAGGTAGCGGTGGATGGTGGTTTTGGACCCCGTGTTGCCCAGCGCCACGCGGACGGCGTCTACCGAGGGGTTCTTGCCTTCGGCCCGGAGGCTGTCCCGGGCACGCTGCACATCGCTTTTGTACAAGCCAGACCGAGCCATGCGTCCTCTCCGTTTATTTCGTAATGTATTACATACCATGTAATTACGTACTACTCAACGGGTGGATAGATCGGCATGTCGGTCCTAATTTCAGGCGGGATAATATTGAATTATCCCGCCTGATCGTCTTTTTGCTCCAGATTTCACCGGTGGCACGTACGAAACGGTCCGAGAGGAGACGCCCCTGCAGACGCCTATGGCACCTCTATCGACCAGGCCATCCAGAGGGGCCTCGTGCTGGGTTAAAATTGAGCGCGAATGGCCCATTCTTCTCCCACGACCACGCCAATGCCGCCCTAGACCCAGCCTGGGCCTAGATCGTCAAGACGTGGTTACAGCGCACAGCGCTTGAGGGAGTCTTATGCCGACCCATACCGCGGAGGCCGCGCGCCGCCGCACGTTTGCCATCATTTCGCACCCGGATGCCGGGAAAACCACCCTGACCGAGAAGTTTCTGTTGTTTGGCGGCGCCATTCGCCAGGCCGGTAGCGTCAAGTCCCGGAAGTCAGCCAAGCACGCCACGTCCGACTGGATGTCGCTGGAGAAGGAACGCGGCATTTCGGTCACCTCGTCGGTGATGCAGTTCCCCTACGATGGCCGCATCGTCAACCTGCTCGATACGCCGGGGCATGCCGACTTCTCCGAGGACACCTACCGTGTGCTGACCGCGGTCGATTCGGCGCTGATGGTCATCGACTGCGCCAAGGGCGTGGAAGAGCGCACGATCAAGCTGATGGAGGTCTGTCGGCTGCGGGACACGCCGATCATGACCTTCATCAACAAGCTCGACCGCGAAGGCAAGTCGCCGGTCGAACTGCTGGACGAGGTCGAGCGCGTCCTCGACATCCCCTGCGCACCGATCACCTGGCCGATCGGCATGGGATCGAGGCTCAAGGGCGTGATCCATCTGATGACCGGCGAGGTCCACCTGTTCGAAACTGGCAAGAACTTCACGCGACAGGATTCGACGATCTTCCCATCCATAGAGGATCCTGCACTGGTCAAGCGCGTCGGAGCGCAGCTCCTCGATGAGGTCCGGGAGGAGCTGGCCCTGGTTCAGGGCGCGTCTCATCCCTTCGATCGCGAACTGTATTTGGCAGGTCTGCAGACTCCGGTATTCTTCGGCTCGGCGGTGAACAACTTTGGTGTCCAGTTGCTGCTCGACTTCTTCGTCACGCATGCGCCGGCACCCAAGCCACGCGACGCATCCCTGAGGAAGGTTTCGCCAGAGGAGCCGGCTTTCAGTGGCTTCGTGTTCAAGATCCAGGCCAATATGGATCCATTGCATCGCGACCGCGTCGCCTTCCTGCGCGTGTGCTCCGGCAGCTATCAGCACGGCATCAAGGCACTCCATGTCCGCACGGGCAAGGAGATGCGGCTTGGCGATGCCTTGACGTTCATGGCGTCCGAGCGTGAGTTGGCCGAGCACGCCTACCCGGGCGACGTCATTGGCATTCATAACCACGGCACGATCGCCATCGCCGACACGTTCACCGTCGGCGATCCGTTGCAGTTCACCGGCATACCGAGCTTTGCCCCCGAGCTGTTCCGGCGCATCCGCCTGCGGGACCCGTTGCGTCTCAAGCATTTGCAAAAGGGTCTGACCCAGTTGTCTGAAGAGGGAGCCACGCAGTTTTTCCGGCCACTGTTGTCCAACGACCTGATCCTCGGGGCAATCGGAACCCTGCAGTTCGAGGTGGTGGCCTATCGGTTAAAGGACGAGTACGGCGTGGAAGCGAGTTTCGAACCGGTCCAGATCCACACTGCGCGCTGGATCCAGGCTGAGAGCGATTCCGATCTCGAAGAGTTCCGTGAGAAGGCGGCAACCCATCTTGCGCTCGATGCTTCCGGAGCCCTGGTCTACCTGGCACCCAGTCGCGTCAACCTGCAGATGGCGCAGGAACGTGCACCGAAGATTTGCTTCACAGCCACACGCGAGCACTCCCAAGCCGTGGGTCGCGCGGACTAGGGGTTGTCCGTGTAAAAATGGTTCTTTGCGGATTACCGTGGAGCCTCGGCTGACCAACGGTGCCCTTGAGGCCTGATTTCCTAGATTCGAGGATGCAGCCATGCTGGACCGGAAGACGATCGAAAAGCTGGATGGCCGGGAAGGCTATCGGGTAGAGCGCGTGGCGTGGCCTGAGGATGACAGCCGGACCGTCACGATCTACCTCAAGCCATCGGCGCGGACGATGTACTGCGAGCACTGCGACACTCCCAAGCCGTGGGTCGCGTGCAGCGCAGGGGAAACCATCACGTTCATGAACCCCTCACCTCCGGTCGAATCGGCAATTGATCGGCGCGGACGTCGACCGCGTGCTCGATAGGCATTGATGCCGGACGTCTAACCCCCACGCTCCCGCATCACCTCGCGCACGATGAACAGCGACGCGATCGAGCACGCTTCAGAGCAGTCCTCGCGCAGGGCCAATTCGTGGAGGCGATCGAGCTGCCAAGGGACCACCTCGAGCTCTTCGGGTTCGTCCCCCGGCAAGCGCTCCGGGTACAGGTCCTCCGCCAGTACCAGATGGATGGCGTTGCTCATGTAGGTGGGGGCCAAGGTCAGTGGCCGCAGATAGCGCATAACCTTGGCGCCCATTCCGACCTCTTCCTTCAGCTCGCGATTGGCGGCCTCGAGAATCGACTCGCCGGGGTCCATACGTCCCTTGGGCAGGCCAAGTTCGTATCGATGGGTGCCCACCGCGTACTCGCGAATCAAAAGTACCGTGTGCGGATCGGGCATCGCGGCGATGATGACGCTTCCAGGTGAGCGGGTGTGGAGCCGCTCGTAGAGCCGTCGCTCCCCGTTCGCGAATTCGAGATGCACCTGTTCCAGGCAATACGGGCCGAGCTCGGTCGCATCAGCCCGATGGATGACCGGTAGGCGCAGGATCGTGTTGAGGCGGGACATCAGCCGTCTTCCGATTGCACCGCGCCCGGCGGTTCTGCTTCGGCAATCGCGACGCCGCTGCTGAGGAACATGCGGGCAGCAGCGGCCGCATTCTCCAAGGCCAAGCGGGTGACCTTGGTCGGATCGAGGATGCCGAACGCGACCATGTCGCCGTATTCGCCGGTCTGGGCGTTGTAGCCGAAATTGCCGCTGCCTTCCTTGACTTTGTTGACCACGACCGATGGCTCTTCACCGGCGTTGGCGACGATCTCGCGCAGCGGTGCTTCCATCGCGCGCAGGGCGATCTGGATGCCGTGGTTCTGGTCTTCGTTGGCGCCCTTCAGGCCTGCAATCGCGGCCTTGGCGCGCAGCAGCGCGACGCCGCCGCCCGGGACGATGCCTTCTTCCACCGCCGCACGCGTGGCGTGCAGGGCGTCTTCGACGCGGGCCTTCTTTGCCTTCATCTCGATCTCGGTCGACGCACCGACCTTGATCACCGCCACGCCGCCGGCCAGCTTGGCAACGCGCTCCTGCAGCTTCTCGCGGTCGTAATCCGACGAGGTGTCTTCGATCTGGGTCTTGATCTGGGTGACACGCGATTCGATGTTGGCCTTCTCGCCGGCGCCATCGATGATCGTGGTGTTTTCCTTGGAGACCTGCACCTTCTTGGCGCGGCCCAGGTCCTTGATCGTCGCCTTTTCGAGCGACAGACCGATTTCCTCGGAGATCACGGTGCCGCCGGTCAGCACGGCCATGTCTTCCAGCATCGCCTTGCGACGGTCGCCGAAGCCCGGTGCCTTGACGGCCACGACCTTGACGATGCCACGGATGGTGTTGACCACCAGAGTCGCCAGCGCTTCGCCTTCGATGTCTTCGGCGATGATCAGCAGCGGCTTGCCGGACTTGGCCACGCCTTCCAGCACGGGCAGCAGGTCGCGCACGTTGGAGATCTTCTTGTCGTGCAGCAGCACGTACGGATCGTCCAGGTCAGCGGTCTGCGACTGCTGGTTGTTGATGAAGTACGGGGACAGGTAGCCGCGGTCGAACTGCATGCCTTCGACGACGTCCAGCTCGTTTTCCAGGCCCGAGCCTTCTTCAACGGTGATCACGCCTTCCTTGGTCACGCGGCGCATCGCTTCGGCGATGATGTTGCCGATCGATTCGTCGGAGTTGGCCGAGATCGTACCGACCTGGGCGATCGCCTTGTCGTCGGTGGTCGGCTTGGAGATGTTCTTCAGCTCGGCGACGGCGGCGATCACGGCCTTGTCGATACCGCGCTTGAGGTCCATCGGGTTCATGCCGGCAGCAACGGCCTTGGCGCCTTCGCGGATCAGGGCCTGGGCCAGCACGGTGGCGGTGGTGGTGCCGTCGCCGGCGTCATCGTTGGTGCGGGAAGCAACTTCCTTCACCATCTGCGCGCCCATGTTCTCGAACTTGTCAGCCAGTTCGATTTCCTTGGCGACAGACACGCCGTCCTTGGTGATGGTCGGGGCGCCGAAGCTCTTTTCGAGCACGACGTTGCGGCCCTTCGGGCCCAGGGTGGCCTTGACGGCATTGGCGAGAATGTTGACGCCGCGCAGCAGGCGCAGCCGCGCATCATTATCGAAAAGGATCTCTCTGTGCGTCATGACCGTTCCTCCGCAATAAAAACGCATGCCGGAGGGGAGCCGCCAGAACCCCCGGCATACGCCGACTCCGGCAGCAACACTTTCGTTCCGTCCACCGCCTTCATCGAAAGCCGAACCCGACCCTGCATGTCCACTTCCAGGACCTTGACCTTCACCACATCCCCTTCCGACAGAACGGAATTCGGGTTTTCCACTCGCTCGTCAGAAATCTGCGAGACGTGCACCAGTCCGACCTTGCCCGGCGCGATGGTGACGAACGCGCCGAAGTCAAGCACCTTTGCCACCTTACCTTCGTAGACCCGACCCGGTTCGATTTCGGCCGTGATCTGTTCGATACGCCTGCGCGCCGTGTCGGCGGCTCCGCCGCTGGTCGAAGCGATCACGATCGTGCCGTCGTCCCGGATATCGATCTGCGTGCCAGTTTCCTTGGTGAGCGCCTGGATGGTGGCCCCGCCCTTGCCGATCACCTCGCGGATCTTGTCCGGATGGATCTTGATCGTCAGCAGGCGCGGTGCGAACTCCGACATCTGCTCGCGCGGGGCCTGGATGGCCTTGGCCATCTCCCGAAGGATGTGCAGTCGCCCTTCTCGCGCCTGCGCCAATGCCACCTCCATGATCTCGGCGGTCACGCCGTCGATCTTGATGTCCATCTGCAGGGCCGAGATACCGTCGATAGTGCCGGCGACCTTGAAATCCATATCGCCCAGGTGGTCCTCGTCACCCAGGATGTCGGACAGCACCGCGAACCGATCGCCTTCCTTGACCAGGCCCATGGCGATGCCTGTCACAGGCCCCTTGACCGGAACGCCCGCAGCCATCAGGGCCAGCGAGCTGCCGCACACTGAAGCCATCGAGGAAGAACCATTGGACTCGGTGATCTCCGACACTATTCGAATGGTGTAAGGGAATGCTTCCATCGACGGCATGATCGCGGCGACGCCACGCTTGGCCAGACGGCCGTGGCCGATTTCGCGTCGCTTTGGGCCGATCATCGGACCCGTCTCGCCGACGCAGTAAGGCGGGAAGTTGTAGTGGAAAAGGAAGTGTTCCTTGTACTCGCCGGTGACGGCATCGATGACCTGGCCGTCACGCGTAGTGCCGAGCGTGGTGGTCACGATGGCTTGGGTTTCGCCGCGTGTGAACACCGCCGAGCCATGAGTGCGCGGCAGCACGCCGAGTTGGATCGAGATCGGACGTACGTCTTCGAGACCGCGACCGTCCAGCCGACGCCGATCCTGCAGCACCATGCGGCGCACAGCGGTGTACTCGAGGTCGTCCAGCTCCGCGCGGACTTGGGCGACCTCCCAACCCGTTGCCGAGGTCGTCGGTGCAGCTAGCGCAATCAACACTTCATTTCTGATCGCCTGCACTCGTTTCTTGCGTGCGATCCGGTCGGTGATCAGCAAGGCGCTGTTGAGGTTGTTTCCAATCTGTGTGCGCACCGTATCGGCCAGGGCCAGGTCGCGTGGTGGATGGCTCCACTCCCACTTGGTCACCTTCGCTTCTTGGGCGAGTTCCTCGATCGCTTCGATCACGGGCTGCATGGCGTGGTGGCCAAGCGACACCGCCGCCAGCATGATCTCCTCCGAGAGCACGTTGGCTTCGGACTCGACCATCAACACGCCGTGCCGGGTGCCGGCGACGACCAGATTGAGGTCGGAGGCCTTGAGCTCTTCGGTGGTCGGGTTGACCAGAAAACTGTCGCCGTGGCGGCCGATGCGGACCGCTCCAATCGGCCCCTTGAACGGCAACCCCGACAAGCGCAGCGCGGCGGAGGCGCCGACCATGGCTGGAATATCGGGATCGATCAACGGATCGACGGACAGCACGGTCGCAATGACCTGGACCTCGTGGCGGAACTGATCGGGAAACAGTGGTCTTACCGGCCGGTCGATCAGGCGCGAGGTCAGGATTTCCTTTTCGGTCGGGCGACCCTCGCGCTTGAAGAAACCACCGGGGATACGACCGCCTGCGTAGAAGCGCTCCCGGTACTCGACGGTGAGCGGGAAGAAGTCGAGTCCATCTTTCGCGCGCTTGCTGCCGACCGCGGTTACCAGCACCACCGTATCGCCCATGCGGACTATGACCGCGCCGGACGCCTGCTTGGCGATCTCGCCGGTTTCGAGGGTGAGTTCATGCGCCCCGAAGGCGCAGCGCTTCACGACCGGTAATTTAGCCGGTGCATTCGTCATCAGATTCATTATGTTTTCCTTTCATCAACAAGGATATGCCGACCACCGCAGAGGCGGCCCAATGGGTGCCGCGCGGACTCAGCGACCGGCGTTTCGGCGCATGTTGTGCTGTTTCGCCTCGGCCAGTTCCTCGGTGCACTCCAGGCAAAAAGGCGCGGCGGGATCGGCCATCAAACGGCCATGCCCGATTTCGAGTTCACATCGGCAGCAAATGCCGTAGCGCCCCGATTCGTAGCGATCCAGCGCCGCCTTGATCCGATCCAACTGGATCATCAGGCGACTGCTGCCCGCCTTGGCCATGTGCTGCTGGGAGATGGCGTCGATCCTGCTGACGCGGCCTTGCGTGGTCTGATCGAGGGCGACGGGTTGGCCCGCGTCTTCCAAACCGGCGAGGGTGATGCGAATGTCCCGCTGCTCCTCTACGAGCATGCTGAAGAATTCGTCCAGACTTTGAACGTGTACGGACATGGTGACTCCTCATCTTGGTAGGCGGTATGCCGGGAGCGGCATCCGGAAGCGGGCATTGCGCCCGCGGCCAAGAAGTGAGCGTTAGATTGGAGTGGTCATGAGAGAGCCTCGTCTTGACCCTCTGAACCGCACCCCATTGTGCGGAAACCACATCACCTAGTAGAGCTTGAGGCCATCCTCAAGATCGACGAGACAGGCGGAGGGGTGTTGTATCGTGAATTTCACTAAATCATAGCATGTCAAGTCCCCCGTCAAACGACGGGGGATTACCTCGGGCCTTCTGGGCGCTGATAGCCGCCACGAACCCCATCCTTGGACAGCACCCACTGCCACAGTTGCAGGTCGCGGGCGCGGAATGCACCGGCGCAGGACAACAGGTAGTAGCGCCACATCCGATGGAACCGTTGCCCCAGTTCGTCCTCGAAATGAGGCCATGCCTGCTCGAAGTTGGCATGCCACGCCATCAATGTGTTGTCGTAGTCGGCGCCGAAGTTGTGCAGATCCTCGACGACGAAGAGCTCGTCGCAAGCATCACCGATCTGGCCAATCGACGGCAACTCGCCGTTCGGGAAAATGTAGCGATCGATCCACGGGTCGGTAGTGGACTTGCGCCGGTTCTTGCCGATGGTGTGAAGCAGGAACAGGCCGTCATCGGCCAGGCAGCGATGAGCTACTTCCATGTAGCTGCGATGGTTCTTGCGACCCACATGCTCGAACATGCCGACGCTGGCGATGCGATCGAAGCGCTCGTTGATGGAGCGGTAGTCCTGCAGCCGGAACTCCAGTGGCAGGTCGGCATAACGCTCCGTCGCCCATGCGGTCTGCTCCTTCGAAACCGTCACCCCCACGCACTCAACGCCGTAGTGCTCGGCGGCGTACGCCATGAAGCTGCCCCAGCCACAACCGATGTCGAGCACCCGCATGCCGGGCTCCAGGCGCAACTTGTGGCAGATCATGTCGAGCTTGGCTTCCTGCGCCTCCGCCAGGTTCTTCGCATCGGCCCAGTAGCCGCAGGTGTAGGTCATGCGCGGGTCCAGCATTGCCGTGTAGAAATCATTCCCGAGGTCGTAATGGGCCTCGCCGACTTCCCAGGCCTGTCGCGATGTCTGCCGATTCAGCAGCTTGGCCCGTAGCGAATGAAACATGAGCCGCAACGGTTTGACGTGGCGATCGAGCCGCGCACGCAGGATGCGATCGAACAGTTCGTCCAGCCGATCGCACTCCCATGCGCCGTTCATGTAACTTTCCCCAAGGCCGAGATTGCCCTGTGCAAATACGCGCTCCGGGACGCCATCGACCAGCAACCGGATATCCCATGGGCGATCACCGCCCAGTCGAACATCAGCGATCTCCAGCAGTTCGTCCATCATTCGATGGAGGTGGTTTCGATTGATTGTTTCAGTGGATTTATGCTTGGTTGATGCTTCGGTCATTTGACTTACTGCCGGTGGTTGGCGTCAACGGAGAAGGAGCACCGGGACGCGGCAGGTGCGCAGCATCGTGGTGGTGGTGCTGCCGACAATCAGCTGGCGGATACGCGAGTGGCCATAGGCCCCCATGACCAGCAGATCCACATGCTCGTCACGGATGTAATGGCCGATCACCTCTTCCGCTTCGCCCGGTCGCACCGCGCCGGCCGCAGACAATCCGGCCGCGGCCAGCGTGTCCAGCGCCCAGCGCAATGCGGCTTCGTTTGTGGCATTGGTCGCTCCGACGGTGAGCACACGGATATCGAGTCCACTGAACAACGGGCTGGCCGCCACCATTTCCACGCCCTTGCGGGTCGTGGCGCTCCCATCGAACGCGATCAGCACGCGTTCGATTTCCGTGTAGCTGCGCGACGCCACCAGCAATGGGCGATGGACTGCACGTACCACGCGTTCCAGTTGGCTGCCCAGGTGTCCCTTGGCGAAATCCGCATGCTCGCCACGCTTGCCAAGGACAAACAGGCGTGCATCGCCTTCCAACTCGATGAGGGTGTCCACCAAGGACCCATGCCGCATCCGCGTCTCCGCCTCGATGCCATGGAAAGCGGCCGCAATCCCCTTGGCCTGTTGCAGCACTAGGCGGCCTCGTTCTTGGCCCAGCTTGCTGCGGGTCTCGTCCAGCAAGGCGAGCCCTTCCAGCAACCTGGGCTGGGCATCCGCTCCGAGGTTCCCACTGAAGTCCGCGGTACTGGCCGCTTCCGGATGGCGGTCAAGCACATGAAGGTATTCCAGCGGGGCTTCCAGTCTGTGCGCTGCCCAAGCGGCGTAATGCGCCACGCTCTCGCTGTAAGCGGATGCGTCGGTGGCGGCCAATACACTGCCGCTGTGATCTATATGGGAGTGTCCAATCTTGTCTGTCATGGTTGCTTCCTCAGTGGCCCATCAGCCGCTCGACGGCGTCGGGCTTGTCGTGGACGCCCAAGCGATCCACCAGCGTCGCACTGGCTTCGTTCATTCCTAGGATTTCGACCTCAGTACCTTCACGCCTGAACTTCACCACAACCGTGTCCAGTGCGCCCACCGCGCTGAGATCCCAGAAGTGGGCACGGCCCACGTCAATTTGAACGCGCTCCAAAGCCTCGCGGAAATCGAAGCTAGCAATGAACTGGTCAGCCGAGGCAAAGAAAACCTGCCCGGTCACGGTGTAGCACCGCAGACGCCCACCTTCTTCAGAAGTGGAGCCGATATGAAGCACCTGGCCTACCTTGCGAGCAAAGAACAGCCCCGAGAGCAGTACGCCGATCAAAACGCCCTTTGCCAGATCATGGGTGGACACCGTCACGATAACTGTGGCGATCATCACCACACTAGAAGTCTTGGGATTTGCCTTAAGTGCCGCCAGTGAACCCCAGTTGAAAGTGCCAATGGAGACCATGATCATTACAGCGACCAGCGCCGCCATGGGAATCAGCTTTACCCAAGGGCCTGCAAATACCACCATCAACAATAGGAATACGCCCGCGGCCAGTGATGAGAGGCGACCACGACCGCCGGACTTAACGTTGATGACAGACTGGCCAATCATGGCGCAACCGGCCATGCCGCCAACAAAGCCGGATGCGATGTTGGCTATGCCCTGACCGACCGCTTCGCGGTTTTTGTTGCTCGGCGTATCGGTCAGATCATCGACGATCTTTGCAGTCATCATCGATTCCAGCAGGCCCACGACCGCCAATGTGGCGGAAACCGGGAAAATGATCTTCAGTGTCTCTAGATTCAAGGGAACATCAGGCAACAAGAACACCGGCAAGCTGTCGGGTAGTTCGCCCATGTCCCCCACGGTGCGGATATCAAGCTTGAGCAGGAGCGCGACTATCGTCAGGACCACGATGGCCACCAGCGGCGAGGGAATGACCTTGGTCACGCGTGGCAACAGATAGATGATGGCCAACCCTGCGGCGACCATCGCATAAACGGTCCAAGGGACGTTGGTTAGCTCGGGGAGCTGCGCCAGGAAAATCAGGATCGCCAGCGCATTGACAAAACCGGTGATGACCGAGCGCGAGACGAAACGCATCAACGCCCCGAGCCTAAACGTGCCAGCCAAGATCTGCAGCATCCCGGTTAGGAGCGTCGCTGCCAACAAATACTGCAGTCCGTGCTCCTTCACCAAGCCAACCATCAGCAGCGCCATGGCCCCGGTAGCTGCCGAGATCATTCCCGGACGACCGCCGGTAAAGGCGATAACCACTGCAATGCAGAATGAGGCGTAGAGGCCCACCTGGGGATCAAGCCCGGCAATAATTGAGAACGCAATGGCCTCAGGAATTAGAGCGAGCGCAACAACTATGCCGGCAAGCAAGTCGCCACGAATATTGCCGAGCCAGTCCTGGCGCAGTCGAGTAAGCGTAGTCAAAACAGAATATCCCTAGTCCCGACTGGTCGTCGGGCCAACAGTGTGATTTACGAAATAACAACCCTAAGCCCGCTTGCGGGCTTGATCCGATGACAGGATTTAGGGCGGCGTAATCACTATGGGCACTGGCTCGGGAGTAGAGTTGGGTCCGCTGTTGTTTGCGGCCGCTGGCTGGAGAGCCTAGCACAATCTGCATAGTTGCGTCGAATGATGGACGATTGGCCGGCCACCTTTGAAACGTGCGTGTTCTGGGCCAGGTGACTATCCTCGATCAGTACATTGATGCCGCCACCCGCGAGAACACTGTGCGCAGCTACGCTTCGGCGTTACGGCACTTTGAGGTCGAGTGGCAAGGACACCTTCCGGCCACCCCAGACAGTGTGGCGCGGTACTTGGCCACCTACGCGCAGACCCTGGCCACCAGCACGCTGCGGCATCGCCTGGCGGCGATCGCTTTTTGGCATCGGGATCACGGATTTGTGGATCCCACCCGCTCGCCACTGGTGCGCAAGGTACTTAAAGGGATTCAGACCCTCCACCCGACCCGGGTCAAGCAGGCTGCGCCACTGCAGATCCGGCGGCTGGTCGAGCTCGATGACTGGCTGGCCGCAGCGATTGCTGCGGCCCATGCCCGGGGCGACGGGGCGGCGGCGCTTCGCCATCAGCGGGATCGCGCGTTGGTGCTGCTCGGATTCTGGCGTGGCTTCCGTGGCGATGAACTGCTGCGTCTGGAAGTGGCCCATCTCACGCTGGTGCCGGGACAGGGGATGACCTGCTTCCTGCCGCGCAGCAAGGGCGATCGCCAAGCGGCCGGCGTTACCCATAAGGTGCCGGCGTTGTCGCGGCTGTGTCCGGTAGAGGCGACCCAAGTGTGGCTGCAGGCGGCAAACGTGCAAGACGGGCCGGTGTTTCGGGCAATCAACCAGTGGGGCCACGTAAGTGCCGAAGGGCTCCATCCCAACAGTTTGGTGCGCCTGCTGCGCGAGTTGCTGGCCAGTGCCGGCTTTGCCGATGCGGGGCTCCACAGCAGCCATTCGCTGCGCCGCGGCTTTGCTAGTTGGGCCAACGATCAGGGCTGGGACATGAAGGCGTTGATGGAGTACGTGGGCTGGCGCGATGTTCAGTCGGCCATGCGTTACCTGGACGGGCGTGACCCGTTCGCCCGGGATCGCATTGAAGCGAGCCTGCCCAGCCCAACCGCGCCAGCTCCGGCGATGGCGCTGCCGGCGCCCGAGGTCAAATCTGCCCTGCAGCTGCTCCTACGCATGGTGCTGACCCCGTTTGCCCGCGCCGGCCGCGGCGCGGCCAAGGCCCGGGGCAGAATCGAAGAGATCTGCTTGGCCCCGTTCCAAGCGGTGCGGCTGAACACCGCCAGCAGCGAGTACCGGTTGACTGTTCCCACCGATCCCGACCGGGATCTGGATGAAATCCTGGCCACGTTGCTCGATGACATGCACCGCATGGCCGATACGCACCAGTGTTTCCTGGAAGCGTCTCTCAGTACAGACGACGGCCGCCACTGGGATTGACCCCCCTCATAACCTCCGGATCCAATGGCTACCCTTCACGAGACCGCCTACCCGCGACTGAAGCCTGATCCTACCGCCAAGGAACTGGAGGAGATCTACACCCCGAGCGCCGCTGAGATTGCATTTGCCAAGCAGCTGACCACCCAGCCGGGTCCGCAGCTGGCGGTACTGATCCATCTAAAGCTCTTCCAACGCTTAGGCTACTTCACGCTGTTGGCGGAGGTACCTGAGCGGATCCGGCAGCACATCGCCAAGGCCGCCCGTCTCGGGCGTGTGCTGGCCTCTGACCAGCTCGATCGCTATGACAGCTCTGGCAGCAAACGCCGGCACATGCCGCAGCTTCGGCAGTTCATTGGGGTACGCCCGTTGGACAAATCTGGGTTGTCTTGGCTGGACACAGTGGCCACCGCCGCAGCCCAGACCAAGCACACCATCCCGGACATCGTGAACGTCCTGCTCGAAGAGCTGGTGCACCATCGCTACGAGCTACCAGGCTTCCGGACCCTTGAGATGGCCGCTATCGGGGCGCGCGAACGGGTCAACCTGGGCTACTACCGCAGTATCAGCCACGCACTGACGCCTGCCACGCGCACGCTGATTGATGAGCTACTGCGCGCACCGGAAGGATCCAAATTTACCGGCTGGCATTCGCTCAAGCGCGAGCCTGGCCGGCCGACCAACAAAGAGGTCCGGTTCTATCTGCAGCACATCCGTATGCTGCAGCAGTTGGCGGAGCAACTGCCTCCAATCGATGTACCGGTCCCCAAGCTCAAGCAATTCCGTGCAATGGCCCGGGCGTATGACGCCAGCGAGTTGGCCGAATTGGGTGAGGACAAGCGCTATGCGCTGGCCACCATCTTCATCCGCGCCCAGCATGCCAAGACATTAGACGATGCGGCAGAGTTGTTCATCAAGCAGGTGCGCGGGCTGGAGAACACCGCGCAGCAGAAGCTGCTGGCCTATCAGCTCGAACATGCCAAACGCGCCGACTTCCTCATCGGCCAGCTCAAGGAGATCCTGCAGGCCTACCAGCTCGACGGCAGCGATAGCCAGCGCGTGGACGCGATCGACAATAGTCTGGAAGCGGAAGTGTCCACCTTGCTGGCCGAATGCGAAGAACATATGGCCTACGCAGGGAAAAACTACCTGCCTTTCATGCTGCAACCTTACGGCGCGGTCAGGCCGCTGCTGTTCAATGGGCTGGAGCTCATGAACTTGCGGGCGACCAGCCACGATGCCGGCATGGAGCCCTTGATCGCAGCCGTGCTCTCGCTGCGTAACCAACGCCGTGAGCTGATCGAGGTCGCTTTCCTCGGTTTGGACCCGGAAAAGGACTTCGACTGGATGTCCAAGCTCTGGCGTCAGCACGTGTTCGGCAAACGGGCCAGCGCGGCAGGAGCTGGCTGGATGCACCGTAAGTACTTCGAGCTGGCCGTGCTGGTGCAGGTCAAGGACGAACTGAAGTCCGGCGATCTCTTCATTCCCAGCAGCGAGCGCTTTGACGATTACCGCGAGCAGCTGGTCGATGAGGCCACCTTGGCCCAGGAACTGGAAGCCTATGGCCAGGTGTCAGGCCTGCCCACCGACGCCGAGTCTTTCGTGGCGGGGTTGCGCGCACAATTGACGGCTTTGGCCGATGAGGTCGACGCGCGTTTCCCGGAGAACGTTCATGCGGACATCCTGGATGGGCGCCTGGTGCTGCGGAAGGGGCAACGGGCCGAAGTCTCCAGCGCGATTACCACCGTGGATCGCCTCATCGCCGAACGACTCCCAGAGTCCAGCATCGTAGATGTCCTGATCGATGCCAGCCAATGGCTGGACCTGCACCGTTTTTTCCGCCCGATCGCCGGGACCGAGAGCCAAGTCGAAGATCTGCCCCGACGCGTGATCACCACGCTATTTTGCTATGGCTGCAACCTGGGGCCGACGCAGACGGCGCGGTCGATCAAGGGCTTCAGCCGGCGCCAGGTCGCTTGGCTCAACCTGAAATACGTGACCGAGGATGTGCTTGAGAAGGCCATCGTAGAGGTCATCAATACCTACAACAAATTTGACCTGCCTGGCTATTGGGGCAGCGGTAAGAGCGCGTCAGCAGATGGCACCAAGTGGAGCGTCTACGAAGACAACCTGCTGTCGGAGTACCACATCCGGTACGGCGGCTATGGCGGCATCGGCTACTACCATGTGTCCGACAAATACGTGGCGCTGTTCAGCCACTTCATTCCCTGTGGCGTGCACGAGGGCATCTACATCCTGGACGGCCTGTTGGCCAACACTTCCGACATCCAGCCTGAGATCGTCCATGGCGACACGCAGGCCCAAAGCTATCCGGTCTTCGGCTTGGCCCACATGCTGGGCATCCAGCTGATGCCCAGAATCCGAAACATCAAGGACCTGACATTCTTCCGGCCCGAACCGGGCAGGGCCTATAAAAACATCCAGGCACTGTTCGGGGACAGCATCGACTGGCAACTGATCGCCACCCATCTTCACGACATGCTGCGGGTGGTGATCTCAATCCGATTGGGCAAGATCACCGCGTCCTCGATCCTGCGCCGGCTGGGCACCTACAGCCGGAAGAACAAGCTGTACTTCGCATTCCGGGAACTTGGCAAGGCCGTCCGAACGCTGTTCTTGCTTCGCTACATTGATGACAACGAGATCCGCAAAACGATCAATGCCGCGACCAACAAGAGCGAGGAATACAACGGCTTCGTGAAGTGGGTCTTCTTTGGCAGCCAAGGGATCATCGCTGAGAACGTCCAACACGAGCAGCGCAAGATCATCAAGTACAGCCAGCTGGTGGCCAACATGATCATCCTCCACAACGTGGAGGGTATGAGCCGGACGTTGGCTGAGATGCGGAAGGAGGGGATCGAACTGACGCCCGAGATCCTGGCCGGTCTGTCGCCTTATCGGACCAGCCACATCAATCGCTTCGGCGATTACCACCTGGATCTTGAAAGGGAAGTGGCGCCGCTGAGCTACACAGCCAAGGTGCTTGAACAGACCCCATAGATGGGGAGAACCT